>JBAURN010000205.1:0-13693 GCA_049581225.1 Solirubrobacteraceae bacterium
GCCCCACCGCGCGCGCCGCGGCGGCCAAGGCCTCTGCCGCGTGCTCCAACTCGCCCGCCGAGTGGGAAGCCATCACCGCCAACCGCAGCCTGGAAGTGCCATCCGCCACCGTTGGTGGGCGGATCGCCTGGGCGAACACGCCCCGCTCCAGTGCGGCCTCACACAAGCGCATTGCCGCCCGGCTGTCACCGACGACGAGCGGCACGATGTGCATATCGCTTGGCATCACCGCAAAGCCTTCGCAGGAGAGCGCCTCCCTCAGGGCGCGCGCGGCGGTGTGCAGAGCGTCAACCCGCTCAGGCTCTGCCGCCAGCAGCTCAAGCGCCGCCAACGCGCCAGCCACCGAGGGCGGAGCGGGGGCGGTCGAGAAGATCAACGGGCGAGCCCGGTTGATCAGGTAGCGCACCATCTCCTCGCTCCCGCAGGCATAGGCCCCGTAAGAGCCCAACGCCTTGCCCAAGGTGCCGATCAGCACGTCTGCCCGACCGAGCAGACCCGATCGGGCGAGCGCGCCGCGGCCGCCCTCGCCCAGCGCGCCGGTGGCGTGCGCCTCGTCGAGGACCACTCGTGCATCGTGTGCGCGCGCAAGCGCGATGATCTCGGCCAACGGCGCCACGTCCCCATCCATCGAGAACACCGAGTCGGTCACGATCAGTCGCCGCCCCTCGCCGTCGTGCTCACGCAGGCAGCGCGCCAGGTGGTCCATGTCGAGGTGTCCATACACGATCACCCGAGCGCGCGAGGCCCTGCACCCGTCGACGATCGAAGCATGGTTAAGCGCGTCGGAGAAGATCGCATCGCCGGGCCCGGCCAACGCACCGATCACGCCCAGATTGGCGAGATAGCCCGAGCCAAACAGCACACATGCCTCGCTGCCCTCGAACGCCGCCATGCGCTCCTCCAGCTGACGGTGGATCGTCATCGTGCCCGACACCAGCCTCGAGGCGCCCGCGCCCACGCCCCAGCGCATGGCCGCTTCGGCCGCCGCTTCGCGCACCTTGGGATGGTCCGCCAGGCCCAGGTAGTTGTTCGAGCAGAGCAGCAGCACCGGCTTTCCATCCAGCGCCACGTGAGGTCCCTGCGGTCCTGACACGAGCCTCAGATGGCGCGCCAGCCCGAGCCGCTCGATCTCGGCGAGGCGCTCCTCGATCTCGCTCATGCCCGTCTCATCCGAGCGACGTTCTCAGTCGCCCCAGCCCGCCGGAACGGCATTGCGCGCGCCATCCGGTCGCGGCGGAACGGTGTGCTTGGCCTTGAAGCGCAGTTGAGTGGACGGATCCCACAACCGTACTTCGATGCCCTCCCGCGGACCGACCCGCTCGTCGGTCTGCTCATCCGCGCCGCCAAGCAGCTCCTCCACCACATCCGGCGTCTCGCCGTCCAGCCATCCCGTGCGATTGTCGGGCCTCGGGTTGGCCCCGTTGTCGGCTTGGCGCGCCACGTTCAAGCCAAGCTCCTCAAACAACGCTCTGTCTTCCTCGGGGCTGGAGCCGAGCGTGGTCAAGAAGTTGCCCATCATCACCCCATTCAGCCCTGCCTTGACCGCCAGCGGCTGCAGCTCCCCCAGGTTCTCCACGCGTCCCCCGCACAGCCTGAATAGGGCTTCGGGGAGGATCAAGCGGAAGATCGCCACCCACTTGACCGCCTCCCACGGGTCTATGTACTCGCGGTCGCCGAACTTGGTGCCCGGGCGTGGGTTGAGCAGATTGATCGGCACGCTGGTCGGGTCGATCGCGGCGAGCTCGAATGCCATCTCCACCCGTTGCTCGCGCGTCTCGCCGAGATTCAGGATGCCGCCCACGCAGGTCTCCAAGCCCGCCTCGCGCACCGCTTGGATCGTGCGCAAGCGTCCCTCGTAGCGCACGGTGGTCGAGACCTCGTCGTAGTAGCTCTCGGCCGTCTCCACGTTGTGGTGCACCCTCTGGATGCCCGCGTCCTTGAGCGCCTTGGCGCGTGCGGGGGACATGTGCCCGATCGAGGCGCAACGCTTCAGGTTGGTCTTCTCGGCCACCAGCTTCGCCCCCTCGAGGATCTTCTCGAAGTCGCGTTTGGAGAGCCCCTGGCCCTGGGTGACCATGCAGAAGCGATGCGCCCCGGCAGCCTCAGCCGCGCGCGCGTGTTCCAGAATCTGCTCGGGGTCCATCATCGCGTGCAGCGGCGTTTCGGCCTCGGCAAAGCGCGACTGCGCGCAGAAGCCGCAGTCCTCCGCGCACCCGCCGGACTTGGCGTTCACCAGCGAACACATGTCGGTCGAGTCCGAGAAGCGCTCCACGCGCGCGGCCCAGGCACGCTCGACGAGCGCTTCGATCTCAGCGTGATCCTCCAGCTCCCCGAGCCGCAGGGCTTCCTCGCGAGTTATCAGCGGCGGCATCTGTGGCTACCTCTCAGGCGTTGGACGATATTGGTGGCGGACAGTACCGCAAGACGGCCCCTCCCATGGGGGCTCCAGACTGCTGGTCGGGCTGGACGCGTGCATATCGCAGGACTGTGCTCGGTGGGATGCGCACACGGCTGGGTAAGATCGCGCCGATGACCACCACCCCCGGCGCTCTCGGGCGATTGCTCGTCCGATGACAACTGCGCGCGGTGCTTCGGGGCGACTTCTAGCCGTGAGCGATCTGCATGTCACGCATCCAGAGAATCGTGCCATCGTCGAGCGGCTACGACCCGAGAGCGACGCCGACTGGCTGATCGTTTGCGGCGATGTCAGCGAGACCATCGCCGATGTCGAGTGGGCGCTCGGCCTGCTGGCCCGGCGCTTTGCGAAGGTGGTCTGGGCTCCGGGCAATCACGAGCTCTGGACCACGCCGGGAGAAGAGCCGGGATACCGTGGCGAGCGGCGCTATCGCCACCTCGTGGAGATCTGCGCACGCCTCGGGGTGCTGACGCCCGAGGACCCCTATGCGGTGTGGGATGGAGACGGCGGTCCGCTCAGGATCGCTCCGCTGTTCCTGCTCTACGACTATTCGTTTGGTCGCAATATCGCTTCGACGCGTGAGCAGGCCCTTGCTCTTGCCCACCAGGCTGGAGTCGTGTGCAGCGACGAGTTCCTGCTGCATCCCGATCCCTATCCGAGCCGGGCGGCGTGGTGTCACGCGCGAGTGCGCCACAGCGAAGCCCGCCTGCAGGCTTGCGAGCATGAGGAGATCCCGCTCGTGATCGTTGCCCATTTTCCATTGATTGACGATCCCACGAAGGTCCTGCTTCATCCCGAGTTCGCTCAATGGTGTGGGACCACGCGCACCGCCGATTGGCATCGTCGCTTCAGGACTCACACGGTCGTGTATGGCCATCTGCACATCCCACGCACCACCTGGCGCGATGGCGTCCGCTTCGAGGAGGTCTCGCTCGGCTATCCGCGGGAGTGGCGTCGTCGCAACTCCTCGAGGGCCCTCCTGCGCCCAATCGCGCCGGCATCGGAGGCGCTGTGATCGAGGAGATCCTGCCCGACTGTGTCGCGGTGGTGGACAGGCGCGAGGATCCAGTCGATGCGACGCTCTTCGCGGAGGAGGAGCAGGTTGTCGCGAGGGCGGTCGAGAAGCGTCGGCGTGAGTTCACGACCGCCCGGATGTGCGCGCGCGAGGCCCTCCAGGCGCTCGGGTTTGCGGCTGTGGCGATTCCCACGGGTGAGCGTGGTGAGCCGCTGTGGCCAACCGGAGCGCTGGGCAGCATCACTCACTGTGAGAACTATCGTGGGGCAGCGGTCGCGCGTTCCAGCGAGATCGTGGCTCTTGGAATCGACGCGGAGCCCAACGCCCCACTTCCCGATGGCTTGATCGGCGACATCGCAAAGCCTGAGGAGTTGCCGTACTTGCGACGGCTGGCGGAAGAGCGTCCCGAGGTGCACTGGGATCGGCTGCTGTTCAGCGCGAAGGAGTCCGTGTACAAGGCGTGGTTTCCGTTGGCGCGACGTTGGTTGGGCTTTGAGGATGCCGTCGTCGTGCTCGACCCGCGCGCGCACAGCTTCCAAGCTCGTCTGCTTGTGCCCGGGCCCCAGATGGAGCACGGGCCGTTGCGTACTCTCTCGGGCAGGTGGATGGACCGTGACGGGATCATCCTCACCGCGATCTCACTGACGCGGACATGAGCGCCTCTGACATGCTTGTGCGTCGATGAGCACCCGGCTCGACCCAGACGCTCAAGCGTTGCTTGACGTGATGCGCGCCATCAGTACGCGGCAGCCATACACGCTGCCGCCGGCGCAGGCTCGTGAGGACATGCGAGCCGCCCTGACCACCAAGCGGGAGCCGATCGCCTTGCACTCGGTGCAGGACATTTCGCTGCCCACGCCACAGGGCGCGCTCGCGATGCGGCTGTACCGTCCCAGTGAAGGTGTGCTGCCGCTTGGATTGTTCCTGCATGGGGGCGGCTGGATCCTCAACGATCTCGACACGCACGATCGTTTGTGCCGGCGGATCGCCCGCCGTTCGGGATGGTTGGTGGCCGCGCTCGACTACCGCAGGGCGCCGGAGCACAAGCACCCTGCCGCGCTCGAGGATGCGCAGCTCGCCTATCGCTGGCTGCTCGACAACGCCGCCCAGATCGGGGGCGACCGTGCGGGCATAGCACTGGTGGGCGAAAGCTCGGGCGCGACCACCGCCGCTTGCCTGACCGTGCTCCTGCGCGACTTGGGCGCACCGATGCCGCTCTACCAGATCCTCGCCTATCCGCTGGTCGACCTCCTTGGTGTGTGGCCCTCGCGCGAGGAGCGGGGAGTCGGCTACACGCTCGACATGGAGTTTGTCCGGTGGTCCATTCGCGGCTATGTCCCGGCAGGACACGATCTGGAGGATCCGTATCTGCTTCCCCTTGCCGCGTCGGACCTCAGCCAGATCCCGCCCACGCTTGTGATGACCGCCGAGTTCGATCCCCTGCGAGACGAGGGCCGCGCCTACGTCGAGAAGTTGAGGGCAGCGGGAGTGGAGGTGGAGCACATCCACGCTGAGGATCAGATGCACGGCTTTTTGCTCGTGGATCGCGCGGTGGCGAAAGCGGGTGAGCTCATCGATCGCTTGGCAGACGCGCTCTCGAGCCGTCGATCGTCCGATGCCGCTCAGGCGTCGACCGCGACGGCGTCAGAGGTCTCGCGCGCTTCGCTCTGACGCTTGTCGCGGTCAGTGCCACGGCGTGCTTGCACCGTCTGTCGGGGCGGGCTCTGAGCGAGTCGATGTTTGCTCAGCTTGGCGTCTATGAAGGCATCCGCCGCGTCGACGCCCAAAAAAGGCGCAAGCACCAGATAGGTGGCGTGGGGGGTCATGCGCGAGAGCAATCCAAGCTTCCCTTGACGGCCGTGGCGATAGCCGATCTCGAAGATCGTCGCCGAGAGCGCGTCGAGTGCCGCCTGCGGCGGGGGATTGGAGGTGTGCCTATAGCCTTCTTGTACGAATATTTTGAATGCAGCTCGACTGTCGTCGACGCGCTGTATGGCCGGGCTGCCAACGGCATGCGCTTCGACGTAGCCGACGTGAGCCACGACGGGGTGGGTGGCATTGAAGTGGGTTCCCGCGTGCAGTCCTTCCCAGATTCGCTCGGGCCACTCCTCACAGCTGAAGAACGCGCTGGCGGAGACGGCCATCGTCTGCTGGAAGCCAAGCTCGTGCGCGGCCAGGAACGCCTCCTGCTTGTCGCGGAAGTGTGCGTAGAAAGCACGTCGATCCACTCCGGCGCTGGCGGTGATGTCGGCGATCGTGGCGGCCGTATAGCCTCGCTCGGCGGCCACTTCGCAGGTGGCATACACGATGCGCTCGCGTTGATGGCGAGCGATCTTCGCGGCAGACAGGCTGGGACGTCCGCGGCCCAGCGCCGGCGGAGGCGCCAGCTCCGAGATATGCCTGGGCGGCGCCAAGGCGGGGCCTGGGTCGAGTGTGCGCCAGCGGTGTTGAGCCGGGGGGCGGTTGTAGCTCTCGATCCACACATCTATTTCCTCGGCGACGCTGGTGAGGTCGTATTCGTTGCGACGCAGACGTGGCGCAAGCAACCCGCAGATACCGCCCAGAAGCGCATGCGTGGGCAGGTCGGGAGTTGGCGTGCGAGGAGAGGCCTTCGCGCGTGCCCGCTCGATGATCTGCTCGATCTCGCCGATCAGCCAGTCGCGAGCGTCCAGTGCCCGCCTTCCACCGGCCAGCGTCTCGTTCACGAGGAACCTCGCGCGTTCAGGTCTGACCTGGGCTCGTGCGAATATCGCTCCGACTCCAGCCTGCACCGCGCGCGCGGGAGGCTGGGCGCTCACCGCCTCTTGCACGTGCTTGAGCAGCTGTTCGGATATCTCGCGGTGGACCGCAAGAAAGCAGTCGTCCCGGTCCTCGAAGTACTCGTAGAAGGTGGGCCGTGAGACCCCGGCATGTGCGATCACCTGGGCCACGTTCGCCCCGGCATAGCCGCGCCTGACGGCGGCTAAGAGCATCCCCTCGCGCAGGCGCTCGAGTTGAGTTCCTTTGCGATCCTTTCGGGAGGTAGACATCATGTTTATCGTGTTCTAAGGCTCGGATGTCGCTCGCTGCTGCCAGGCCGTTCAGGCGTACCGCTCGCGGGCAGCCTAATTAGTTCGGCGGCGGGGTGCCTCCAGCGGTGAGAATATCGACACTGTCTGGCATACGGTATTGGCCGACAGCAAATCAACCGTGGCTGTTTATCTCCGGGCGGCCTGGTTCGTTGGAGGCCGATGGCGCGAGGCGCAGCTTGGGCGCCGCGGGCGCCTGAGCCAATATGCAGAGGTATGTTCGTCGCTCGCCGGACGCTTTGGTTGCGCCAGGTTGACAACCGTGCTTAGCTCGTCTTAGTATCACTGGCAGTGTTTCTCACTGGGCCGGTAAGTGGTCGTCGAGACGAACAGGGTGATCGATATGGGGGATGTGGAGAAGGCCACCACGGCCATGTATGGCGCATGGCTTGACTGTGAGCGCCCTGCTTGCGTGATGGACATGGGGAGGGCCCCGGTCGATGGGTGACGGCTCGGCAGTCGCCCTCGTCGGGATGTCGTGCCGGGCGCCGATGGCCAGCGATCCGGCGGCCCTGTGGGAGTTGCTGCTCGCCTCCTCGAGCGCGATCCGGGAAACGCCCGAGGATCGCTGGCCATTGGCCGGCGGCGCAGCAGAGCTTGCGGAGGGCGCTCGCTACGGGGGTTTTCTCGACCAGGTGGATCGCTTCGATTGCGATTTCTTCGGGATATCGCCGATAGAGGCGGCGTCGATGGACCCTCAACAGCGCCTGATGCTCGAGTTGTGCTGGGAGGCGCTCGAAGACGCCGTAATTCGCCCCGACGAGCTGGAGGGGAGCCAGACCGGGGTGTTCGTCGGGTCGATATCGAGTGACTACGCCGATCTGCTGCGCGAGCGTGGCACGAAGGCGCCGACCCACCACACCCTCACGGGCCTGCACCGCAGCCTGATCGCCAATCGCGTTTCCTACACCCTCGGTCTGCGAGGCCCGAGCATGACCGTGGACACCGGCCAATCCTCCTCGCTGGTGGCCGTTCATCTGGCATGTGAGAGCTTGCGCCATGGCGAGTCGCAAGTGGCGTTGGCGTGTGGCGTCCATCTGAACATCTCCGCCGCCAGTGCGCTGAGCGCCTCCAGCTTCGGCGCTCTCTCTCCCGATGGACGTTGCTTCACCTTCGACGCGCGTGCCAATGGCTATGTGCGGGGGGAGGGTGGAGGCGTGGTGGTGCTCAAGCCGCTCTCCGACGCATTGGCGGCGGGAGATTCGATCTACGGGGTGATCCGCGGCAGCGCCGTCAACAACGATGGTGGAGGCGATGGATTGACCGCGCCAAGCAAGCCGGCTCAAGAGGAGGTGCTGCGGCGGGCATACCGTAAGTCCGCAGTCAAGCGTGGCGAGGTCCAGTACGTCGAGCTGCATGGCAGCGCTACAAAGCTTGGCGATCGCGTCGAGGCGTCGGCTCTTGGTGCGGTGCTGGGCGCTGCCCGGTCAAGGGAGAGCGAGTTGATCGTTGGCTCTGTGAAGACCAACATCGGCCATCTCGAGGGCGCCGCCGGGATCCTCGGGCTGATCAAGACCGCTCTGTGCATCAAGCATCGAGAGATCCCGGCGAGCCTCAACTTCCAAGCTCCGCCCCCGGAGATCCCGCTGGACGCTCTCGGGCTGCGGGTCCAACGCGAGCGTGGGGCGTGGGCGAACGAGCAGCGGCCCCTATACGCAGGCGTCAGCTCGTTTGGCGTGGGCGGGACCAACTGTCACGTGGTGCTTGCCGAGGCGCCCAGCGGCATTCGCTCGTCGGGCGCCTCTCTCGCGGGCGTAAGCGGAGCAGCGGGAGCGCAAAAGCTACCCGGCGAACGTCAGCCCAAGGAGAGCGTTTTCGCCGGCGGAGACTCGGCATGGTTGCTCTCCGCACGCGACGATGTGGCGCTACGCGATCAGGCGGCCCGACTGCTGGATCGAGTGGATCGCGACCCGGAGCCGGCCGTTGGCGATGTTGCGCACACGCTGGCGATCGGCAAGCAGCCATTCGAGCGCCGAGCGGTCGTGGTGGGCGGCGATCGCCACGGGCTGGTGGGTGGCTTGCGAGCGCTGGCCGAGGGGCGACCGGCGGCAGGGGTGATCGAGGGCTTGGTCTCGCCGGTCGCGAGGGGCGGCACTGTGTTCGTCTTCCCCGGTCAGGGCTCACAGTGGCAGGGGATGGCGCTCGAGCTGCTCGACGGCTCGCCGATGTTCGCCGAACGGATCGGCGCGTGCGCGGAGGCGCTTTCCGAGTATGTCGATTGGTCGCTGCTCGAGGTGTTGGGCGGTGAGCGAGAAGCTCCCGGGCTGGAGCGGATCGACGTTGTGCAGCCGGCCCTGTTCGCCGTGATGGTGTCGCTCGCCGACTTGTGGCGGGCTTGTGGTGTGCGTCCAACAGCGGTGGTGGGCCATTCCCAGGGAGAGATCGCCGCCGCATACGTGGCGGGTGGGCTTTCCTTGCGCGACGCGACGCGCCTGGTGGTCCTCCGCAGTCGCGTGCTGGGAAGCCTTGTCGGTCATGGGGGGGTTGTCTCGATAGCCGCCTCGCTCGGATGGGTGTCAGGTGTGCTCGAGCGGTGGGAGGGAAGGATCTCTGTGGGCGGGATCAACGGGCCTGCCTCGGTGGGAGTGGTGGGCGACCCGACTGCCCTTTCGGAGCTCCTCGAGGTGTGCTCGAGTGAGGGCGTCCGTGCTCGCGAGGTGCCCGCGACGGTTGCATCCCACTCGCCGCAGGTCGAGCCACTGCGGGAGGAGCTGCTGGAAGCGCTCTCCGGCATCGCGCCTCGTTCTGGCGAGGTGCCGTTCTACTCGACGGTGACGGGCGGTCCGCTGGACACGGTCGAGCTGGGCCCCGACTACTGGTATCACAATACACGCGAGCCGGTTCAGTTTGAGCGGACAGTGCGTGCTTTGCTCGATACCGCTCCCAAGGCGTTCATCGAGGTCAGCCCACACCCGGTGCTCACCGTGAGTGTGCAGGAGATCGTGGAGTGGGTCGGTGGGGATCACGGAACGCACGTCGAGGCGGAGGAAGCGGTCGCGATCGGAACGCTCGCTCGCGACCAGGGAGATCCCGCGCGCTTCCTGTCCTGTCTTGCTGAAGCCTGGGCGGCGGGCGTGTCCGTCGATTGGGGCACGGTCACATGGCAAACGGGTGTCAAGCGCGTGCAATTGCCGACATACCCATTTCGTCGCGGGCGCCACTGGCTGCCGTTCTCCGCCGATGGATCAGCTGTTCTCTCGGCCGAGAAGGACATCCCACAAGCCCCGAGTCTCCCCGTGGCTCAGTCGCCTCTTGCGCAGCGCCTTGCCGGAGCTTCACATGCTGAGCGCGAACGGATTGTGCACGAGCTGGTGTGTGCGCAGGTCGCGATTGTGCTGGGCCATGACTCGCCGGAGGCGCTCGACAGTCGGCGGGCGTTCAAGGAGCTGGGGTTTGATTCGCGGGCCGTGATCGCGCTCCGAAATCGCCTGCGAGTGGCGACCGGGCTACGGCTGCCCAGCTCTCTGCCGTTTGACAACCCGACCCCCGCGGCTGTTGCCGACTACCTGCTGGGCGAGCTGACAGGCACCACGGCTCGGTCTGAGTCCTCGATCGCGCTCGCGCCGGCGATGGAGCCGATCGCGATCGTCGGAATGAGCTGTCGCCTACCGGGTGGCGTGCGCTCGGCTGAGGATCTTTGGGGTCTACTCGCCGGCGGCGGCGACACGATCGGGAGCCTTCCCACAGATCGGGGTTGGGATCTGGAGGCCCTCTACGATTCCGATCCGGATCGCTCAGGCACCGCCTATGCCCGCGAGGGTGGGTTCGTCTATGACGTCGGGCATTTCGACGCCGCCTTCTTCGGCATCAGTCCGCACGAGGCGCTCGCGATGGACCCTCAGCAGCGTCTCATGCTCGAAGCCTCCTGGGAGGCGATCGAACACGCGGGACTCGACCCTCATGCGCTTCGCGGCAGCCCGACCGCTGTGTTCGCCGGTAGCAGCATCAGCGATTACAACGCGGGGCAATGGTTGGCCCCCGGCGGACTGGAGGGCCACTCCTTGACGGGCGCGCTCGTCAGCGTGATGTCGGGACGGGTGGCCTATGCGCTCGGCCTGGAGGGCCCCGCCGTGACGGTGGACACGGCTTGTTCCTCCTCGCTGGTGGCTCTGCATCTGGCATGCGCGGCTCTGCGTGCGGGCGAGTGCTCGCTCGCGCTGGCTGGGGGCGCAACCGTGATCTCCACGCCTGCCCTGTTCGCGGCATTCAGCCGCCAGCGTGCGCTTGCCGCGGATGGGCGCTGCAAGGCCTTTGCCGCCTCAGCCGACGGCACCGGCTGGGGAGAGGGCGTTGGGATGCTGCTGCTGGAGCGTCTCTCCGATGCACGGCGCAACGGGCATGAGGTGCTGGCGGTCGTTCGAGGCAGCGCCGTCAACCAGGACGGCGCCAGCAATGGTCTGATGGCGCCAAACGGACAGGCGCAGCAACGGGTCATCCGCCAGGCGCTTGCGAGTGCGGCACTCTCGCCGAACGACGTGGACGCCGTGGAGGCGCACGGCACGGGCACCCAGCTCGGCGACCCGGTCGAGGCGCACGCGCTGCTGGCGACATATGGGAGGGAGCGACCGGAGGGTCGCCCTCTGTGGCTTGGATCGGTGAAGTCGAATATCGGCCACGCACAGGCCGCGGCGGGTGTGGCCGGCGTAATCAAGATGGTGATGGCGATGCGCCACGGCGTCCTGCCGAAGACGCTTCATGCCGATGAGCCCTCCGCTGAGATCGATTGGTCCAGCGGCGCTATCTCGCTGCTGCGAGAGAGTGTGCCATGGTCCCGGGAGGACCGGCCTCTGCGCGCGGGAGTGTCCTCGTTTGGAATCAGCGGCACGAACGCGCACGCGATCCTCGAGCAGGGGGATGTTCCGGTCGGGGCCGGGTCGAGCCACGATGACGGAGCTCTCATTCCCTGGATCGTGTCTGGCAGGGGGGCCGGTGCGCTCCGAGCGCAGGCGCGGCGAGTGCAGGCGTTCGCGCTACACGACTCGGCGCCCTCCGCAAGGGATGTCGCCCACTCGTTGGCAAGTCGCCCCAGCTTCGAGGATCGAGCGGTCGTGCTCGCCGACAGCCGCACGGGCCTGATAGACGGTCTGGGCGAGTTGGCCGGGGAGACCGGGGCACCCGCATTGCCCGGTGAGAGCGTGGTGCGGGGAAGGCTCAGCGGCGACGGTCGAGTCGCGTTGCTGTTCACCGGCCAGGGATCCCAGCGCATCGGCATGGGCCGGGAGCTCTACCGCGTCTATCCAGAGTTCAGGGACGCCTTCGAGCAAGCCTGCGGCCACTTCGACGAGCTGCTCGGCCGTTCGCTGCGGGCGGTTGTCTTCGGCGAAGAGCAGATCGCCGCCGACGGCGCCGGAGAACGCCTTCTCGACCAGACCCTGTTCACGCAAACGGGGCTGTTTGCGCTCGAGGTCGCGCTGGCCCGCCTGATTCACAGCTTCGGGGTGCGCCCGGACTTCGTCATGGGCCATTCGATCGGCGAGCTCGCGGCGGCGCACGTCGCCGGGGTGTTCTCCCTGGAGGACGGCTGCCGGCTGGTCGCCGCTCGTGGACGACTGATGGGCGAGCTGCCCGCCGGCGGCGCAATGCTTGCCATCCAAGCGACCGAGGCCGAGGCGCTTGCGTCGCTGGAGCGCTATGAGGGCCGCGCGTCGCTGGCGGCCGTGAACGGTCCTCGCTCGGTGGTGCTCTCCGGTGACGAGGACGCGGTGCTCGAGCTGGCGGGCCTGTGGGAGGGCCAAGCCCGCAAGACCAAGCGTCTGCTGGTATCTCACGCGTTTCACTCGCCGCGGATGGACGCGATGCTCGAGGAGTTCGAGCGGGTCGCCGCGACGGTCGACTATCACGAGCCGGCAATCGCGCTCGTGTCCAATCTCAGCGGGCGGGCGATCGACGCGGCAGAGCTTTGCGTAGCGAGCTACTGGGTGCGCCAGGCACGCGAGCCGGTGCGCTTCGCCGATGGAGTCCGATGGCTTGGGACGCACGGAATCGGCAGCTTCCTGGAGCTCGGTCCGGACGGCGTGCTCAGCGCGATGACGCGAGAGTGCTTCTCGGCTGAGCAGGGAGGCGAGCGGGCGATCATGGCCATTCCGGCGCTGCGCGGCGAGCGCCCCGAACCGCAGGCGCTGCTGAGCTCGTTGGCACACGCGTGGGTGAGGGGCGTGGAGCTCGACTGGACCAAGGCTCTCACGGGCGATGAGCCGCGGCGCGTGCCCTTGCCGACCTACGCGTTTCAACGCGAGCACTACTGGCTGGAGCTGCCGCACGACTACTGGCACGAGCGGGGATCTTCCGTGGAGTCGTCTGAGTCCTCGACTATCGCAGGGTGGTTGTATCGCGCCCGCTGGAAGCCATTTGTGGAGGATTCGCCGGTCGCGCTCTCCGGCCGGTGGCTGGTGGTGGCGCGCGCGGGGTGCGTAGGCGGGGTTACCGTCGCGGACTTGACCGGTGCGCTCGAAGCCCACGGTGGCAGCGCGGTCGCGCTGGAGCTCGAGCCGGCGGAGCTCGAGCGCGATGGTTTGGTTGAGCGGCTTTCGATGCTCCTCGCCGAGGCTGACTCCCCAGGGCTCCCATCTACCGACCGGTCAGGGCCCGCCCATCCACAATTCGCGGGGGTCTTGTCGCTGCTGGCGCTCGGGCGGGCAAGCGATCGCTCCGCCTCGGTGGGACTGTCCGGGACGCTCGCCCTCGCGCAAGCGCTCGGAGACGCCGGGATCCAGGCGCCCCTGTGGATTCTCACGTGTGGGGCAACCAGTGTGGATGGCTCGGATCGGCTCGAGTCCCCATCGCAGGCGATGTCGTGGGGCTTTGCTCGGACGCTGCGCCTGGAGAGACCCGCGCGCGGCGGTGGATTGGTCGACCTGCCAACGCAACTCGACGCCCGCTTGCTCGACCGTCTCTGCGGCGTCCTCGGCCGCACCGGCGAAGAGGACGAATTCGCAATTCGTCGCGCGGCAAGCTTCGTTCGTCGTCTGACGCGCATATCGGCGATGGGGGGCGAGAATCCTTGGGCGCCGCCTCGGGGAACCGTGCTCCTGAGCGGTGGCACGGGTGCGCTCGGCGCAGACCTCGCGCGCCGGCTGGCGCAAGCCGGCGCCGAGCATCTGCTGCTCGTCAGTCGTCGTGGCATCGACGCGCCGGGCGCTCGCGAGCTGGAGAGCGAGCTTGCCGCGACGGGAGCTCAGGTGACCGTGGCCGCGT
>JBAURN010000206.1:0-28106 GCA_049581225.1 Solirubrobacteraceae bacterium
GGGCGCGACAGCGCCCGCGAGCCCCACGCACGGGGCCACGCCGGCAGGGGGGGTCACGATCACGAGCATGACCTGCGTGCCGTCGGTCCACTGCTCGACCAACCCCCACCAGGTATCCGTGCGCGGACTGCTGCTCGTCAAGGGTAAGGGACTGAAGCGTGGGATGGTGGTGGCCTTTCCGCACAGCGTCGGGGCCAGAATCGCGCGCAACTCGCCCACCGCGCACCTGGCCAACTCGACGCTGGGAATGATCGTGCACGTACCTGGCAAAGCCCACTCGGGCCGGCTCATGGTCCTGCTCAGCCGTGGGCGCCACTCCAACTCCTATGGGCCGATCCATGTGGTCAACTATGCCCTTCATCCCCCCACTCCCCCGGCCGCTCCTTCGGCGGTGGCGCCTGCGCCCTCGGGTAGCGCGTTCGATGGGCAGGGTATGTGGATTTGGTATGTGAGCCAATCCGACGGCGGCAATCTCGCTTCGATTGTGGCCCAGGCGCACGCCGCCGGCGTGACCACGCTCTACATAAAGAGCTCGGACGGCTCCTCCAACTACTGGAGCCAGTTCAGCCCCGAATTGGTGCAAACGCTACACGCCAACGGGTTGAAGGTATGCGCCTGGCAGTACGTGTATGGGAGCAATCCCGCCGGGGAGGCCAACCTGGGAGCCGAGGCGGTGGCCAATGGTGCCGACTGCCTGGTGATCGACGCCGAGTCCGAGTACGAAGGCAAGTACGGGGCCGCGCAGACCTATATCGCGGACCTGAGGGCCAAGATCGGCGCCGCATATCCGCTCGGCTTGGCCTCCTTCCCCTACGTCTACTACCACACGTCGTTCCCCTACTCGGTCTTCTTGGGTCCCGAAGGCGCCCAGTTCAACGCCCCCCAGATGTATTGGAAGGACATCGGCAACTCGGTGGACACGACCTACGCGAACACGTTCATTTCAAACCGAGTCTATGGCCGGCCGATCTTCCCGCTCGGGCAGACCTACTCCAAACCGAGCTCCGAAGAAGTGGTGCGCTTCCGCGAGGAGGCTCCGCTCTATGGAGCCGCCGGCATTTCATTTTGGGACTTCCAGGAAACGCCGAGCAGTCTGTGGACGGCCTTGGCGACGCCATTGGCGCCGCTTACGACCGTCACGCCCGACCAAGCTTGGTCGGAATTGGGCGAAGGCAGCAAAGGCGACTCGGTCCTGTGGATGCAGGAGCACCTGGCCGCCGCGATCCCCACGCAGGCCACAACCGGCGTTTTCGACGCCACCACCCAGGCCAACCTCGAGCAGTTTCAGAGCGCCCACGGGATAGCACCGAGCGGCCACACCGAAGCGACCACGTGGCAGGCGCTCTTGGCCCTTGCGCCCGTCCCTGTGAACTGGACGGGCGCGGGACCAAAGCTCTGACGCTCAACGACTACACCCGCTGAATCAAAGTCCCCGTGCCGAGGCCTCCGCCGCAGCACATCGTTACGAAGCCGATCTCCTTGTCGGAGCGCTCCAGCTCGTGCAGCAGGGTCGTGATCAGGCGGGCGCCGGTCGAGCCCAGAGGGTGACCCAAGGCCATGGCCCCGCCGTTGACGTTGACGCGATCCATGTCGGGGCTGAGCTCGCGCTTCCAAGCCGCCACGACCGGCGCGAAAGCCTCGTTGATCTCGATCAGGTCGATGTCGTCGATCTTCATCGAGTTGCGCTCCAGGATCTTACGCGTGGCGGGGATCGGCCCTTCGAGCATCTTGACCGGGTCGCAGCCGACCGTGGTCTGATCGACGATCCTTGCGCGGGGGGTGAGGCCTAGGTCTTTGGCCTTCTCGGCGCTCATCAATAGAACCGCGGCGGCGCCGTCTGAGATCTGGGAACTGTTGCCGGCCGTGATCTTGCCGTCGGGCTTGAACGCCGGTTTGAGCTGGGACAGAGCCTCGAGGTTGGTGTCGGGGCGAATGCCTTGGTCGGTGACATAGGTGTCGCCGTTGACCGCGAAAGGCACGATCTCACGCTCGAAGCGGCCCTCCTCGGTGGCCTGGTGGGCCAGTTTGTGGGAGCGCACCGCCAACTCGTCAAGCTCGGAGCGAGGGATCTCCCACTCGTCGGCGATCATCTCGGCACCGAGGCCTTGACCGACGATGTTGTGCTTGGCCATCAGCTCGGGGGTGAAGGCGAAGCCGAACTCCTGCTGGGTCTTCATGCCGGCCGCGAACGGGAAGTGGCCCATGTGCTCGACACCACCGCCGATCATCGTGTCGTGCACGCCGGCGGCGATCAGGGCAGCCGAGAAGTTGACCGCCTGCTGGGCGGAGCCGCACTGACGGTCCACCGTGGTGCCGGGCGTCTCGATCGGCAAGCCCGCCTGCAGCCAGGCGTTGCGAGCGATGTTGAAGCCCTGCTCACCGAATTGCTGGACGCAGCCGGCCACCACGTCCTCCACCACGGCCGGCTCGATGCCCGCACGGTCGATGACCTCGGTGTAGACCTTGGCAAGCAAGGTGTTGGGATGGGTGTCCTTGTAGTAGCCCTTCTCCAGGTGACCGCGACCGATCGGTGTACGAACCGCCTCGACGATCACGACCTCACGGCCGTCTGCTTGCCTCATGATGGAAGTCCTTTGCTCGTCCGGTTAACAGGGTGCAGCAATGCCCTCGGTCCTCTACTGTACCGCTCGACACCCCTAGATTGACTGGTCAGTCAACCAAACGGCCTCAGAGGAGCGACGCCTTGAACGAACGCATCGGAATAATCGGCAGCGGAACGATCGCCTGCGGCCTGGCCGCGACCGCCGCTCACCACGGGCCGGTACTGCTGCTGGCCCGCTCGCAAGCCTCGGCCGACCGCGCCCGGGCCACTGTCGAAAAGACGTTGAGCCGCCTGGAGGCGGAGATCGACCCGGAGCACGTCCAGATCGTGACCGAGCTCGACGCCCTCGCGCACGTGTCGTTCGCGGTGGAGGCGGTCGTGGAGGAGCACGACGTCAAGGCGGGACTCCTGGCCGAACTGAACGCGATCCTCGACAGCGAGGCGATCATCGCTTCGACCACTTCTTCGCTGTCGGTGGAGCGGCTGGCCGAGGCCTCGGGGCGCGCTGAGCGGTTCTTGGGCCTGCACGTGTTCAACCCCGTCACCAAGATGAAGCTGGTCGAGCTCGTGTTCCCGCAGGCGGCAACGGCTGAGACCCGTACGCGCGCGCTGGCTTTGTGCGAGGCGTTTGAGAAGACCGCCGTCGAGGTCCCCGACGTACCCGGGTTCGTGGTCAACCGGTTGCTATTCCCGTATCTGTTCAACGCGGTTCGCCTGCTCGAAGAGACGGGCATGGAGCCGAAGGACATCGACACCTGCATGAAGCTCGGCGCGGGCCACCCGATGGGCCCCTTCGCGTTGCTCGACCTGGTCGGCTTGGACGTGTCCAAGGCGATCGGCGAGACGATCGGCGAGACGATCCCCCCGAAGGTGGACGCGCTGATTGCCGAAGGCTCGCTCGGACGCAAGACCAAGCGCGGTTTCCTGGCCTATTGAACCCGGCAGGCCAACTATTGACGAACGCTCACCACACTTTTAGGTGAGCTTCATCGAGGCGGGGATACTTGAAGGGCGACACAGTCGCAAAAGCACACCCGCCTCCTCCCAGTGCACACGCTCCGGCCCGCCCCCCAGCGGGCCGGACGTGTCTCATGGACCGGCGCTGGACGCCACGTGACGTCTTACGTAGAACCAGTACACGCTGCGACGCCCCGCGTCGTCCAGCTTGGTCCATAAAGGCTCCCATCAGCCCGTGGCGGGAGGCGCTTCGGAGGGCTCCTCTTCGACGGTACGGACCGTTCGGCGACGGCGGATGCGGACGGCCTCGATGCGGTTGTGGTGGACCGACTCGACCCTGATCGAGAACTCGCCCGAGCTGATCGTGTCGCCACGCCTGGGGAGGCGCCCAAGCTCCGCGAAGACGAAGCCGCCGACAGAGTTGTAGGCGTCGCTGTCGATGGGCAGCTCCACCCCATAGTCGAGCAGGTCGGCGATCGAGACGTGGCCTCGTACGAACAGGTCCCCATCTGAGAGCCTTCGTACCTCGCCCGCCGCGGGGTCGGTCTCATCGGCGATCTCCCCCACGACCTCCTCGATGATGTCCTCGATCGTGACGATGCCCACGACTCGCCCGTACTCGTCGACCACAACGGCCATGGAGGTGCGCTGGCGCTGCAGATCGGCCAAGAGGTCGTCCAAAGGCTTGGTCTCCGGCACAATCGGCGCCTCGTGCATGATCGGCTCGATCGAGGCCTCGGGACCGTCGTGCATCAAGCGCCTGGCCAAGGAGGAGGCGTGGACGAGCCCGCGCACCCGGTCGCGATCGTCGCCCTCGATCACCACGAGCCTCGTGTGGCCGCTCGAGATGCACAGCTCCAGGGCGCTCTGAACGTCCTGAGAGACGTCGACGGTGACGACCGCCGGGATCGGGGTCATCACCTGGCGGGCCTCCTGCTCATGCAGGTGGAATACGCCGGTGAGCATCCCCGCCTCGCCGGGGTCGAGATGGCCGCCGGCATAGGACTCGGCGATCAGGCGCTTGAGCTCGTCGGGCGAGCCGCCTTCCCGCTGGGCGGTCATGTCCACGCCGAGCAGGCGCAGGATGCGGCCGGATACGGCCGTGAGGCCCACGATGACCGGATGAAACAGGACGCTGAAGGCCTGCAGGGGCCGGGCGATGCGCCGGGCGATCATCTCGGAGCGGTCGATCGCATACAGCTTGGGCACCATCTCCCCTGCGATCAGCTGGGTAGCGGCGATCACCGCGAAGGCGAGCACCACGGAGATGACGATCGCGGCGTCGTGGCTGGGCGTGCTGCCGAAGGCTCCCTTGAGGATGTCCGCGAGTGCGGGTGTGGCGAGCGCTCCAATCGCGATCGAGGTCATCGTCACGCCGATCTGGACAGCCGAGATGTATTCGTTGATGCGGTCGAGCTGGTGCAGGGCCAGGGCGGCCCCGCGCGAGCCTTCTTCCTTCATCAGTTCAAGGCGGGCTCGCCTGGAGCGCACGAGCGCATACTCGGCAGCGACGAAGAACGCGTTGATCGCCACCAAGACGAGGGCGATGATGAGCTTCAGCCCATTCACGCCGGACTGGCCATAGGACTGGCCAAACTACTTCGGGGAGGTTGGTCGTCTTCTTTCATCTGTGGCCGACCCGGCAACCGTAGCAGGAGCTCTGGTCGGCTTTCAGGCGAGCCGGTCGATGCGAGCCGCCAGTTCGAAGTCGGCCTCGGTCAGGCCGCCCTCGGAATGGGTGGAGAGCTCGAGGCGCACCTTGTTCCAGCCGTGCAGAAGGATGTCGGGGTGGTGGTTGGCTTCTTCGGCGACCTCGGCCACTCGGTTGACGAAGGCAAGTGCCCCCGCGAAATCGTCGAGCTTCCACTCACGCACGATCGACTGCTCTTGGCGGCGCCACTCGCCGGCGGCGAGCCGCTCGTGTATCTGGCTGTCGCTGAGCAGGGTCACCGAGCCAGAATACCCTGGCCCGGCGACTTCAAGCACGCGTCAGGCGATGCCTGCCGCGGTGGAGCCGGCCACCGCGATGGCGCCGGCGATGCAGGCAAGCGACAGCACGAGGCAGGCCGCCAAGCCAAGCCAGGACTGGTGGCGATCGTCGGCTGTTCTGATCGCCAGGCCGGCGAGGGCGCCCCCGATCAAGCCGCCGACGTGGGCACCCACGGAAATGTTGGCGAAGGTGAAGGAGAAGATCAGATTGATCACGATGAGCGCCCCGATGCCCGACTCCATGACGCTCATGCGACGTGCCCTGAGCTCGATTACCGCGGCGCCCATGAGGCCGAAGATCGCCCCAGACGCTCCCAGGCTGGGCGCGGAGGTGGCGAACAGGGCACCGAAGGAGCCCGCGAACAGCGAGGTGAAGTAGATCGTGGCGAACCTGAGCGAGCCCAGGGCCGGCTCGAGCATCATGCCCAGCAGATAGAGCAGGTACATGTTGAAACCGATGTGCAGCAGATTCTCGTGCAGGAAGGCGCTGCTGAGCAGGCGCCAATACTGGTGTTCGACGCCGACGCCATAGCGGTAGAGCACGCCTTCTTCGATCAGGCGGCCGTGGATCGAGGTGCCGCTGATCGTGAGCTGGCCCTCCTCTCCCAGATAGGCCAACACGTTGATCGCGATCAGGGCGAAGGTCACGCGCGGCCTGGTGGCCATGTTGCGCATGGTCATCACCTTGGTCGCCTGTTTGGCGCACTCCGGGCAGCGCATCCCGACCGAGGTGGGTGTCATGCAGTCCGGACAGATGGGACGCCCGCATGACGAGCACGAGACACCGGTCTCGCGCGAAGGATGGCGGTAGCACGTGGCCATGGGCGGCGCAGACGCTAGCAGCGAGCCCTGAGGAGAGCGCATAGACGTCGCTCGGACTGCCGCAACGAGCTGGTGGGCGACGATCAGATGGTGGAGGGCATGGATCTGGCCATCTTGCTCAGTCCCAGTCGCATCCGGCCCTTGACGGTGCCGATCGGCGTGTCCAGCATGGTGGCTATCTGAGCATGGGTGTAGCCACCGTAGTAGGCAAGCGCAATCACCCGACTCTGCTCAGGCGGAAGCCCGTCGATCGCGCGAAGCAGTTCGCTGGCCAACTCGCGCCGGTCGACCTCGCCGTCGGTGTGCTCAGGTGCTTCGAGCAGATCCTCGGGGGGACGGTCGTTGGCGTCGAGGAGCTCGTGAGCGACGCTCTGGCGCAGGACGTCGATCGCGCGGTTGCGTACGATCCCGAGCAGCCAGCCCCGTACGCTGCCTCGGCGCGCGTCGAAGTGATGGCGGGAGCGCCAGACGGCGAGAAACGCCTCCTGGACAACCTCCTCGGCAATCGCGGGACGCGAGCACATTTGGGTGGCCAGCGCCACAGCCGAGCGGACGTGGCGACGGTAGAGAATCGCGAAAGCGTGTGGGTCGCCGATGACGACGAGAGCCATGAGAGCCTGCTCGGACAGGCGGTCGGCAATCGTCACGAGCGGGTCGAACGATCCCGCGACCGCGAGACCCATCGCGGCGGGGGCCGCTTGTGGAGGAGTGGTCCGCACCGAAGTCGCGACCCGCTCGGTGTGATCGAAATGTGCCATACACGCCTGACAATCGGAATCGTTCCGAGGAGGACACTGTGAACGCTACGTCACGAAATTGCAAGTGGCGGGCGCCGACGACGCCGCTCGCAGCGACAAAACAGACGGCGCTCGGGCGTGGAGGAGACCGGCGAGAGAGCGGATCTCAGCGGTCGCCGAGCAGGCGGCGCGCCTGCGCGCCGACGTCCCCAAGGGCACGCTCGGCTACTCGCTGAGCTTCACGCAACGCGCCGGCTCTCGAAGGCTGGCGATGGCGGGCGCGCAACACGACAAGCGCCACTCCGGCGGTGCCCCCGACGACGACGGCGGCGGCCGGACGAGCCCAGTTGCGGGGGTCGCGCATCGCGGAGAGCTCCCACGCCTCGAGCTCCTCGACGGCGCTCTCGGCGAGGCTCGCGAAGGTGCTCTCCAAGCGCCTTCCCAAGTCCTCGGGCGGCTCAATCGGCGAGAGCGCCTCGTGCAGGAGACCCTCGAAGTTGACGGCTTCAGTCATCGCGCTCTCCCAGATCGGGGACGGCCACGATCTCCTCCAGCTGCTTGATCGCGCGATGGATCAAGACCTTGGTGGCTCCGTCGGTGCGTCCCATGGCGCGCGCTATCTCGCGGTTGTCCATACCCAGGGCGAAGCGCATGATCAGGGCCTCGCGCCGGTCGTCGGGCAGCTGGCGCACACCGTCGAGCACACGCGAAAGCTCCTCGCGGCCCTCCACCAAGTCCTCGGTCGTGTGGGAGGCGGCCAGCTCGGCGGTGTCGTCCAAGGGGGAGGCCGGCCGCCGAGAGCGGTCGCGGTAGAGGTTGGCGGCGAGGTTGTGGGCGATGCGGATCAGCCATGGGCGCAGCGGTCGGCCGTGGGACTCGCTCAGGGCACGTTCGAAGTGACGGTAGGCCTGCAGGAAGGTCTGCTCGGTCAAGTCCTCGGCGTCGTGATGGTTGCCGACTCGATAGTAGGCATAGCTGTAGACGTCGCGCAGGTGAGCCCGATACAGGTCGGAGAACTGGGCGTCCAATTGCGCCTTGGACCGCTGGGGCTGGGGGGCCACTCATCGCACCCTATCCTCCATGCGCTCTCGCTCACGCTCTCAAGCGGCGCGGGCGGGGCGCTCCGTGTCGTTGGTGGCAAGCTCGGACTGGGCACCGGCGCCACCGAGCCAGCGCCACTGGAGACCGACACAGGCCCAGATCCGCTCGGTGACACCGAGGGCTATCGAAGGGGATGGACGCTCGGCGCGGGGGAACCCGAGGGGGCGACCGCAGCGAAGGGTGACCTTGCACGGGCGGATGCGCCAGCCGCGACGCACATTCTCACTGCCCATAACGGCTACCGGGACCACGCGGGCTCCGGTTTGGAGGGCAAGACGGCCGACGCCCCGATGGGGCTGACCCAGCGGGCCGGTCCGCACGCGAGTGCCCTCGGGAAAGATGACCACGCAATCGCCCCTTTCGAGGATCGCGCGGGCGGTGGACATGGCGTGCTCGTCGCCCCTGCCCCGGTCGATCGGAAAGGCGCCCAAGGCGCTCAGAATCCAGGCTTGCCAGGGCCGCTCGAACAGCTCGCGCTTGGCCATGTAGTAGACGGGGCGGCGCGTGAGCGCTCCGATCACGAAGGGATCGAGAAAGCTGCGGTGGTTCGCGGCCAGGATCACCGGCCCCGCGCTGGGGATGTGTTCGCGACCGATGCGCTCCAGGCGAAAGTAGGCCAGGAAGAACGGGAGCAGAACGGCCCTCACGGGCCAGTAGATCAGGCGGTTGACGCCCCGCTGGAGGGTCCTGTCGCGGATCGCGTTCAAGGCGGCCATGTATTGGGATACCCGTTCGTGCGGGTCGCGTTACAGCAGCTGGACCGCTACCCTCGGACAGTCTCGCCGGAGTAGCTCAGCTGGCCAGAGCAGCCGTCCTCTAAGGTGACTCTCGCAGGGCGCCCCATCATTAGGACTGGCGCCATTTCTAACCCTTTTGCAGGTCTTTCTTTGCCGCTGCCACCGAGACAAGGCGGACAATAACGGGCAAAAGTGTATCGGGCTGCGGTGACCTCGCGGTGATGAGAGGGGCACCTGGGCGGCCAGAGCCGACGGCCGGAATCGAACCGGCAACCTCCGCTTTACAAGAGCGGCGCTCTACCAGTTGAGCTACGTCGGCAGACCGCCTGCATCGTACCGCCGTGGCCACCGCGCAGGTTTGAGGGCCGCCGAAACGCGGACGCTGCGGTCACTCCGGCGCGAGCGGGTTGAGTTCTTGGGCTCGTGCGGCTGCGGACAAGTCGCTGTCGTAGGCGAAGAAAGCGCCGAGGTCCTTACGCATCGTGAGCGCCGTGGCGAGGTGAATAGCGTCCATCGCCCGAAGCGGGGGGGTATGGGTGCCAGTTGCCAGCTCGATGATCCCTGGTGAGATCGGGACGAGATCGATCCGCTCGATGGCTTCGTTTGCACGCGCGAGCACGTCCTCATCACCGAGACGCCGTGCCGTGCAGATCGCCTCGACACGAATCAGCTCGCTTGCGACCTGCACGGACCAATCGGCGAGCGCGGCCCGGAAGGCATCGGTCTCGCGCTCTGCCTTGAAGAGCTTGACCAGCGCAGAGGCGTCGATATAGGCGGCCTTCACTCGCCGCGAACCCACCGCAGCGCATCCGACGCCGGCGCAGCCCCTGCCGGGTCCGGTATGCCGGGTGGAGGATCGAGCTCTGACAGGCTGCCCTTCGCCGGCCTGGCGCCGTAGCGCTCAGCCAACAGGGCCCGCAGCTTGGACTCGGAGCTTGCGCCGGCGAGCACGGCCTGCGCGCCGCGCAGTGTCAGCGCACGGATCTGGGCTGCCGCTGAGCGTGTCTCCGCAGGGTCCAGGAGCGGCTCGGTGAGCGCGAGCGCGCGTTCCATCTCAGAGTCGCGTTCTACACCTAGGCGCGGGTGGCGAGCAGCCATTCCAATATGGTAGCACTCTTGTGTCGCACTTGCTGGGCTGCCTGATGCGGGCCGTGCACGCGCCGAGGGGGAGGGCTGACTCTCAACTGGGTTGAGGCTGACGCCGAGCACCGGCCCTCCGAGGATGCTTCGTTCGTCGCGGCGAGAACGACCGCTCAACGCTTCTTGCTGTCGACCGCTCTCTGCAGCTGTGCCTTGTTCATGCTCGAGCGACCTTCGACACCCAGTTTGCGGGCCTCCTGGTAGAGCTGTTCGCGGGTGCGACCGCGCGGGCCGGGTTTGCCGGAGCGAAGGCCGCCGCGTCTACCGGAGGAGATGTCGCTGGTGGAGCCGGGCGAGCTTGTCTTCGACTCGCCGCCGCGGGCACGCTCCTTGTTGACGGTGCGCGCGGCGATCTCCTCGGCACGTTTGAGCGAGGCGCCATGTCGACGCTCGCTGTCCTTGATGTGTTCGTACTGGCGCTCGCGCTTACTGCCCTTCTTCACGCCACGAGGTGGCATTTCGTGACCTCCTGCTGACTCGTTGGCTCAACCCTCAGGGCGGCCGCCAGGCGGCGGCCGATGAGTGCGCCGGCCTCTGCCGCCGTGAAACGAAGCGGAACTTCGCTTCCGGTTTGCCGACGAAAGCGGCGCTTTGGGTTTCATACCCACCCTTGCGCCAATCAATCTGTGTCACGAGCCCACCACGGCGCGGGCTGCCAATCGGCGCCGTGAGGCTCCGCACCATGAGAGGGGGCAAGGCCATCCATCAGGGCTGGGAGCTTGGCAAACCGGCAAGCGGGGTAGCCACAGAGGATGCGTCCGTCCGGTTCCCCACGCTGACTGTCGTTGGCTGGAATGCCGGACTCGCAGCCTGCAGAGGGGGGAGTTCGCCACGAGACTCAGCTGGAGCGCCTCGACCGCAACCTAGAGGAGATGATCGGTGAGCTGCGCGTGGTCGTCACCGGTGTGCAGGTTCTGTTCGCGTTCCTGTTGATCGTGCCGTTCAACAGCGGATTCGTGCACGTGGGCAGCTTCGAGCGCGCCGTGTATTTCGTGACGTTGGTGCTGGCCGCGCTCGCGGCTGTCTGCACGATTGCTCCCTCGGCCCAGCATCGGTTCCTGTTCCGCCACGATGACAAGCGTCACATAGTGTTCACCTCAAACCGTGTGGTGATTGTGGGACTGGCGTTTTTGGCGCTTGCGATGTGCGGCTGCCTGCTGCTCGTAGCGACAAAGCTGTTTGGGGTGACAGCAGGAGTGTTGACCGCGGCGCTGGGCACGCTTCCATTCGCCATTTTGTGGTTTGGGCTGCCGGTCAGAAGGTTGAGGAAGCTCGAAGAGTCATCTAGACACCGGCAAACTGGGCTACCTCCTCGGCCAGACGCGCGGGCTGATCCTCGGGAGTGAAACTGTAGGCGTCCTCGATGAGGACCATTCGCGCGACTCGCCGAGCCCAGCGTGCGCGCGATCGGCATGACACCCGCGCCGATCTCAGCTCGCCTGGTCGTGGCGTTGATCTCCGAGGCCGCGTTGATCGAGATGGAAGCCGGACGGAAGGTTCCGGGCGCTCGCAAGGCGATCGCCACGCTGCTCGAAACCCCGGCGCGCTGAGGACAAAACACCAAGTTCGATCCCTTTTGTTTCCGACTCCGCGGCACAATCTGAAACATTCCATGACGCCGTCCACAATCCGCATCCACTGCAATGAACGGACAAACGGGGAGGGGCGGAAGCTTCCGCCCCGCAACAAAACCACCGCGCACGACTGGCGAATCGGGGAATCGCCCGAAAAGAGCCAAGCAGGGAGAACCCTCAACTATTGTCAGGTACTTGCGCGAAGTCCACTGGTTAGAAAGCGAGCCGCACACCGGTGTCCGCTAAGCACGCCGTATTGGGGTTGGTGATCGATCAGCCCAGCTATGCGTATCGGATCGCGTCCGGCGTGCGCAGGCAGCTGCGCTTCGCCGACTTGGCCGATTCCTATCCCTACTGGGCGCTTGAGAAGTTGGAGACCGAGGGGCTCGTGCGAAGGGTCGACGAGGAGGGAAAGCCCCTGCGCAACGGCTCACGTGGGCGGCGCGCGATCTATGAGGCGACCGCTTTAGGGATCGAATCCTTCGAAGAGTGGTTGCTCTCGACGACGGCCGAGCCTCCCTTGCGCGACGACCTGCACTTCAGGATCGCCCTGTGCAGGCCGCACGACGCGCCACGCATGATCGAGCTGATCCAAGGTCAGGAGTTGGTTTGCCTGGGGCGGGTACAGGATCTCAAGCGAGCTTCCGAAGCGGAGGCGATCGAGGGTTCGGAGTGGGACCACATGGTCAGAGTCATCTCCAGGGATGCGGAGCTTGCCTTTTGGCACGCTCGCATCGAATGGCTGCAGGGGGTCAGGGAGATGCTCGAAGGCCTCCCCTCCGGGCGCCCCGTGATCGGAGAGGACTCGATCTCCACGCCCAACACGTCCCGCGCAGCGGCGATTCAGCGCTGAATCATTCAGCGCTGACTAGCCCGTGGAGGCTTTGATGAGCACCATGTCGCTGTCGCGTGGGCGCGGCGAAATCGAATGTTGCGAGGCACAGGGAAGGAAGCCCAACAGATGACGACCATGTCCCCTATCCGTGGAGGCATCTTGCATCTCCCAACGTCTCACGAGGGTCGCTACTCGCAATCGCTCGAGAGGGGGCTGGCGATTCTCAGAACATTCACGCCGGAGCGACCTTGGCTGGGCATCGCCGAGATCGCGCAAGCCCTTGAAATGAGCCGGCCGACGACCCATCGCTACGCATCCACGTTGGTCGCGCTCAACTACCTGGAGCAAGGCCCGATGCGCAAGTACAGACTGGGGATGCGGGCCGGCGACCCGGGGCGATCGGCGATCGGCTCCACGGCCTTGGGCAAACTTTCCCATGGGCACATCTCGGATTTGCGCGACCGCAGTGCTTGCACGGCCAGCGTCGCCCTGCTGGACGGTGCGGACATCGTTTATGTGGACAGGGCGCGGAGCTCAGCCCAGGGACAGGTCGAAGTGACGGCGCGATTGGGCCGCGGCTCGCGTCTGCCGGCGGCGGAGACGGCTATGGGGAGGGTGCTGTTGGCGCACCTGCCCGAGGACGAGCTGGGAGACGTACTCGACAGCTACCCCGGGACGCGCGATGAGCGCGGGGAGCTGGTGGCCGAGCTTGAGCGCGTGCGCGAGCAGGGGTGGGCCTTCGCCGACCAAGTCCACGTGGAAGGACAGAGGTGCGTGGGGGCCCCGCTCAGGTCACGCTCCCACGAAGTGATAGGCGCGGTCGACGTGGCTGCCGCCAACTCGGCGTTCAGGCGCTCGCAGGTGCTGGAGCAGCTCGTGCCGCTGGTGGTGGAAAGCGCGGAGGAGATATCCGAAGAGCTGGGCCACAGCGCCGGGAGCTGAACAAGGGACTTGGGTCTCGACGGCGCATCCCCTCCCGAAATGGGCGATCGCAGCTTCTTTGGGTGGACGGTTTGGAGCAGCGATCATTCGGGAATGCTCCAAGACGTAATGAAGATTGGCCGTTGATGCGTCAGAGGGTGCGCTGTAAGGAGTGCCGTCATTGGACCGACGCCCTGCTCGTTTGGGCGGCTGGCGACTGCTGCCCCAACTGCAACGCGCCTATGGATGGTCTCGCCGCTGGGGATCGCGACGGAGAGGATCGCGTCGAGTCGCGCGACCTTGGAGGTTCCACGCTTGGCGGAGCCTCGCCGCTGGGCGCAAGCGGCGGGTTGCCTCGGCCAGGCTACGGGCCCCAGTCGGGGCTGGGGCGCGTGAGCGCCAGGCCTCTGAGTCGCCCCGCCCGGCCTGGCTCCTAGTCTGCCCCCCAGGCCTAGGACTCGCCTTCGGGGGGCAACGTGGAGTTCTCGGGCGCTTCAGCGGTGAGGCTCGAAGCGGGAGCCGAGGTGACGCCGATGCTGAACGGAGCACTGGCCGCACCCTGATTCTCGGGACCGCCCGGAATATAGATGCGCACGACCTTGGTCCCAGGCTCATAGAAGCGATGCGGGATCGCATAGGCGGAGCCTGGACCAACGAACCACACCTGGATCGGGTGGAAGCCGGGGGTGTGGGCGTTTTGGCGTTCCAGGTAGACGATGTGGCCCGTGTGGTCGGGCGAGACGACACCGGAGAAGGTGACGGTCTGGCCGGCCTGGACCGTGGTTGGCGATGCCGAGGCGGTGAGCGCATCCCTGACGCCCTCATACAAGACGGCCGAGGACACCCGCCTGAAGGCAATGGCGGCACACACGGCGTTCGGCGGGCACACGAACTGGCCCGCCTCCACCCGATAGAAGGTGCTGTTGACCGGCGATTGTGCGGGGAAGCTGTATTCGCCCGCGGCGTTGGTGACGGTCTGCGCCACTGGGACGAATCCGTGATTGGCAGCCGTGTGGGCCGTCAACGTGACCGAACGGCCCGGGCCTCTCGCCAGCACGCCGCTGATGGTGGCGGCTTCGCCGAAGGAGATTGGGTCGGCCGAAGATTGGATCGTGAGCGCCGGATTCTGGGCTTGGGAGATTGAGTAAGCCAGGACGTTCGATTCGCTTGGGGCGTTGCGCCGTTGCGAGCGCACCAGGACCCTGATGTTGGCGTCGCCGGGAACGATGAAGGTGTGCACGATCGTGAAGACTCCCGAACCACTGGATGAGCCGGGCTGCACGATGGAAGAGTCGATGCGGTGCCATTCGTTGCCTGTGAGCGAGCTCTGGCGTTGGAGGATCACACGCGCGCCGATGTCGGCGGGGGCAACCGTGCCGGTGAAGGTGACGCGGTTGGGAAATCCGGTCGACAGTTGCCCTTCGGGAGGCCCATCGAGTGTGACCTGGGCAGAGACGCGGATCCGCTTGGTGGCGCTGCGCGCGCCACGAGCGCGCACGTACCAATCCCGGTTGGTTTCGACGACGCCGTCGGCCCGCGAGATCGCATAGAAGCCGGCCGCGTCGGTTTTGACGCTTTGTACGTAGGTGAAGCCGGGCAGACCCCAGATGTGATGGAACAGCTTGACTTCTTGGTGGGCGGCATTGGCGGGGTTGACGCAGCGAAGCCGACCGAAGATGAGCACTTCTTCGCCGGCCGCGATGTGGGCCGGAGCCTGCAGGCTGATCGCGCAGCGACCGCTCCGCGAGGGGTGCTTGTGGGCCGAGGCGCTCGCCGGTGCGATGGCGAGCAGCGATATGACGACCAAAATGGCCGCAATGGTCATGCGTGAACGCATCGTCGCCTCCCTTGCGATGGCTGCGAGGTGGTCTTCGCCTTTATGAACACGAGGCCGTCGCGTTTGATGCGCACCTCGCCGGCGATGGTTCCGGCGCCACCGGCCCGGATGTAGCGTTATCGCGCCCGCGACCCGCGTCTATCGGGGACGATCATCCGGAGCGCTTGGCTTGCTGCTCGAGCACCTTGCCGAAGGCTCGCTCGACCTGGGTGGTCATGCGCTGCTTGAAGATTGCGAGCAAAGCCTCGGAGGCGATCGGACGCAGGGCCTCGGTCGCCCCGATCATCTCCTCCCAGCGCTCATCGGGTTGGCCGGCGTGCTCGAAGGGATCCCATAGCTCTTTGAGGAACAGCCTGACGAAAGCCTTGGAGATCGATTCGCAGTCGCGACTTACCCGCTCGACCAAGGCCAGCGCCGCCGGCAGAGGGATCCCCAGGGCGACGACTTCTTCCGCGGCTTTCATGAGTGCGGGACTGGGTACTTCAAAGCGATCGTCACCCAATGGGATCAACAGCTTGAGCTTGCGGATGCGCTCCACGCTCTTGGCGTCGACTTCGCCGAAGCGGCGTTCGAGATCCTCGGCGGTGACCACCTCGGGGGCCTCGCTCGCGTAGGGCGTGGTCAAGGCGTTGCGCAAGCCCAGCAAACGACCGGCCACCCCACCGGAGGAGCTCATGAGCCGCTCGATGGCCGCCAGGTTGAAGCCGTCTGCCTGCAGGTCGAGGATCAGGCGCAAGCGTGCGACGTGCTCCGCGTCGTAGTAGCCCACCCTCGCTCTGACCTCGGGCGCGGGCAGAAGGCCGCGGGACTGGTGGTTGCGGATGTTGCGCACCGACATCCCGACCTCGGCTGCGAGCTGCTCGATCGTGAGGCCTCCCTCGGGAAGAACGTCGCGAAGCTCCTCGGTGACGCGGTCTCGTGTCTCGCTGTCGGTCTCGGTCCGGGTCTCGGTAGAGGTAGCAGCCATCTCGACTTGAGGATACCATTTTGCATGTAACCTCATTTGAGGTATCATTGATTCAGGGTAGATGAGTAAGCCGCCCGAACGTCAGACGTGTACGCCTCTCGAATCCGTCGCCGGAGCCCCCATGAACAGAACCCGAATCGCCATCGAGCGCCCAGGCACCGCCTCCACCGAGGTCCACCGCATCACCTCCACCGCAATCCATAGCCCCACCTCCGCCACAACCCACAGCGCCGCCTCCACCAAGACCCGTCACACCACCTCCACCGAGACCCATGGCTGAGCGCGGCGCCGTCCCCAAGGTGCCTCAGACCCGCAGGCGGGCGATGGCGCTCGTCAGGTCATTCACCTCTCCCCTGCTGCCCGACGACTATCTGGAGCTGGTCAACCCGTTGTGGTCCACCCGCGAGCTGCGGGGCAAGGTTGTGCGGGTAGAGCGCGAGACACATCGCGCCGTGACGGTCACGATCAAGCCGGGATGGGAGTGGCCCGGACACACTCCGGGGCAATACTTGCGCTTGGGGATCGCGGTCGACGGGATCCACCATTGGCGCGCCTACTCCCTGACGTCTGCTCCGGGCCGTGAGGATGGGTGCATTTCGATCACACCCAAGCTGGTCGAGGGCGGCAAGGTCTCGCCCTTCCTGAACGGCCGGCTGCGCCCGGGCGCGATCGTGAGATTGGGCGGGGTGGAAGGCACTTTCGTGCTGCCCGACCCTGTGCCCCGCAAGCTGCTGTTCGTGAGCGCGGGCAGCGGAGTCACTCCGATCATCAGCATGTTGCGCCATCTCGCCGCCCGCGGGCAGGTCGAGAACGTGACACACATCCACTGCGCCCACGCCTCCGAGGACGTCATTTTCGGTGCGGAGATGCGGGCCCTCGAGGGCGGGAATCCCGACTACCGCCTGCACCTGCGGCTGACCGGCTCCCATGGCCGCTTGACCCCCGAGCAACTCGAGGAGGCGTGCCCCGACTGGGAGACGCGCGAGGCGTTCGTGTGTGGCCCGGCCGGACTGCTCGACACTTTGGCCGAGCACTGGCGGGAGCACGGCCACGAGCACAAGCTGCACATCGAGCGGTTCCAGCCCGACGAGCACGTCGGTGACGGAGAGCGAGGCAGCGGCGGTGAGATTCGCTTCCGCTCGAGCTCGGTCGTCGCTCACAGCGACGGCGAGCAGCCAATCCTCCTCGCGGGAGAGGAGGCGGGGGCCACCCTGCCTTACGGATGTCGTATGGGGATTTGCCACACCTGCGTGGGGAGATTGAGAGCCGGCCAAGTGCGCGACTTGCGCACGGGCCGAGTGCACGGAGCGCCGGGGGAGATGGTGCGCACGTGCGTAAACGCGCCCGAGGGCGCCGTCGAAGTCGATCTTTAAACCAAGACAGCGAAGGAGCTTCAATGTCCACCAGCCCTGCCGCGAGCCAGATAGCGCCAACCCGCACGACCCCTCCCCCCTCCCCTTCAGCGCCACCTTCCGAGACCGGTCTCGATCTACACATCCAAGCGACCAATCCAGATCCACACGCCGAGGCAGCTCCCGACCGACACGGAGAGAGCCCGGGCGCGAGCGTCCGCTCCGCGGCTGCCCAAGACCCCGACAGCCCCCTGGCGCATCTCAGCTCAGAGCAGATCGAGCAGCTGGGCCGCGAGCTGGACGGGATCCACGACGAGGTCTATGCAGACCTGGGCGAGCGCGACGCCAAATACATCAGGAACACGATCAAGTTCCACCGCTACCTCGTCCTGGGCGCCCGCGCGATGCTGCTCGGCTCGCGCAAGCGGTCGTTCTGGCTGGGTGGAACAGCGGCGTTGTCGGTGGCCAAGATCCTCGAGAACATGGAGATCGGCCACAACGTGATGCACGGGCAGTGGGACTGGATGAACGATCCCGACATCAACTCCAAGAACTGGGACTGGGACACCGCCTCGCCGGCCGACGCGTGGCGCCACTCCCACAACTATGAGCACCACACCTTCACCAACATCAGGGGCAAGGACCGCGACCTGGGCTACGAGATCATGCGGATCGACACCCACCAGCCCTGGCATCCGGTGTATCTGTTCCAGCCCCTCTACAACCTGATCTTGATGGGCTTCTTCGAGTGGGGGGTGGCTTTGCACGACCTCAACTTCGAGGCGATCAAGACAGGCGAGAAGTCAAAGAAGCAGGTGGTCGAAGAGCTGAAAGCCATAGGCCTCAAGGCGCGTCGCCAAGCGGTCAAGGATTATGTCGCCTTCCCCTTGCTCTCGGCCTCCGCCGCCGCTATGGCGACGGGCAAGAAGGACATTCGACCGGCCTTCAAGGCGACGGTGGCGGCCAACTTCACGGCCAACATCGTGCGCAACGTGTGGGCCCATTCGATCATCTTCTGCGGGCACTTCCCCGACCAGACCTACACGTTCAGCGAGCGCGAGGTCGAGAACGAGACGCGTGGCGCTTGGTATGTGCGCCAGCTGCTCGGGTCGGCCAATATCGAAGGCGGGCGACTATTCCACTTCATGGCCGGCAACCTGAGCTTCCAAGTCGAGCACCACCTATACCCGGACATGCCCTCGAGCCGCTACGCCGAGATCGCGCCCCGGGTGCGGGACATCTGCGAGCGCTACGGCCTGCCCTACAACACCGGCCCCCTACGCAAGCAGTTGGGCAGCGTCCACCGCACGATCCTGCGCCTGGCCCTGCCCGGCGGCAAGACCCGCAAAAAGCCCGGGCCCTCCACGGCCGACCGATAGGCCGCTTGCCGCTGGAGCGTGGCCAGGGTTGAGGCCACCGGCCCCTTAGCCGTGAGCGCGTCCCGAGTCGAGAATTGCGCAGGCGCTCGACTCGGGACTCCCTCAGGAGGCGATCAGGCGTGTGCGCAGGTGGGCTCCCACCTTGCGCTTGACCCGCTGCAAAGCGTTGTCGACCGTCTTGGTGTCGCACCCCAAGTGCTCGCCAACCTGCTCGTACGAGCAGCCGTCGAGGTAGAGCGAGAGCACCCTGCTCTCCAGGTCTGAGAGCGCCGTCGAGAGACAGCCCACGAGCGAGCGCAGCTCCTCGGAGGAGATCACTTTGTTGACGGGGTCGTTGACCGACGGACCGGCGATCGTCTGATCGAGCGTGGGCACGTCGTCTCCAGCCGCCGCGGGCGTCGAGGAGAACGACACGTATTGGTTGAGCGGGGTGTGCTTGTTGCGCGTGGCCGTCTTCACGGCGGTGATGATCTGGCGCGTGATGCACAGCTCGGCGAAGTTCCTGAACGAGGACTCGCGGTCGGTTCGGTAGTCCCTGATCGCCTTGTACAAGCCCACCAGCCCCTCCTGAATGAGGTCTTCGGAGTCTCCCCCCGCCAGGAAATAGGAGGAGGCCTTGAGGCGCACAAAGCCGTGATAGCGGCGCACCAGGCGGTCATATGCGGTGCGGTCTCCCTGCTTCGCCAGAGCGATCAGGAAGCCATCATCAACCTTAACTTCAGATTGAGTGTTATGGAAGGTACGTGCCACGAGCAGATCCTTTCTCGGCCAATGCAGGCCAAAACGTGCTCAGTGGCGCACTCCTCCCCTGGCGCCAAAGCTATGAAGTCAACCTTAGGTTGAGCGTTATGCGCGGCAGCTTCGCACAGTTATGGAGCCTTGTCAAGCCCGGCTTCGCGGCCTTGCAAGATTCCGTACAACAAGGCCGCCGTCGCCGCGGCCACTCCCAGCGACTCCATGCGCCCGCGCAGAGGCAGAGACACCAGCTGGTCGCACGCCCCGGCCACCCGCGGGCGCAACCCGCTGCCCTCGCTGCCCACCACCAGCACAACCCCACCGCGGTAGTCCGGTGCGGTATAGGGCACCGTGTCCCCATCGGCGCTCGCGCCGTAGGACCAGCAGCCGGCCTCGCGCGCCTCACCCAAGAAGTCGGCGATGTTGCGCACGCGCGCAATCCTCACATGCTCAACCGCTCCAGCCGAGGCCTTGCACGCGGCCGGGGTGACCTCGGCCGCGCGACGCTCGGCGATGACCACGCCCGTGGCCCCGGCGCACTCGGCCGTGCGACAGATCGAACCCAAGTTCTGGGGATCCTGAACCTGATCGAGCGCCACGATCAAGGGCGAGTCCACTCCCACCAGCTCGTGGGCGCCGACATAGGGATAGCCGCCCGCCTCCGCGCACACGCCCTGGTGAGCGGACGAGCCGCACAAACGCTCGAGCTCGTCCGCGGCGCACGCCTTTGTTTGAACCCCGGTCAGCCACGGCTCGTGGGCGGCGGCGGCGGTCGCCCACACCTGGGTGACCCCACGAGCGCGGCGGCCCCGCAGCGCCTCCCGCACAGGGTTGCGCCCGTAGACGATCACCGCGACAGCGGGATCAGCTCGGGACCGGCGGCGCTGTCGCGTATCTCCCAGCCGCGCGCCGCAATCTCATCGCGCAAGCGGTCGGCCCGCTCGAAGTCGCGCTCGCGCCGCGCCGCCTCGCGCGAGGCCAGCAAGGCCACCGCCTCGGGGTCGATCGCGTGTACGTCCCCCGCGGCGACGAGCGGCTCCAGCCCCTCAAAACCAATGGTGGCCAGCATCTCACGCAAATCCCCGTCGCCGACAGCCTCGCCGCGACGGTTGGCCTCGCGGATCCACTCGAACAGGCACGCAAGCGCCTTGGGCGTGTTGAAATCCTCGGCGAGCGCATCGAAGAAGGCGTCCGCGTGCGATCTCATGTCAGGCGGACTGGGCCGGCCCACCTCCAGCCGGCGCAGGGCGTCGCGGATGCGCAGGATACGCCGCTCGGCGTCGCCCAGCTCCGCCGCGGAGAAGGCCAGTGGTTGACGATAGTGGCCGCCGAGCAAATACATGACGACCACGTCGCGGTCGTAGTGCTCCACGACCTCGTGCAGTAGCGCGATGTTGCCGACCGACTTGGCCATCTTCTCGCCGGTGAGCTGGATCATGCCATTGTGCATCCAAATACGGGCAAGCTCCTGTCCGCGCGCGCTGCGCGTCTGCGCGGCCTCGTTCTCATGGTGGGGGAACAACAGATCCGAGCCGCCACCATGAATGTCAAAGCCCACACCAAGCGCGTCCTCGGCCATCGCCGAGCACTCGATATGCCAGCCGGGACGGCCATCGCCCCATGGCGAGGGCCACCAAGTGTCCTCGCCGGGCTTACGGGCCTTCCACAGAGCGAAGTCGAGCGGGTCCTCCTTGCGCTCGGAGGGGGGGTGGGTACCGAATCCATCCTCGCCTTGGTCCATGTCTTCGATGCGACGATGCGACAGCGAGCCGTAGTCGGGGTCCGAGCGCACCCGGAAGAACACGTCGCTGCGCGGCGCCTGGCCTTCCTGTCCATACTCGACCGGGTAGGCGTGCCCGGAGTCGACCAGGTCCTGGATGTAGGCCACGATCCCGTCCATCGTCTCGGAGGCCAGCGGCTCGTGGTCGGGGCGCCCGAGATGGAGCGCGTCGGTGTCAGAGACATACAGGGCCGTCATCTCCGCCGCCAGCTCCGCGCTGGGCCGACCGGCGCGGAGCGCCGGATCCGCACTCGCCGGATCGGCTCGCGCGGCGTCGTAGATCTTGTCGTTGACGTCGGTCACGTTAACGACGAGCGTCGTCTCATACCCCTCATGCTGGAGAAACCGCTTGAGCAGGCTGAACACCACAAACGGGCGGGCATTGCCGATGTGGATGCGGCTGTAAACAGTCGGCCCACAAGCGTAGATGCCGACACGACCCGGGTCGCGAGGCTTTAGGCAGAGCAGCTCCCCTGAGCGCGTGTCGTGCAATTGGACGTCTCGCATCGCCGGCCAACCCTAGCGCGCATTGGCGGGACTCAGTCCGCGATCCGCAGGCTCGCTATGACCAAAGCCGCCACACCCTCCCCACGCCCGACGAAGCCGATCCCCTCGCCCGTGCTCGCCTTCACGTTGACGCGCTGCATCGCCAGCCCGAGCGCGCCAGCCAGCGACTCGCGAATCGCTTCGCGGTGGGGACTCAGCTTGGGCCGCTCCATCACCACTGTGGCATCGACGTTGACGAGCTCCAAGCCTTGGGCGAACACGAGCGGCAGGACGCTCGCCAGCAGCTCCAACGAGTCGGCGTCGCGATAGCGCTCGTCGCTGTCGGGAAAATGCTCGCCGACGTCGCCCAAACCGGCCGCGCCCAACAGGGCGTCGATCACCGCATGGGTGAGCACGTCCGCGTCTGAGTGCCCTTCGAGACCGACCTCGCCTGGGATCTCGACGCCCCCCAGGATCAGCTTGCGGCCGGCCACCAAGCGGTGGGAGTCATAGCCAATGCCGCTGAGCGCCGTCACGCCACACCTGCTCCCAGTGGCTCGAGGCGACGCTCACGACGCTCGAACACGCACAGCTCGCCGACCCCCGCCCCATCGAGCAGCTCGATGGCGAGGTCGTAGTCGGCGCCCACATCTTCGGGCCGATGGGCGTCGCTGGAGAGCGCCACCGGCACGCCCGCTTCGACACACATAGCCAAGAACGCCGGCGCGGGATAGATCTCGTGGGCCGCCTTGCGCAATCCGGCGGTGGAAACCTCAATCGCGATGCCCGACTCGACTATCCCGTCCATCGCCAGCTCGTAATAGCGGCGCGGGTCGCCTTCGGGCATGGGCTTGTCTTTGCCCCAGACCTTCACGAGATCGGGGTGGGCGAGGATGTCGAACAGGCCGCTGCGGGCCGCCTCGCCCAGCGAAATGAAATAGGCGCGCCAGATCTCCTCGGCGCTGCGTCCAGATCCCCAAACACTGTAGTCCTCCATGTCTAGGGCGTGATCACGCAGGAAGTGGACCGAGCCGACGACATAGTCAAAATCGTGGGCGTCGAGCAGATTGGCGATGCGATCCTCCGCTCCGGGTATGAAATCGGCCTCGATCCCGAGGCGCAGGTCGGTCTGCTCCCGCACGAAACCGCAATAATCGCCGAGGTCGTCGTGCGCGAATTCGCGCCACAGCGGATGCCGCCACACGCCGAGAGCCTGCGTGAAGCGGTAAACGTGCTCTGAGACGCCCAGCTCGGCGATGCCGCGCTCCTGCGCCGCCTCACGGTAGCGCTCTGCGTTGGCCTGGGTGAAGTACTCGGCGGGTGTCGCGCCGAGCTCGTCAGGACGTAGATGGAGGTGGTAGTCGGTAAGCATGTGTTCTCCGGCGAATTTCTCGATCGATAGGCCCAGCGCGACGCGATCGGCCTGGCTCAGCGCGGGCGACCGGCTCGCCTGGGCGGACGCGGCCACAGGGTAGCGCTCACGCGCTCCGATCTCGACGCTTCCCAAGCAGCAGCTCGGCAAGGTCGAGGTCGAGCGGCGTGGTCACCTTCAGGTTCTCCGGCGGCGCCGCCACCACGACGACGCGCCCCCCGGCACGCTCCACCAGCCAGGCGTCGTCGGTGGCCTGTGCCAGCAGCTCCTCATCCACGTCGAGCGCCCGCTCCAAAGCGTCTCGGCGAAACACTTGCGGAGTCTGCACCGCCCACAGACCTGCCCGGTCGAGCGTTCGCGTGACGTAGAAAGCGGCGTCGGTTTGCTTGACCGTATCGGTCACCGGCGTGGCCGCGATGGCGCAATCCACCCCGTGCTGCTCAACGGCCGACAGCGTGGCGCTCACCAGTTCGGGGCTGACCAGCGGTCGCGCCGCGTCGTGCACGAGCACAGGGTCCCCCGGACCGGTCGCTTCCAACGCAAGACGCACCGACTCCGAGCGCACCGCCCCACCACGCACGCCGACGGTGCCGGCGGGAGCCTCTACGCCCGGCGGCAACGCAACCACGATCCGCTCGATCGCGCCCACCGAGGCCAAGACGTCCACGCTCCACTGCACCAAAGGCCGCCCCGCGAGCTCGACGAGCGCCTTGGGACGTGCTGCTCCAAGACGCTCGCCGAGCCCGGCGGCAACAATCAACGCGACGGCCATGCAAGCTGCGCCTCTCCATCCCCGTCCCGGCCGGGACGGGGACGATCGCGCGATCGCTACTTGGCCGCGCCGGCGAGCTGGCTCGAGGCCGAGCTGGCGAGCAGCTCGTCGAGGTAGCTCTCGGCCTCTTCCTCGTCCTTGTCCAGCGCATACATCAGCTCGGAGGCGAGGATCTTCTTGGCGCGCGTGAACATCTGCTTCTCACCTGTGGACAGGCCCTTTTCGGACTCGCGCAGAGACAGGTTGCGGACGACCTCGGCAAGCTCGTAGATGTCGCCCGTCTTGATCTTGTCGCGATTGTGCTTGAAGCGCCGGTTCCAGTTCTTGGGCATCTCCGACACCTCCGCCTGGAGCACCGCGAGAACCTTTTGCACGGTCTCCTCGTCGATCACGCGACGAAGGCCCGCGAGGGCCGCGTTCTCGGTCGGCACCTTCACGGTCATGTCGTTGTGGAGGATCTTGATGGTGAGGTACTCGCGGGTGGTGCCGAGCACCTCCATGTCCTCCTTGCTGAGCACCTTGCCCGCGCCGTGATGGGGATACACGACGTGGTCGCCAAGCTCAAACTCGATGCACTCCACCTCGCGGGTTGCCTCGAGCTCCTCGATGAACGATGTTGCGTCTTCGATTGTTGCGGGGATGATGTCCTCCTTCGTCGCGCCGGCAAAATGGGGCCGGCATGTGGCGCCGGCACGGACCGGCTGTGTGTCAGGTCAAGTCTGTAGGTAGCGGTCTACGAGGTTGATCTCTTGCAGGCGGCGAAGACCCTCGCGGATGTCCTTCGCCCTGATCTCCCCCACGCCCTCGACCCCCTCAAGCTCCGCGTCGGTCGCCGCCAGAAGCTCGTCCAAACCGCCGATCTCATTGACGATCTGGGTCACGACCAGTCTGGGCAGGCGCGGTATGCGGCCCAAAATGCGATGCCCGCGCGGTGACACGGGGTAGTCGAGCGTGTTGAGCTTGCGGTCGTAGCCGAGCAGCTCCGCCAAGCGCCCGAAGTCGAGCAGGTCCTGGTGGGCCAAGCGTCCGATCTGGTCCAGGGCTGAGGCGAACGCCTCGTCGGAATACTCGGCCAGGTAGTCCTGCACCAAGGCCGCCTTCTCGGCGGTCGTGCCGAGGATCGTCTCCTCCAGCTGCATCTCGATCAAGCGCCCCTCGCTGCCCAGCTCGACGATGTAGCGCTCGATCTCGACCGCCATCCTCGTCACCAGCTCCGAGCGCTGCAACACCGTGAGCACGTCGTGCAAAGTCACGCCACCCTCGAACTCCAAAGCGGTCAAGCGCGTGGAGACCTGGTCGAGGCGCTGACGGTACTTATCCAGCGTGGCCAAGGCCTGGTTGGCCTTGGAGAGCACCACGGTGATGTCTTCGAGGATGTACTTGACGCCGTCCACATACAGCGACACGACCTCGCGACGCTGGGAGATCGCGATCACGAGCGCGTCCGTCTGCTTGGAGACGCGCTCCGCGGTCCTGTGCCGCGTCCCCGTCTCGTGGGAGAGGATCGTCGGATCGGGCATCAACTGGACGTTGACCATCGCGATCTTGGTCGCGTTGGTGTTGAGGATGATCGCCCCGTCCATCTTCGCCACCTGGTAGAGGAACGCCGGGGTGTAGTCGATTTCAAGCTTGATGCCGCCCGAGAACAGAAAGCTGAGCTCTTCGGGATCGCCGATCACGATCAACCCGCCCGTGCGAGCGTGGAGAATGCTCTCGATTCCCTCCCGCAGAGCCGTGCCGGGAGCAACCATCTCAAGCGCCCTGACCAAGCCGGGCTCGGGTCGCGCCTCCGTGTCAAATTCTTCACCGGATCGTGAGGCCACGACTGGTCATTCTAGGGCATTTAGGCTTTTTTTATCGCGCCCCCACTTTATGCGGCGAGCGACTTCGGGCGAGTTCTAGCTGCCGGAAGCGCAAGTCCAAGCGCGTGACGCAGCGTGGGCGCCTCGCGAGCCCCCTCGCCACTGCCCGCCGGCGCCAATATCTCCTTGAGACCATGCCTTGCGGCCTCGGCCAGGCGACGCTCCGGATGCCCCACCCAGCGCAGCTCTCCGGTGAGACCCAGCTCGCCGAAGCACCCGCACGGAGAGCCCTTCAAGGCGACGCCCCGCGCCGCCGAGGCGACCGCCAGCGCAATCGCCAAGTCCACCCCGGGCTCGTCCACGCGGACCCCACCGACCACGTTCACGAATACATCGTGACCGCCCACGCCAACACCTCCGTGACGCCCAAGGATGGCGAGCACGAGCGCCAAGCGATTGCGATCCAGACCGGAGACCACTCTGCGCGGCTGCTCCAGCTCCGAGGGCGCCACCAGGGCCTGCACCTCGACCAGGAGTGGACGCGAGCCCTCCATGGCGGCCAGCACCACGCTTCCAGGCGCCCGCGTCGCCTCGGCCACGAAGCGCGCCGACGCGTCGAGGACCTCCACGAGCCCGCCTTGACGCATCTCGAACAGGCCGGCCTCGTTGGTCGATCCGAAGCGATTCTTGAGGGCCCTCAGCTCACGATAGGGGCGCTCGCGCTCGCCCTCGAACTGCAACACACAGTCGACCAGGTGCTCCAGCACGCGCGGTCCGGCCAAGGCGCCGTCCTTGGTGACGTGACCCACCAGCACGACCGCGATCGAACGGGCCTTCGCCACGTCCATGATGCGGGCGGCCACCTCCCTGACCTGGCCGACTGAGCCCGGCGCTCCGGAGAGCTCGGCGCAACGCAGGGTCTGGACCGAGTCGATCACGCACACCTTCGGCTTGTGCGAGGCGATCGCCTCGAGCACGGCGTCGAGGTCCGTCTCAGCCAGGACAGGGACCTCAAGTGCGCTCGGCAAGAGTCGCTCGGCGCGTAGCCTGACCTGCTCGGCCGACTCCTCGCCGCTCACGTACAGCGTCTGCTGTCTGGCGCCGGCGATGTTGCCGAGCGCCATGTTCGTGAGCGTCGACTTGCCGATCCCCGGCGAGCCCCCCAGCAGCACCAGCGATCCGGGGACCAGGCCACCGCCGAGCACCCGGTCGAGCTCGCCGATCCCGGTCTTCAGGCGCGCGACCGGCGTCGCGGAGACCTGTGAGAGCGGCACGAGCGGCGCCCCTTTGCCACGTCTGCTCGCGCGAGCCCCGGACGCGCCATTGGGCTCCCCGTCGTTCTTGGCCAAGCGCTCCTCGACGAACGTGTTCCAGGCGGCGCAGCCAGGACACTGCCCATGCCATTGGGCCGACTGAAGGCCACACTGGGAGCAGATGTGAATGGTCTGGGGACGAGCCACGCAGCCAGACTACGCTTCGCTCCCGACGGTGCCCTGCGCGCGTACGCGGCCTACTTAAAGAACTAGACCTCTATATCTGGCCGTGCGCGCGCGCAGGGCACCCTCTCGAGCAAATACCACCACCAAGGCCCCCGTCGCAAAGCGCCAAGGCCAAGCGGGCCACGAGACGCACGAACTTCTCCCCCACAATCCCCGCCACCGGTCAACCCAGCCCGACCACCTCGCTGCGGCGCTCGTAAGTGACCACGTCCCGCCAACGGCCGTCGGGCATCTGCCCGATGCGACGGTGCGCGCCGACGCGGCGAAAGCCGCAGCCCTCGTGCAGCGCGATCGAGGCCGCGTTCTCCGGAAAGATGCCCGCCTGCAATGTCCAGAACCCGGCGCGCTCGGAGGCCACGACAAGCTCAGTCAGCAGGGCCCGACCGACCCCGCGAGCAGTGTGGGCCGGATCGACATAGATGCTGACCGCCCCCACGCCGCGATACACCGCTCGCGAAGAGGTGGGACTCAGCGCCGCCCAGCCGATCACCTCGCCCGCCGCACGCGCCACCAGACGAGGCTCGGGAGCGCGCGCCGCCGACCACCGCTCCCAGCTCGGAGCTTCGTGCTCGAAGGTGGCGTTGCCGGTGGCGATCCCCTCGGCAAAGATGCGAGCCACCGCGGGCCAGTCCTCGGTCCTCATCGGCGCAACCTCGATCTTGCAAGCGCCGCTGGTTGTGCGAAGCGAAGCGCTCAGCTGACCCGGCCTAGGACTCGGCCGGAGACTCGCCGCCGTCGTGGTGCTCGTC
>JBAURN010000207.1:0-24872 GCA_049581225.1 Solirubrobacteraceae bacterium
GCCGGCGACGGCGCGATCTCCACCGGCACGCGCGGCGGCGGGGCACCCGCCAAAGCCTGCTCGAGCCGCTCGATGCGCGCCAAGAGCGCCTTGGTCGAGCCGTCGGTGGCCGGCGTGGCCGCCTTGACCAAGGCCAGCTCCAGTTGCGTGCGCGGGTCGGCGCCGGCTCGCACCGCCTCCAGGGCGAAGCCCAAGAGGTCGAGCACCCTCACGACCTCGGCTGCCCCCAAGTGGAGCGCCTGCTCGCGCAGGCGCTCGTCGATCTCCGGCGTCAACGACAGCTCGGGGGGTACATCGCCCAAGGTCTGCACCACCAAGAGCTCGCGCGCCCGGCCCTCCAGGTCTCGCGTGAACGATGTGGCGTCGCGGCCCGCGTCGGCACAGCGCGCCACGGCGTGCAAAGCCGCCCGCGCGTCGCCCGCGTGGACCGCGTCGAACGCGTCGGAGATGAGCTGCTCGTCGGCCACCCCCAGTACCGCCAGAACATCCTCCAAGGCGATGGTGGCGCCGCTATAGGTGACCAGTTGCTCCATGGTGCCCAACGCGTCGCGGAAGCTGCCCGTGGCCGAACGCGCTATCGCGGCGACCGCCTCGGGCGGAACCTGGATCGACTCGGCCCGCGCGGCCCTCATCACCACCGACGCGATCTGCTCGACGGTGGGCCGGTGAAAATCAAAGCGGTGACACCGGTCGACCACGGTCGCCGGCACCTTCGAGGCCTCGGTGGTGGCCAGCACGAACACGGTGCTGGGGGGCGGCTCCTCCAAGGTCTTCAGGAACGCGTTCCAAGCGGCCTGGGAGAGCATGTGGGCCTCGTCAAGGATGTACACCTTGTGGCGCCCCGACACGGGCGCGAACGCGACCGAGTCGCGCAGGTCACGGATGTCGTCGACCGAGTTGTTGGAGGCCGCATCCATCTCGATCACGTCGAGCGAGGTGGCGGAGGCGATCGAGCGGCACGAATCGCAGCGGCCACACGGATCCACCGTGGGGCCTCCTTCTTCGCAGTTCAGGCACGAGGCCAGGATCTTGGCCATAGAGGTCTTGCCGGTGCCTCGCGAGCCCACGAACAGGTAGGCGTGGTGAACCTGGCCCCTCTCCACGGCGTGACGCAGAGTGCGCACGACCGGCTCCTGGCCGACCACGTCGGCGAACGAGCGAGGGCGATGCCGGCGATAGAGCGATTGCGCAGCCACGCTGGCCAGTCTACCCCCGGTCGCGGCCCGCTCAGGTAGCGTGCGCCGCTGTGAGGATCGCGATCAAGCGGGCCCCCCAAGTCGGGGGCGAGGTGGAGGCGCAGGACCGACCAAAAGGAGTGTCCACGCGCCTGCCTGCGCGCGCGCGGGCGGGAGGAGCCTTGCGGCGATACACAACCCGCTGGGGCCCTGCCACCTTGGCGATACTCGGCGGCGCGCTTGTCCTGTGGCTGATCGCGGGTGTGGGCTTTGTGAACTACGACACCCTCTACGCCCTGGTCTGGGGTCAGCAGATCACGCGTGGGGAAACACCCGAATACGGACTGCCGATCGCTCCCACGCCTCACCCCTTGATCGAGGTCTTGGGCATCCCCCTGGCCCCGTTGGGGGCGAGCGCCGAGAGCACGATCGTGGTGGCTTTGGCGTTCCTGGCCCTGTCGGCCTGTGGCTGGGTGATCTACCGGCTCGGCGAAGCCTGGTTCGGGCGAGCCGCCGGCATCGTGGCGGCGCTCGTGTTCCTGACCCGTGTGCCCGTGCTCTCCTACGGGGTGCGGGCTTACGTGGACGTCCCCTACACCCTGCTCGTTCTGAGCGCTCTGCTGGTCGAGACGCGGCATCGCAGGGCCGGCGCCCCGGTCCTCGTGCTGCTCGGCTTGGCGGGTTTGCTGCGACCCGAGGCTTGGGTTTTTTCTGGGATTTATTGGGTCCTGCTGGTCGTGGCCTCCGAGCGTTCGCGCGCCCAGGCGGCGCTCGGCGCGTCCGCGCCCGTCGGACCCGCCATGGATCCCGCCGTCGGACCCGCCATGGATCCCGCCGTCGAACCCGCCATGGATCCCGCCGTCGAACCCGCCGTCGAACCCGCCATCAATCCCGCCGTCGAGCCAGCGCAAGACCCCGCGCGCTCGCGCCGGGACCTTGCGCGACTGGCTCTGCTCGCGGCGGCCGCGCCCCTCTTCTGGATCGCAAGCGACCTGGCGGTGACCGGCAACGCCATGTGGTCGCTCACGAACACCAAACACACGGCCGCCACGCTGGGGCGCGCGACCGGGATCGGCGACGTGCCCCAATACATTCCGCGGCGCATCGGCGAAATCTTGCGCCCAGCCGTGCTCGCGGGGGCCGCTTTCGGTGGAGTCTTGTCCTTGCTGTGGCTGCGTGACAAGGCCCGTCTCGGGGCGATCGCGGGAGTCGTTGCGGTCCTCGTATTCGCCTTGATGGCAACCTTCGGGCTGCCGATCGACACGCGCTACGCGTTCCTCGCCTCGGCCATCCTCTGCCTGTTCTGCGGCGCCGGCGCCTTCGGCTGGATCGCCTTGGCCAAGGACGATCGTCGGCGCACCCCCTGGATGGTTGCCGGGAGCCTCGTGCTCGTCGCACTCCTGGCCACCCTGCCCGGGCAGATCAAATCGGCCCACAAAGAGCTCTCCAACCTGGCCCACCAAGAAAGCATCCAGAGCGACCTCTTGGCGCTCGTCAAAAGCAAAGCCGTCTCCCCGACGTGCGGCCCGGTCGGCGTACCCAACCACGCGCCCGTCCCACTGCTCGCGCTCTACCTGAAAAGCAGGCCCGGCCTCGTCGTGAGCGCCGAAGCGAAACAGATCCAGGCGGGCACCTACGTGGACCCCGCCAGCCTCGAAGTCGAACGCGACTACATCCTCGACCCCAAGGATCCCCACGCCGCCGTTTCCATCCCTCCCGGCTTCACCGCCACGCAAAGCAACCGCTCGTGGTTGATCTTCCAGAAGTGCGCCTGAGCCGAGACCCGCACGAGGCGCCACAAGCGTCGAACGAGAACGGCCCGTGAGATTCCCAAGCGCGCCCGAGCCGAGACCCGCACGAACCCTCCTCAAAAAAAGGACCGTGCACCCCTCGTCGAGAATCCGGATTCCGAGCGCCTACCGTCGCCGAGGACTCCGGTTCGGGGGCTCCCTTACGCGCCTGCCGGTGATCGCTTAAGGCTGCTTCCTTCCGGACCTGACCTGGTTCACGAGCCGACACCGCGAGGGACCCGAGCCATCGACGCTCCCGGCGGCGGAGCGACCGGAGCGGACCCCCTCGGAGGGGAGTTCAGCCCCGCTAGAGCGGATTGCGGATTCAGGGCGCCGCTACATCCCCGCCTAGCACGGTCCGTCGTCGATCCTAGCGCGATTGCTCGGCCCCCGGCCGGAGGCGAATTCGATCCCGGTGCGCGCTCCGCCCGGAGAGGGCGAACCACGGTGCGGCGCGCACCCGCCCCGATGCGTTAGGCTGCCCGCCGTTATGAACTTCACTCCTTCGCAGCACTCCAAGCATTTCCGCGCCCGCGTCGGCTCGACCCTCGCCGCCTTCGGCCTAGTCGCCCTGATCGCCGGCTGCGGCTCCTCCGGCGGCTCCTCGATCGCCGTGGGCAACGAGTCCGACACCAGCTCCGTGCCCCACGTGGCGGGCGAAACGACGCCCACCTCAACGACGCCCACGACACCCACCGCGGCCGCCAAGACGCCCACCAGCGGTCCCCTGGCGAGCAAGCCCACGGTGACGATCCCCTCGGGCGCCGCTCCCACGACACTGGTGACCAAGGAACTGATCAAAGGCACCGGCCCCGAAGCGAAGGCGGGCGACCCCGTGACCGTCAACTACGTGGGCGTGCTCTACAAGGGCGGCAAAGAATTCGACTCCTCTTGGAAGCGCTCCGAACCGTTCGCTTTCACGCTCGGCAAGGGCCAGGTCATCAAGGGTTGGGACCAAGGCGTCGCCGGCATGAAGGTGGGTGGCCGGCGCGAGCTCATCATCCCCTCCGAACTGGCCTACGGCAAGACCGGCTCACCGCCCACGATCCCCGCCAACTCGGCGCTCGTGTTCGTGGTGGACCTGCTCGCCGTCTGAGGCCCCTCGCGACCCTGTCCCAAGCGAGTCCCGTCGGCACCGGCGGGTGGGGGTTGATGCCGCGCATGGGGGTGCCCCGCGCGCGCGCCTATAAGCGCGCATGCTTGCTTGCCCTTGGGACGGCGGCTGTGCTCGCCGGGTGTGGCTCGGGCTCCTCGGACGGGCCCAGCGCGCGCCAGCTGGCGTTGGAGCGCACCCAGCTCGTGCGGGTGAGTGCCGGTTTGACCTCCGTTCAGGGCGCCATAGGAGCCGAGGTGGCGGCCTCGCGATCCGGCGCCTGGCCATCGAGCGCCTCAGGCTTGCCCCCGGTGCCCTCCCCCGCCCTACGCGGCGCCGTGGCCCGGGCAAGCGCCAAGGCGGCCACAATCCCCGTGCCCGCCTTCCTGGCCGAACCGCGCAGCCTGACCGGCCCGGCCGCCGGCATCGCCGGGCTCTACGAAAGCTACGAGCGCCTCGTGCCCCGCTCGTGGCAACTGGTATCGGCGGCCCTCGGCACGATCGCCTCGGGACCGGCCTCTGCGGCCCAGTATGCGCGCACGAACTCCTCCTTCTACATAGACGCGATCTACGACGGCCACTTCAACCTGTCTTTGATCGGCAAGAGCCTGTTGACCGGCTACGAAAAGCTGGGTGGCCCCGGCGCTTTCGGCGCACGGCTTCCGGCGGGGCGCCTCGCCGCGTTGGCCGCGACCTACTCGATCCCTTCGGTACGCCTGGAGCCCCACCCGGCCGGGGCGGCCAAGGAAGGGTGAGGCGTATGCTCTCGCCGGTCGGCGATCGGGCCTCGGCAGTTGGTCTCATGTGCGCGAAAGCTGGGCCCCACGCGCGCATGCGCGGGACGTCCAGCAGCCAATAGAATCAAAGCCCCGGACGCGTAGCTCAGTGGGAGAGCGCTCGCTTCACACGCGAGAGGTCGCAGGTTCGAAACCCGCCGCGTCCATTACAAAACCCGCCGGCGGTCAGTGCCCCGATCTCCAGGTTAGGCGTGAACATGAGAGCCTGCGAGAAGCGGAAATTCCGATTGGAGGCCCATGATGCGCGGCGATATCGAGGTCGGGGCGCACCTTCCCGACTATGAACTTCCCGATCAGGACGGCGTCGTGCGCCGCTTGTCGGATCTGCCCATCCGGGCGAAGGCCGACCGAAGAGATGCCTCCGGCCAGGGGCGCCGAAGCGATCAGGCCCCACCGGTCAATGACCGTGCCTCTGCGGGGCCGACTACGAGGTCGTGAAGGTCGCCGCCCACCTCGAGTCGACCGGACTGCTCCAGGCCGCCGGCCTTCACAGGCTCCAGGCCCGCTGCTCGAATCAACCGCTTGACTCCCTCGCCGGCAAGGTCGTCGTCGGTCACGTAGAAGAGGACCGCCGGCTCCGGGGCTCGCTTGCCCGAGGACTCCAAGATGTCGGCCGACATGGTCCCAAACGCCATCGCCAAGCGCGCGCTCGCCGGCAACCATCCGGCGACAACCTCGCCAGAGGCTTGCCCGTCCGGCAGGACACGTGAGACGTTACCTCGTGCGTCGATGCCGAGCGGGTTGCTCGGAACGACCACGAGCTTGTCGGTCAGCCGGTCGGCGATCTCGTCTATGACGCCCTCAAGCGCGGTAAACCGTAGCGCGAGGACAACGGCATCGGCGCCCCGCAACGCGTCGCGGTTGTCGCCGGCGACGACCGCGGCTGGACCGATCTGTGCGGCCAGCCCGCGCGCGGACTCATTGTCGGAGCTCGAGAGCCGCAGGCTCTCCCCACCAGAGGCCAGCAGGCGTGCGATGACCGATCCGAGCGTCCCGGTGCCGATGACCGCGGTCGTCATGACTCCTCGTCGGACACACTCGACGGCCACTGAGGCGGAGTCCAATCCCCGTCTGGGTCGGTGGTTTGCCCCACCTCGATCAGATGACCGTCGGGATCGCGGATGTAGCAGCGAATCTCATACTGGTGCTGCTTGGGCGGTGTCAGGAATTGAGCGCCACGAGCGCTCCACTCGGCGTACACGGCCTCGATGTCTTTGACCCGAATATTGAGAAAGCTGCTGACCCGGTCGAGGTCCCGTGGCGTCTGTAGCGTCACCGCCGGCTTGTCGTCGGTCGGGCCTCCACCTACGTTGATGATGATCCAACTGTTGGATAGCGCGACGTAGGTCAGCCCTCCGGGGCCGGAGAACGCCACCCTCCCGCCGAGTACCTCGGTGTAAAAGCGCCGGGAGCGCTCTACATCGTCTGAAACGATGAAATGAGCCAAGACCATCTGCTCGTCGATGCTGCTCATGCCGACCTCCCTCATTGGAACTTGACTCAATAATCACGCCATATCAGTGTCCTACGCCATATCAGTGTCCTGCGCTTTGGCCGCCGTCAATGTGCAGGATCTCGCCGGTCAGGAAAGGCGCGGACTCGAGATAGAGGACTCCACCAACTACATCCTCGATCTCGCCGACTCGGCCGACGGGATGCAATGCGCCCATCCCCGCATAGGAGCTCTCGTCGTGCAGCGGCGTTTTGATGACGCCGAGCGAAACGGCGTTTACCCGCAGGCCGCGCGAGGCGTACTCGATCGCAAGCGACCGGGTGACCGCGACAAGGCCGCCCTTAGTCAGAGTTTGCAGTGCGGCCGGTCTGCCGCTGTCCGGCTGCTCGACGAGTGAGGTCGAGACATTGACCACGTGCCCGCTGCCCTGGCCGAGCATCTGCTTGATCACGCGCGTCGTCATATGGAAGAAGCCCGCGAGGTTGACGGCGATCAGGGCATTGAAGTCCTCGAGGGTGTAGTCCGTGAAGGGCTTGCCGATGTAGATCCCCGCGTTGTTGATGAGGGTGTCTATCCGGCCGAAGTGCTCGACCGCCGCCTCCACGATGCGCTGCGCCGTATCAGGGTCGGCGATGTCGCCCTCGACGGTCACGACGCCGGGGTCCTCCGAGGTCCCGATCGACCGAGCGGGCGGCGATCACCGCATACCCGCGCTCACGATAAGCGCCGGCGAGACCCGCGCCGATGCCCTGCGAGGCGCCAGTGACGATCGCGACCTTCCCGAGGTGGGGATCCGGAAGCCGACCGCTCATGGTCATGCCGCTCATGTTGGCACACGGGAGAGCCTCGACATCGGCGAAGGAGCTCTACACAAGCCTCGGCTGGAGGCCGCACCGGATTGTGACGAGAATCGCTTGCGAGATCAGCCGCTTCTCGCCGCCGCCCAGGCCAGTTGCGCGGCCTGCGAGCGGTCGCTTACCTCGAGCGTTCGGTAGCAGTGCTCCAGATGCTTCTGGGCGGTGCGGAGGCCGATACCCATCGCGGTAGCCGCGGCCTGGTCTGAGCTCCCCATCGCCACGAGACGAAGCACCTCGGCCTGTCGCCGGGTGAGACCGAGCGCGCGCAGGTCGTCGATGACGATCTGCCGGCCGGCGCCCCGCGCAAGCTCGGTATGGGCGAGGGCGTTGCGGTAGACCTGGATCAGATAGGGGCGCGTCAGGTTGAGCAGATCGCGCTCGACGGCGGTGAAGTCGCGCTTGGCGCGGCTGAGCGCGATACCCAGGATCCGCTGGCGGGAGGAGGGCAGGGTGAAGGCGATCTGGTACTCCACCCCAAGCGGCTTGTAGACCTCGCGGTAGAGAGCGAGCCGGTGGAGCTCGCGGCGTGTGATGAGGTCCGAGAAGCGCATCGCGCGACCGTCACGAGTCTTCAGGTAGTACTCGACGATCGGGTTCTGCGCGCCATAGCGGGCGAACGCGACATGCATCTCCGGCGGAACCTCCGGCTCGGCAATCGAGACTGTGTGGGGGAGATCGGCGGGGAGCTCGTTCAGCGCACACCACTCGGCGGGCACGGCTTCGCGCAGCGCACGAAGCAAGCCGTGGCAGAGCTCATCGAGATCGAGAAGCCCGATCACCTCGCCGACGAGGGTCAGCGCGCGCTTCTCCAATGCCCCAGGAATCGGCAGAACGGTAGCGCTTCGACCTTCTTGAGGGGCCGGCCTACGTGTCTGGTACGTATCTCCGGCTTGGGGTGCTCTGACCACGGTTGTGTCTGTTTGCAGGCACTTTTTGCTTGGGTCGCCAGTTCTTGGCGTTCTTGAGCGTGCGTCTCCCCAGAGTCTTCTGGAGACACCCGCGAATCCAGGTAATCTGGCCGGCCGCGACGGGACGACGAGCACGGAGGTAGTGACATGGACGAGTGTGGACAGCCGAGCGAGCACAGCGCAGCTCATCAGCCGGCAAACGGGCGGCTGGGCGCAAACTGGCACAGAAGCCGGATGGCCTTGGGCGCCGCGGTCGGTCTGCTGGCGTGCCTCGTGCTCGCCTCTGTGGCCTCTGCCGCGGCGCCGACGTATGACCTTCAGGGGACATGGGCATCGGGACCTCTCGTCGGCGGCGTTCGTCAACCGGCCAACGGCACCCAGACAGTCACGCAGATGAACATGACCACCGGCGAATTCTCCGGGACGTCCGTAGTTGATGGAATCAATTTTGCCCTCACAGGGACCGAGAGTGGAAGCGCTGTAACGTTTTCTCAGACCGAGGGGGGCTATGCGTCACATGACGTGATTCCCTCGCTGAGCATCCTGAGCGACGGCAACATCGGCGGGAACGGTTCGTTCGAAGCCGGAGAATTCTGGATGGAAGTCACCTCATCCTCTACCTCCGAAGGACCAGCAAAAGAAAAACAGGCCAAAGAAGAAGCCGAAAAGAAAGCCAAAGAAGAAGCCGAAAAATCAGCCAAGCGCCCCACGGCCACGACCGTTACTTGCAACTACGAATTCGCCACCTCGGAGAACACCTGCGTCGCCGCGGTCGGTGACGCGGGAGCGGGAACGCCCGTCACACCGACCGGGAGCGTGACGTTTACGAGCACCAGCGGCGCCTTCAGCGGCGCGAGCTGCTCGCTCGCACCCACCTCAGGCTCGCCCTCGGTTGGCAGCTGCACGCTCGTCTATCAGACCGCCAACAGCGGCCTCCCCGAAATCACAGCCGGCTACGGCGGCGACGCCCGGCACTCCGCCAGCAGCGGACGCACCCAGTTCCTTGGCATGGGCACGGGCGAAGGCACCGAAGAAGTACCCCCCGGCACGCCCGGCCAGTATCCCAACGAAATAAACCTCGGCCTCGAAGTCCCCACGAGCGGCACCACCGTGGAAGGCTCCGTCGAGGGCTCCAATCCGAGCCCTGCGCCGCTGCCGCTGACGCTGCCCGGACTCACGGGACTCGACACAGTCTCCGCCACGGACCTGAAGCTCACCGAGACCGACGCGAAGAAGGTGGACGCCTCGGGTGGGCAGAACGCCGGCTCGGTCAAGGAAATGGACCAGAGCATCGAAAAACTCAACCAGCGCGCCGTCGAACTCACACACGCCCCAGCGCCCGCTGAACAGGCCGAAGGCCAGGTATTGACGAAGGACACCAACGAGACGATTGAATCGATCTCCAAGATGCTCAAGGCGCAGGAGGAACTCGAGAAGGAAATCATCAAGAACGCCAAGAGCTCAGCGTTCTCCTCCACGCGGCACAAGACCGCCAAGAAACAGAAGACGAGGACGATCAAGCCGTTGGCCCACGTCATCGAGCGCAACGTCGCGGCCGGCAAGCTGAAGCTGGTGCTCAAGCTGAACCATGCGGCACTGGCCAAGCTAGCGGGCAAGCGCGGCAAGGTGACCGTCTACGTGCGCGTGAACATGGTCCTTCCGAGCATGCTCTACAAGAGCGGCCTGCCCCGCTCCTCGGTAAAGGCCATCACGCTCAAGCGCACGCCGAGGCCTAGGCCCTGAAAGGCACTGTTCAACCGTAGGAGTGCCTCAAAAGATTTGCCGCCCCGCAATGCTTTCAGGCCCTGGTCCAACGAGCTTTTGGATTTACCGGGAACCAGTCTGATATACAGGGCCGCTCTTCGTTGCGACGCGACCTGAGCACACTCCTCCTCGCCTTGCTGGCTTTCAGCCTCGGTCGGCGCGTGTCTGTGCGCACCCCCCAGGCTCTCCAACGACCATGTTCGAGGTCCCCCGCCTCGCCCCCACCGAACTGCCCAGCCTCTCCCAACCCCTGCGATGCCCCCTACGGCTACGACGTGCGCAGGGGAGCCGCGGCATACGCCCCCATCGTCGGCGCGATCGGTGGATTCGTCGTTCCCGCTGTGGTCCTCGTAGTCGAGATCACCTCCTCCCATCACGCAGCTGCCGTTCCCCTCGGACGAGCGACCAGCCTCCTCGTCCTCGGACTCATCTCATCGCTGCTCGGAGCGTTCTCCTTCGCGGCGATCGGCGCCGAGCAGAAGCTCACCGCCGATCTGCCCGCCGCCGCGCTCTACGCGGGTGCGGCGACATCCATAGGAATCGTCGCCATCGTCGCGGCCTTCGAGGTCCTTGCGTCCATCTACCTCAAGGACACTCGCACGCTGTTCGTGATGATCACGGCCGGCATGGCAATCGCCATGAGCGTGCTCGTCGCACTCGTACTCGACGACGCCTGGATCGCGGCCCCACCCAACCATTGGCTCGGGACTCGCAAAAAAGCGTACTTCTGGGGGAGGCTCAGCGCCGGCATCGTCACTGCGGTGCTGCTCCTCGGAGCCTGCCTCTACTTCAACGGCACCCGTATCTCTCTCACGCAGACGGGCATCCACTGGTTCGTCGGCGCCGGGATCGTGCTCGCGGTCATCGGCGGCATCGGCGGCCTGGTCCGTACCATGCGCGCCCCCGACGGTACGGGCTTACCCATCTATGAGGTGGAGGCCGCCCTCGTGCTCGGCTGCTTGGTGGCCTACCTGCTGGCGCTGCTCCTGTCCTTGCCTTAGTGCGTGTGTCCTCGCGCTCGACTCGAAGTCGACCACGACAGACGCATGGGGGCGCAACCACCGCGGCCGCCGCAGCGAAGTGCGCCCGCGGGAGAGGGGAATGCGCACGCAACAAGCGCGGCGGCACGCGGTGGTCATCCGATCGTACGCCCCCATCCCGAGATTTGGAAGCGATCGACAGGCACGCCACACCGATCGGGAGCGTCGTGCCGCAATAGTCCGTGCTGCCAAGGCAAGTCGTCCTAGCGACCTGTTGCCCGCCGGGGCACACCGGTAGCGCGTCGAACGACCGTCTTACCCACGATCACCGGCGCCGCCCCCTGATAGCTCTGATAGAGAACTTCAATCGTGGCAGCGCTCCTGTGCACCGCTTTGGGGTGGGAAGGCAGACCGCACACCGGCGCGAACAGATCCTCAGCCGAGAACCGGTGAGTCACAGCGGCGCCCTTGGCTACGTCCCGGCCAAGGGTGACCTCGTCATAGCCGGTCTCGATCTCTTCGGGGCGGCGGTGAGCAAATGTCTGCCTTCCGCAAGAGACACCCGGAATCCGGATCGTGTAGTCCTGCTTGGCGCTCTTCACCGCAAACGGCGCTTTGAAACTGAGTAGCACTCCCGCGATCGAGCGATGGCTGACCTCCAAGCGCACATGCAGCGGCTGGTGAAGCTCCCGCGGCAACAGGCCTCCGACCGCCGGCCAATGCGGTGCCGGGCAGGGGTCGGTGACTTGGGTGTGCCCACCAGGGGACACGACCGGACCACGCTCGCACAGTTTGCCCGCGAGCCGGTAGGCGATCGCGGTGAGCGGCGGATAAGCCGGCAGATCGCCTTCGCTGCCGATGCTTGCGCCGCCGACGCCCACCTGCTCTCGGGGCTCGGCGCGGCGCACAATCAAATACGCGCCGAGCGGCTCCAAGACGGGGATAGTCACCGGCGTCCTGCCCGCCTGAAAAGTCACGCTCACCGCCTGCGGGCCGAGCAGCCCGAAGTAGATGTCCCTCAGCTCGCTCCTGGGGCGCGCGCTTTCGCGGCCGTTGGCGGCGCCCGCGCTGCGATCCACACCCCTATGCTCGCCCGCGACCGCTTGACCGGTCAAGACACAGCTGACCGTGGCGGTCGCATCGTTCTCCCCGCCGTTTACCCCTTGCCTGATGCTCCCCGGCAAGATGTCAGCTGGCATCGCGTGAAAACGCCCGTCATCGTGGAAGACCCCGTCGATCCCGAGTTGTCCCAGCTGCGTGTCTTGGACACGCCCGATCTGGATGCACAGCTCCCCTCGAGTGGTACGCACGACCTTCATCCCCCACTCCAAACCGCCTTCGGGATCGGGCACACGCAACGAAAGCAACCTGGACGCGCCCGGCACGGGGGCGCCTTGCCCAACAGCTGGATTTGGCTGTGATTCGGGGCGAACCGGTGCTCCTGTGAGGATCACACCGGTCGCGGCCAGCGCGATCGTGGCGCTCGCCAGCACGCAGCCGCAAGCGATCAAAGACAAGCGCCAACCCCTCGTCATGCGCCTCCACCCTCCTCGGGTCTTCCGTCCAAGCGCGACTTGGGTGCCGCCGGCGAGTCCGCGGTTGGCCGCCTCCAGGAGGTCGCGCTCCAGCTGCTCGAGAATGCTCATCATCCACCAGCCAATCTTGCTCGTAGTGTGCTCAGCCCGCGGCTGACCCTCTGGCGCACGACCGCCTGCGAGCAACGCAGCTTGCCCGCGATTTCCACGTAGTCCAGGCCTTCCATGACCCGCGCTTCGATGGCTCGCCGCTGCTGCGCCGGAAGCGCCGCCAATGCCCGGACCGCTTCCTCACCGCTCTCCTCGCTCAAGCGCGCGATTGTGCGAGCGGCGTGGTCGTCGACCAACAAGCGGCCCATGCCCAAGCGCTCGCGCGCCCTAGCTTCCACGCGTCCCGCCCGAGCGCTGGAACCCAGCACGTTGCGGGCGATCCCAAACAGCCACTGGTCGGCTCTTCCCTTGCCCGGGTCGTAGCCGTCCACCGACTCGAGCGCCCTGGCAAACGTCTCGGCGGCCAGGTCCGCTGCCAGCTCGGGACTGCTCGTGGCCTTCATGAAAAACCCGAGCAAGGGCCGCTCGAAGAGCCTGTAGAAGGCCGCGAAGGACTCCGGGTCAGAGCCGGCCGCGGCCAGCAGCGCATCCCCGTTGAGGCTGTCCCGCTCCATCGTCCTCACCTATTAGCCGACGCGACCGCTTTGTGACGGCTCCTTCAAAATGTCTCACCGCGTTAGCGGGAGAGAAAGGAGACGATCTCAGGAAGTGCCCGCTGATCCTGCAGGACGAACAGATGGCCACCCTCGTAGCGTCGCAGTTCGCTGCCGGGGATTCGTGAGACGATCGCCTCGGAGTTGGCCGCCGGCGCCAGGCCGTCATAGCGCCCGCAGGCCACGAGCGTTGGGCAGCGGATCCTGTGAAGACGCGACCAGACGTCGTGGTGGCTTCGAGCCTGGAGTTGCAGTCGAGCACCCTGCTTCTGATCCGGCGTCATCGGACTCGCCTCCAGTGCACTCGCCAGCTCTACCAGCGCCCTGTCGTCTGGATGGGAGCTAAGCCACTGCGGCGAGAACCGCGTGTCGAGGTTCTGACGCCAGACGCGCGCCCGCTCATCGGGCACAAGGCCGTCGAGCTCGTGCAGCGCATAGCTGCTCCCGCCCTCGCCTCCGGGAGAGGTGCACAGCAGCGCCAGCCGCTCGACGCGCTCGGGCCAGGTGACGGCGAACTCCTGCGCCACCATGCCACCGAAGCTGATGCCGAAGATCCGCGCCGTCGGCCAGCCAACGTGGTCGAGCAGCGCCGCGCCGTCGGCGGCGTAGGACGCCATCGTGCAGCTGTCGGGCGATGAGGGCAGGCCGGTCAGACCCAGACCGCGCTGATCATGCACCAGCACCTCAAAGCTCTGGGCCAGGAAATCGATCAGAAGGCGCGCGGACGCGATCGTGGCTCCCGAGCCGTTGAACACGAGCAGGCGTGGACCTTCACCGAGCATCTCGTAATGGATGTCAAGATCGCCTGCGGCGAGCGTGGGCACTCGCACACTCAATCACGCGATCGCTCCCGCGGCATCCGTCGCCACCTCGACCGGGACCAGCTTGCTTCAGAAGGCCCGCTCGACGGCATGCTCGAGCTCGTGCAGGCGCCGGCGCCGCGGGGACTTGGAAGTGTGACCGGTGAGCAACGTGGCCAAAGCGCAGGCCAAGAAACAGGCCGCTCCCAGCGAGGTGTTCCAGTTCACGGCGGCCAGGTCGATCACCGAGCCGCGCGAGGGAACGACATAGGCGGCGATGGCCGAGACACCGAAGAAGATGCACCCCATCAAGTTGATGGACGGCTCCCACCATGCCCGACCCTCATGCACCGGTAGCCAGCCGTGCCTGGCTGAGGCGCGGTAGGCAATCGCGCCCGAAACCAAGAAGCAGATCGAACCCAACAGGTCCGGCCGCCACACGAGCTTGTTGTACTCGGAGTTGGACAGTGCGACGTGCATTGCTTGGTAGGTGGTCCTGTTGAAGAACAAGGTGCCAGCGGACTGGACGATCGCCGCCCACCACGCCGCCCGTCCGGGGCCAGAGGACCGGCGTTCCGGAAAAGCAAGAGAGCTCTGCAGCGCCCCACCGGCTGTGAACATGATCGAGCCCACGAAGAATGTGACGGCGTCAGCGGCGTCCCCCACAAGGCTTGCGAACCCAGGAAAAGGGCCGATGAGAAAGCATGTCGATCCGCTCGCGAAAAAGAGCGCCATCCAGCGCTCGCGACTCATGACCGGGTCATATCGGAGCGGAGGACAAGCACCATCACGCTTGCGATCCTAGATGTCGGCGACAACGCTACGCTCTGAAAGATGCCCACGCTGCTGCTCGACCCACCCCCAGCCGCACTGCGCTCGCGCCACTGATCACCTGGCCATCGCCCAACGACCGAAAGACCAGCCCATGCCTTCCAAGCTCGAGCCCGCCGACCAGGACTTCTTGACTAACGCACCCTCACGCTACTCGGAGACGTTCGCGATCGCACGTCCCGCCGAGGAGATCTGGCGCAGGCTCGCCTCGGAGAAGCCACTTGACTGGTGTCGCATACTTTCGATCCGCTGGACCTCGGGGCGACCCTTTGGCGTCGGGACAACCCGGCAGGCGAAGGTCCTCGGTGGAGCCATGAAGTTGCAAGAGCACTTCTTCATGTGGGAGGAGGGGCATCGCTACGCGTTCTATGCCACCGAGGCCAACCTCCCCGTATTCAGGCGCCTCGCCGAGGACTACATCGTCGAGCCAAACGGGCCGGACCGCTGTCGCTTCACCTGGACCTTCGCCGTGGAAGCAACGCCGCTCGGCAAGCCCGGCGCGCCTATGAATGGCCTCATCTTCAAACAGCTATTCGCGGAAACCCGGCGTCACTTCGGCGCGTCCTGAAGTCTGGCCGTCAGGTTTAGGCGCCCTCGTCCACCTCACCAAGTCCGCCTAGCCGCCGACGGGATCGGTGGCCAGACGCCCGGCGATCCGGGTTCACAACCCCCTCCAAGGTCTGTGCGAGGGCTTGGATTCGGGGTAGGTGCTCGCGAGTCAAGCTCTCTAGCTGCATTCGCCCCTTTTCGGTGAGCGCGAGGTGTACGCGGCGATGATCGGCGTCATCCCGTACACGGCAAATCAAGCCGGCGCTCTCTGCGCGCTGGGCGAGCTCGACCGCGCTGTGATGTCTTATATGCAGCTCCTCGGCGGCCTGTCCGATTGTCGGTCCAGGTAGGACTGGATGGCCGCGCAGGACAAGGAGCAACTGGTGCAGCGAAGGCGTCAGGTCCGCGTTCTGGGCCGCTTGCTCGCTCCAGCGCAAAAAGTCGCGCAGCTCGCTGCGGAAAGCGAGCAGGCGACGGTAGTCCTCGTCGAGCAACGGCCTGCCCGCGGTGAGCAAGCTCATCTCGCCGGCTCAAGGGCGGGGAGTGATTTGGCTGGCGCCGAGACCCGACGCCGTGGTCCCAGCGGACGCTCGCGGTGGCGCTCCTCGATCAACACCCGCTCGTGAGCCTTAAGCAGGTCAAACTGGCTCACCAGTCCTACCAGCCGCCGAGGATCGTCGCGCTCGGTGACGGGCAGCACGCCGTGTCCGCTGGAGACCATCCTGTCGGCAACCTCGCGCAGCGTCTCGTCAGCGAAGGCGAGCGTCGGCGGGCGCGCCAGCTCGCTCGCCACCAATGGAGTTGGGGATCTGCGTGTGGCGAGCACATCGGAGAATGCCAGCACTCCGACCAGGCGCTCGTCGGAGTCGAGCACCGGATACAGGCGCTGACGGCGATCGGCGCCGCCCTCGGGCAGGCGCTCGTAGAGCTCCGTCGTGGACGTCTGAGGCTGCACCGTCAGCACGTCGGTGGCCATCACGTCCGCCACGAGCAAGGCATGCAAAGGATCGATGTCGTACTCGCGCGTGACGTGGTAACCGCGACGAGCGATCTTCTCGGTCAGGATCGAGCGCTTCAACGTCAGCACGCTCACCAGATGAGCGATCGCGCACGCCACCAGCAGCGCCAGGAGCGCGTTCACGTCATGGGTGAGCTCAAGCGCAAACACGATGCTCGTGAAGGGCGAACGCATCACGCCCGCCATCGCCGCGGCCATCCCGATCAAGGCCCAAGTTCCCTCCCCCGCCCCTGGCAGGACCGCACCCAACAGCCCGCCCAAGGCGGCGCCGAGCATCAGCAGCGGGGCAAGGATCCCGCCGCTCGTGTTCGAGCCCAGCGCGATCGACCAGACGGCCAGCTTGACCACGAGCAGCACCAACAGCGCCGTAAGCGCAAGCTGTCCCGCAAGCTGCGCACCGATCGTTTCATAGCCCACACCGAGCACTCGCGGATCGATCAAGCCGCCGACACCGACGAACAAGCCGCCGATGGCCGGCCACCACGACCAGTGCACAGGCAAGCGCCCGAACAGGTCCTCGGCTCCATATACACAGCGCGTCATCACCCAAGCGAGCCCTCCACACGCGAGGCCCACCAGCACCGCTCCGCCTGTTACCGAGATGCCCAGCGAGCCATGCGCGCTCATCGCGAACAGCGGCGCCTTGCGCAAGAGCCCGGCGCCCGCAAGCGCTTCCCTGACGGCCTCGGCAGAACACGCCGCGAGCGCAACCGGGATCATCGAGCGAGGGCGCCACTCGAACAGCAGAAGCTCCACCGCGAGCAGCACCGCCGCGACCGGCGTCGCGAACACCGCGGTCATGCCACCCGCCGCGCCCGCCACCAACAGTGTGCGGCGCTCCGCGGCCGTCAGATGCAGGAGCTGTCCAACAATGCTCCCCAGCGCACCCCCGGTGACGATGATCGGGCCCTCCGCCCCGAATGGGCCACCGGTGCCAATGCTCACGGCACTGGAGGCCGGCTTGAGCACTGCCAATCTCGGCTCCATGCTACTGCCGCGCAAGAGGATCGTTTCCATCGCCTCGGGGATCCCGTGCCCACGAATGCGCTCGGAACCGACCCGCGCCATCACGCCCACGATCAGCCCTCCAACCACCGGCACCAAGACGCTCCACACACCAAGCACTTTTATGTCGGGGCTCGCAAGGCTTGTATCGACCGTCCCGGTGTATGCGAGATGCGTGATCAAGCCGATCAGGTCCAACAGCGCCAGGGCGAAGCACGCGACCAGCGCTCCCACGACTAGCGCGGCAGCAGCCAGGCCAAGCACCGATCGCGTCGTCGCGAAGTCCCCCAGCTCGCGCCGCTCCGCCCCCGAGAACTCCGCCTCGGGCGGAGTCGCGACGGTGGTGGGCAACCGCTCGGCATGGCCTTCGCTCGACATCCAGGCAATAATATCGGGTGACGATATTTATCGACCCCGAGCCATAGGAGCAGCCATTCGTCGGCTGCCGCCGGCTCGACGCACGGTTGACTCGCCAAGCCCCGATCCATGTCGGTGACCTAACCTCCTTGACTCCGTGAAGCTCGTGATCGCCATTGTGCGGCCTGAGAAGGTCAATGACGTGTTGGAAGCTCTCTACCGTGCGGAGGTGGGCGGCATCTCGATGAGCCGAGTCCAAGGACACGGAGGGGAGCTCGATCGCGTGGAGACCTACCGCGGCACCACCGTGAAGATGGGGCTCTCCGAGAAGGTCCGCTTCGAGGTGGCCGTCTCCGACGCATTCGTTCAGCCCACGATCGATGCGCTCTGCGCCGGCGCGCGGACAGGCGAGGTCGGCGACGGCAAGATCTTTGTGGTGCCGTTGGAGCAGGCCGTGCGGATCCGCACCGGCGAGACCGACGAGGGTGCGGTTACGCCCGTGGACAAGTGATGGCTCTCACCGATCCGTCGGTCGCGTGATGGCGCCCGAGACGCTGACGGCACACACAGCAGCGGTGAACGCCGGCGATACCGCTTGGATGCTGGTGGCCACCGCGATGGTCCTGCTGATGACGCCCGCCCTCGGCTTGTTCTACGCGGGCCTGGTGCGCTCCAAGAACACGCTCAACACGTTCATGATGTCGATCGGGGCTATCGCGGTCGCCACAGTCACCTGGGCGCTGATTGGTTATTCCTTGGCGTTTGCGAAGGGCAACGGGTTCGTCGGCGGATTCGGCTACGCGTTCCTGCGCAACGTCACCTTCCTGCCGCGTGCGGGCGCGCCGATTCCCCAGCTGCTGTTCTTCGCCTTCCAGGCCACCTTCTGCATCGTCACCGTGGCGCTCGTGTCCGGGGCCGTCGTGGAGCGGATGCGATTTGGACCGTTCCTCCTGTTCGCGGGCCTGTGGTCGGTGCTCGTGTACGCGGTGCTCGCGCACTGGTCCTTCGGTGGAGGCTGGCTGCAGGCTCACGGCACACTCGACTTCGCCGGTGGCGTACCGGTCGAGATGGGCTCGGGCTTCTCGGCTCTTGCCGCCGCGCTCGTGGTGGGAGCCCGCAAGGACTACGGACGTCAAGCCCTGCTACCCCACAACGCCGTCTACGTGCTGCTCGGCGCCGGGCTGCTGTGGTTCGGGTGGTTTGGCTTCAACGGCGGCAGCGGCTTCTCAACCGGGCATTCCAGCGTGCTCGCGTTTACCAACACTCTGCTGACTCCCGCGTGCACGCTGGCCGTGTGGTTCGTGCTCGACGGCCTGCGCGGCCGACGCGTGACAGCGATCGGCGCCGCCACGGCGATCATCGTCGGCTGCGTCGCGATCACCCCGGCCGGCGGTTACATCAGCCCCGGATGGGCGATGGTCCTTGGAGCTGTGGCCGCGCTGCCGAGCTACGCGGTCATCGTGTGGCGTCCGAGAACACGCGTTGACGAGACGCTCGACGTGCTCGGCGCCCACGGGATGGCCGGCCTCACCGGCATCCTGTTCATCGGCTTCGTCGCCCAACTCTCGTGGAACAAATCCTCCAACGGCCTCTTCTACGGCAACGCCGCCCAGCTGGGCCACCAAGCGTTGGCGGCGCTCGCCGGTCCCGTATACGCGTTCACGGCCACATTCGTTCTTCTGAAGTTGATAGGACTGGTCATGCCGCTGCGCGCCTCCGAGCACGAGGAGGCATTGGGCATGGACGTGGTCCAGCACGGCGAGGAGGCCTACGCCACGGGCGAGGGCGCCATCCTCCTCTCCACCGAGGCCGACGTCGAGAGGCCGGTTGCGGTGGCACAACCCTGACCCAGGGTTGAAGGCGTCTCGTGGCGCAGAGACCAGATTCGCTGTAGTTTGCGCCTATGGCGGTCGATCTTGGTGAGGCCACCCAGGTCTTTGGCAGGGATGGCCGATTCTCCGCGACGCTCTCAGACCAATGGGAGATCTGGGGACCCAACGGCGGCTATCTCGCAGCGATCGCCCTGAGGGCAGCCGGTGCGATGGCTCAGATAAGAAGGCCACGCAGCTTCTACTGCCATTTCCTGAGCTCCCCCGCCTTCGCGCCCGTTGAGCTCGAGGTCGTTTCGCTCAAGCGGGGATCTCGCGCAGAATCTTTGTCGGTTGCGATGAGCCAGCAGGGCAAGCCGATCTTGCAAGCTTTCGTCAAGACAGCGGAGGACGGTCCTGGGCATGACCATCAACATCCGGCCATGCCCGATGTCCAACCACCGGAGCGCCTCGAAGCGTATGAGCCCACACCCGCACCTGGCCGTCCGGCGTTTCGCTTTTGGGAGAACGTGGAGCGGCGACCGGTCCTTGTCGAGGCCGACGATCGTTCTCCGATCGTGCGGGTGTGGACACGGTTTCGCCCGACCGCATGTTTCACAGATCCGTTCCTGGACGCTGCCCGCTCCTTGATCCTGCTGGACACGTTCGGCTTCCCCGCCGCCTACCAGCGATACCGCGCTTGGGACTACCTCGCGCCCAATCTTGACACGAGCCTTTGGTTGCACCGATTCAATCCATCCTGTGAATGGCTCCTGGTGGATCACGAGTGCTCGGTTGCCGCCGACGGACTGATGGGCGTAAGCGGCAAGATCTGGGACACCGAGGGGCGCTTGCTCGCGACCGGGGCGGCACAGCTCTGCTGTATCGAGAATCCCGCGCGCTGACGGATGGCCCTCTCGGCCTCCTTTGCGCTTCTGTGTTCGTTGACCGTCACCGCGACAGATGCCACACTCGTGAGATGAGCTCGGCGCCCGCACGCGTAATCGACGAGTTCCTCGACGCGATGGTCCTCAGAGACCTCTCTCGCCTCCAGAGCTTGCTGGCTCAAGACATTGACTTCCGAGCTATGACCCCGAGCCGGATTTGGGAGGCCGAGGATCCGGCCGAGGTCAAGGAGGTATTGCGCGCCTGGTTCGAGCATCCCGAGCGAGAAGTGGAGAGCGTGGAGCCCGTCGAGCCCTCATCGGTTGCGGACACCCTCAGGGTCGGTTGGCGCGTGCACGGCCAAGGCGCCGACGGGGCGTTTGTCTACGAGCAGCAGGCATATGTGCGAGAGCAGAACGGACTCATCGTCTGGTTGCGGATCATGTGCAGTGGTCCGCGTCCGGTAGCTCTGCACCGATAGACCTAACTCGTAAGTGGAGTAGATGCCACGTTGTACGATCCGGCACCTGAACCCGCGCGCACCAAATTGGCCGTGGTCCTGTGTCAGCCGGGACAATCGATCCAGCGATACATCAGCCCGTCGCGCACCTCGTGATATGAGGGAGGCGCCGGTGGCGGATCTTTGGAGAGCCGCTCGATCACCTCGCCGGCGCCATGGAGGTTCTCTTCCACCGCGGTGGTCCAGTGAATGTCTGGATGGAGCAACCGCCCTAGGCGCGTCCAGTCGCGACGCTCTATCGCGTCAAGCACTTCGCATACCGCGGGGACTTGCTCCGCCACATCGGAGAGGTTAACTCGCTAAGCCTGGTCAGCCGCGTCTCCCTTATATCCCTCCGGCGTACCCTCTTGAGGGCCGAGCGTCGACTCGAAAGCAACAACGTAGGCATCGAAGTGTCCACGCCAAGCGCCCGGGTCGGGCTCCAGGCCGGCCAAGCGGTCCAAGCACGTCTCCCAGCCCGCGCCGTTGCGCGCGGCGATAGCCGCGGGGAGCTCGTCAATCAGGACCAGCAGCGTCCCGCCGTCGATCGGGGTCAACTCGAACCGAAGCGTCTCGTTGCCCCACGTGAACGCGAGCCGTGCAGGCTTTTCCACTTCGAGCACTTCGCCGGTGATCGTCAGGTCGATCACCTCAGGAGGGAAGGGGAAGGAGATGGAGGCTCCAACCTCCCACTCCCCGCCTACGAGGACCACGTCACACGGAAACCAAGACTGCAGTTGCGAGCGCTCGGTGAGCGCTCGCCACACGACCTCGGGCGGGTCGGGCAGACGGCGCTCGAGGCGCACAGCCGGCAGGGCTCCGTTGGTGAGGAGAGTTCCAGTGTTCATGTTTGCCTCCGCTTGTCCAGGTGGTCTTCCAATAGATCCAGGCTCGTCGACCAGAGCCCGCGATAGCCGGCCAGCCACTCGTCCAGCTCGGCCAAAGGCTCGGGCCTGATGCGGTACAGCCGTCGCTGGGCGTCCGGGCGGGTCTCGACCATGCCCGCATCCTTGAGCACCTTCAGATGCTTGGACACCGCCGGCTGGCTCAAGTCGAGTCGCTCGACCAGCTCCCCCACCGGTCGCTCCCCGTCGCGCAACAGCTCAAGGATCGCCTGCCGGTTGGGCTCGGCAAGGACCTGGAAGGTGGCAAGAGCGGTCACACACCTAATATAGCGTGTGAGCTATATAGCTGTCGTAGTACTTATGCGGTGCCCATCGAAGGTCTCCAAAAGAGAGTTATCTGATCTGATGATCTAAACCTATGGAGCCGTCGCTGGATGACGTACTTGAGAAGGCCGCGCAATTGCAGGAAGTAGTACCCGGGGCCGTGCTCGTGGGGGACTCGGCGGCGGCCCTCTACACCCACCATCGCCAGTCCTTCAATCATGACCACGTCCTTGCCGACCTGGCCGAGCGCTTCGACGATCCTCGAGCACCTGGAGGCGCTTGGGGACTGAACCGACGTCGAGATCCGGGGTAAGCGACTGGTGGTGCCGACGATTGAGGAGATCCTGCGAATCAAGGCTTGGCTCGGTCTCAGTCGCAACCAGACTCGCGACTATCTGGACATCGCCGCCCTGGCTGACCAGATCGGCCTCGACGATGCAGCTGCCGTGCTGGCGCATATGGACGACTACTATGCCGACATTAATCGCCGTCCAGAAGCCGTCTCAAGCCAACTCGTCAGACAACTTTTCGGACCCCCTGCCTCGCGACGCCAATGTCACCGGACAGCTCGCCGACTACAAGGCATTGGACCCCCGATGGCACGACTGGTCCACCGTCAAGAGCTTACTCGCCGATCTTGCGGAGAGGTTGGCCAAGTGACGGTGAGCTTTCGCAACCTCGACTTCGACACCACCCTGCCAATGGACCAGTGGCCGGCCGAGGCGATCGAGACGGTGATCGACCGCGGGTTGACGTTGCGACAGTTCGCCCAGGCCGCAGGCACCTCGGCGCCACGCCTTTCCGCCTATGAGAAAGCGAAGGTCGCCCCCACTACCGACGTGCTCGGCCGACTCGCCCATGTCGCCGAGATGTCTACGACCAGGCCGCAGGTAAAGCCTGTCGGGTAGCGTCCGAGTGAGGTCCTCAGCGGCGACGAGCATCACTCGTGGTCGAGCTGGTCGTAGCGCTTGACGAACCCGCTCTTGGCCTCGGTATAGGCTTCGCGGTCATTGCGGTAGCGCTTCGCGAGTTCTCGCTTTAGCGCTACGTACTCACTCGCGAGCACCGGATCGGCCTTCAGGAGGTCCCGGAAGCGCAAGCGCCGCTCGAGCTCCCGAGGCAGGTCCACGAGATGCAGGTGGTGGGTGCGATGGGCGGCCGACGGATAGCACAGGAACCGCCGATGAACGAGCGTCGCGTTGAACGCCGCCGGATAGTTATAGCCACCGGGCTTCACCAGCGCCGCGATCGGCCCGTCGAAGTCCCCCACGAGCGCGATCATGTCAATCACCGGCTTGGCCGCCAAGCCCGGGACGGCGGTGGACCCGAAGTGGTGCAATTCTACCCCCGCGGGCAACAGCCGCGAGAGACGCTCTCGCTCCCGCTCGAAAGCGGCCGGCCACGCCGGGTCGTACTCGACTATCTCCACCTCGGCATCGCGTTCACCGGCACGCGCTAGATCCTCGGAGGCTGCGCTCAGACTGAAACGATGAACCATCGTCCGTTGGGCTTGTTCGGCCGCTGATCGGAACCGTGGATTGCCCCGACTCGCAGAAGATCGCGCAACGGCTTCCCAGGGCGACTCTTTGAGTCCGCCAGCAACTGTGCTTGCTGAAGCCAGCTTGCGGCCTCGACGGCTTGAACCTCGGACAAGCGGCGGCGTCTAAGTTCACGTTGCATAAAGCTGTTGATGTCGATCGTCCGATCGCCGGCTGCGACTTCGGGCTTTCCTGACGTGTCGCGGGCAAGGTCAAACCAAGTTCGTACTCGGGGAGGCAACAGATCGGCATGGCGGTTGGCGAAGTTAAGCAGTTGCTTGTCTTGGATCACCGCGGTCACCAGACTACGATCGCCTTCGTAGCGCCCGGACGTAGCGTAGGCGTAGGTATCCATTCCCGGGGCGTACTTCGCCGCCCGCGCAAGCTGCGTCAAGTCGACGGATGTGGATCCCGTCTTGACTTGGGCGATTGCCGGTCGGCCGGTCCTGCGGTGGATCATCGTCCACTCATAGGCGGGCATGTCGCGCTGACGAGCCTTGGGCAATACCGCGTAATTCTTGATCATCTGAAGCCACACATACACGAGGTCCTCAACGTCATAAGGATCCAGGTGGTTCGTGAGCACGTCGCGCGGTGTGACCGCAAGCGACGGCAGCGGTCTGCCATGCAGCTTCTCCCACAACCACGCGGTCACGCGCCGGGCATTCGCGTCGGCAATCCGGCTGAAGCTCGTCCTGACCCCGATGAAGCAACGGATCACACCCCCGGGCACATCGAGATCGTTCAGCGGTCGCGGTGCCCATTGCACTCGACGCACCTGATGAACGTCGACCGCCTTGGCCGTCTTACTGTTGTCGTACCGCCACGGACCAGTGATTCTGCACAGCAGATACTGCCCGGATGTGTCGCGGGTCCACACGAAATCGCCAATCTCGGCCTCGGTGGCAAACCGCCGCACTATGCTCAGCGAACTCTTCCCCCAACCCTTTTCAGGGTTATTTTCAATCGCATGGAACACCGCAGCCATCGATGACCGCGACGGAAGCGACTCGATCCCCCAACCAATCCCGATCAACCCACTTTTGACGCAGTGAGCCACCTGTTTGGCGTGATCCTCATGCAACGTCGAGCGCAACTTTGTGCGCCAGACAACCGGTGGTTCCCCGTATTGCTCAAGCGTCATCATATTTCACTCCCGACCGAACACACGCGCCAGACCGACAGCGTTGGGTAAGATATCAGTGACTCGATCCGGAGCGCCCCGGTCAAGTACAGTCGCACGATGCGCCCTTGGCTGACACTGCCACGCTTGGCGGCCCTGCTGCCCCTCCTAATCTTGACGGGGCTGGGTGGCGTGCAGGCGTTGCCCTCCGCCCGAAGCCGGCAGGCCATAGGC
>JBAURN010000208.1:0-10468 GCA_049581225.1 Solirubrobacteraceae bacterium
GCCGACCCGTCCCCTCCGGCGCCGGCCCTGACTTCTATCCTCGCGCGGTCGTGGAGCATCCCGCAATGGTGGCAGCACGCCCGCGCCCGGGCGCGGGCGTCAGCTGTTCTCGGAGAGAACGTTCACGACGCGCCCGCGACGACCGACCGTGAACTGGACGGTGCCCGCGGCACGCGCGTACAGCGTGTCGTCCTTGCCAATCCCAACCCCGGTGCCGGGCTTGAAGCGCGTGCCGCGCTGGCGCACGATGATCTCCCCGCCCGTCACGGTCTGACCGGCAAAAGTCTTGACGCCGAGGCGTTGAGCATTGGAGTCGCGACCGTTGCGGCTGGAACCGAGTCCCTTCTTATGCGCCATCTGAACTCTCCTTGGGCTTCGCGGCGGGCTTGCCGGCCGTCTTTGCCGATGTCTCCACCGTGGCGGGCTTCGTGGCCACTGGCTTGGCCGTGCTCTTGGCGGCCGTCTCCTTCGCCGCCCCACCCATCGAGATGTCGGTGACCTCGATCCGCGTGAGCTCCTGGCGGTGACCCGTACGCCGCTTGTAGCCACGCTTGGGCTTGAACTTGAACACGCGCAGCTTCTCGCCGCGCTCGTGGGCCACGATCTTGGCGGTGACCTTGACCTTCTTCAACGACGCCGCGTCGAACACGGCGTCCTCGGAGCGGTAGAGGATCGGCTCGAGCGCCACGCTCGCGCCCTGCTCGGCGGCAAGGCGCTCCACGAGCAGGGTCTGACCCCGCTCGACGCGGTATTGCTTGCCGCCTGTCTTGACGATCGCGTACATGGTCTACTCCGAGGTTGCCTGGGCCTTTGCAGCCGAACGGCGCCGTCCGCCTCTGCGGCCGCGGCGCCGAGGCTTGGATTGTAGGTCATCCTGCTCGGCCTCGTCCCCTGCCTCCTCGCCATCGTCCTTTGAGGGCTCGGGCGCGGACGAACTCTCAGGCTCCGGGACGCCCATCTGGAGCTCGCTCTCGGACTCGACCTCGTCCTCTTGGACACCACCATCGGAGTCCACCACGGGAGCCGGTCGCTCGGCCGGTTTGCGCCGACGGGAGCGTTTCGCGGCGGGACGCGCCGCCGGGCGCGGAGCGGGACGAACGATCTCCCCGGCCTCGTCGAGCAGGAACGCGCTCGAGGCGGTGCGCCCGACGGTGTCGATGCGCACCATTCGCTTCTCGCCGACGTGGCGCGCGGCGCCCGCGATCGAGATGATGTAGCCGTCGAGCTTGGCCACGGCGTCGTCGACGTCGTACATGTGCGGCTCGACGATGTCCACCAGCACCTCGTCGCCCTCACGGAACGGAAGCGCGCGTTCTTCGACCTCCTCGCGCGTGCCTTGGAAGGTGACGGCGAAGTGGTCGAGCGCGAGTCCTTCGGAGCCCTCGAAATGAAACGAGCGCTCTGTCTGGGCCTCCAGGGCGTGCAGGACCCTGGAGGCCTGCCCGGTGAATTGGGTGCTGACGCGCGGATTGACCTGGACGAGAAACGCCTCCGCGTCGGGATGCTCGACGGCCAGGTCGCGCAGCTTGCGCTCGAATTCGATCGCGATCGTCTCCTCTGAGCGGATCACGCCCTCCCCGTCGCACGTGGGACAGGGCCGACTCATGATCTCGCGCACGCCCTCGGTCACGTTCTGGCGGGTCATCTCCACCAGACCCAGGCGCGATATCTCGGCGGTGAAGGTCTTGGTGCGATCCTCGTCCAAGGCCTTGCGCAATGTCTTCATGACGGCGTCGCGGTTGCGCGCGCGGGCCATGTCGATGAAGTCGATCACGATGATCCCGCCGATGTCGCGCAAGCGGAGCTGATTGACGACCTCCTCGGCGGCCTCCAGGTTGGTCTTGGTGATCGTTTCCTCAAGACCCGCTCCCTTGCCGCGCCCGATGAAGCTGCCCGAGTTGACGTCGATCACCGTCAGGGCCTCGGCGTAGTCGATCATCAGATAGCCACCGCTGGGCAGGTCCACGCGCCGGGACATCACTCCGTCGATTGCGTCGGTCACCTTGTAGGCGTCGAGCAGCGGCTCAGGGCCCTCCCACAGCTCGACTCGCTCGACCAACTCGGGGGCGGTTCGCGCAAAGAAGGACACGAGCCGTCGATGCTGCTGCTCGTCGTCGACGATCGCCCGCTCGAAGTGCTCGGAGAAGATGTCCCGCACGACCCTCACGGAGAGGTCAGCCTCTTGGAAGACCATCGCCGGGGCTTGCGTTTCCTGCACGCGCTTCATCAAAACCTCGTGCAGCTTGTGCAGGTAGAGCAGCTCTCGTTCGAAGTCCTCGCGCTGGGCGCCGTGGGCGGCGGTCCTGATGATCGCCCCTCCCTCGCCGATCTCGAGCTTGGCCGTCTGGCGGCGCAGGCGCTCGCGCTCTTTGTCCTCCAGGCGCCTGGAGACGCCGATGCCCTCGCCGGTCGGCGCGTAGACCATGTAGCGCCCGGCGATCGTCAGCTCCATCGACAGGCGCGCGCCCTTGGTTTTCAAAGGGTCCTTGACGACCTGTACGACGATCTCCTGCCCGGGTTGAAGCAGCTCGGCGATCTTGCGGCCTCCGCCACGCCCGCGCTTGGGCGCCTCCACGCCGGGCAGCACGATCTCATCGACGTGCAAAAAGCCGTTCTTCTCCAGGCCGATGTCGACGAAGGCGGCCTCCAGACCGGGAAGGACGTTGTCGACCTTGCCCTTGTAGATGTTGCCCACGATCGAGCGCCCTCCGCGGCGCTCGATATACAGCTCAGCTATGCGATAGCCGGCTCCCGGGCGGGCACTGGAGCGCTTGCGTGAGCGCCCCGCGGAACGTGAGGCGCCGGGGGTGCCGGCCGCCTCCAGGAGCGCCACGCGCGTCTCGGCGCGATCGACGCTGACAAGTACTTGCTTTCTCAATTTGATCCAGTCTTTCGATAGCTGTCATGGGCGAGGACTGAGTCCTCGCGGACCGCGTACTGACCGAGTCCCGTGCAGGCGAGCGCCGCAGCGATGTGGCCGGCGGCAATGCCTGGGCTGGTTGTGGAGGATCGGTGTGCATCTGCTAGTAGCGGTAAACGCGGCCCTTCATCGCCTGCGAGGCATTTGCTTGAACGTAGATCGACTGCAGCAGGCCAATGGCCAGCAAAGTCGTTATGACCGACGATCCGCCGTAGCTCATGAGCGGTAGCGTGACGCCGGTGATGGGCATTATCCCAACCGACATCCCCACGTTCACAAACACCTGAAACATCAGCATAGCCACAACTCCGGCAGCAACCAGCGCGCCGAACAGGTCCTTGGACATCACGAGTATGCGCAGGGTGCGCCATATCAGCAGCGCGTACAGGGACAGAACGAGTGCCGCCCCGACGAAGCCGTACTGCTCGCCCACAGCGGCGAAGATGAAGTCGGTGTCGTCCTCAGGTACATAGCTGCCCTTGATCTGCGTCGAGTTCACGCCGCGCCCGGTCTTCTGCCCGGCGCCTATCGCCACCTTCGACTCCTCCTGCTGATAGCCCTGCTTTTTGGAGTCGGTCGAGGGATGCAAGAAGGCCGTCAGGCGTTCCACCTGGTAGGTCTTGATCACGTGCACCCCCGCCGCGGGAGCGACCACAAGCATGAAAGCGCCCGATACGGCGACCAGCGCCACCAGCCCCGCCATCTGGCGCCAGGACGTGCCGGCCACGAACAGCAGCATGAAGGCGATCGCCATGTAGACCAAGCCCGATCCGAGATCCGGCTGGATCACGACGAACATCGCGGGCACCAGCGCCGCAAGCATGACCTTGGCGGTCGTATCAAGCTCGCGCAGGCGCCTCGAGCGACTAACCACGAAGGCCGACAGCGCAAGGATCAGGAGCACCTTGCCAAGCTCCGACGCCTGGAAGGAGAAGAGCGGGAATTCGATCGCGCGCTGAGCGCCCAAGGCCGTCTTGTGGCCCAACGCGAGCACCGCCAGGATGCTCAACAGAAGCGCCCCGTAGATCGGATACATGAGCCGGCGCAGGCGCGAGTAGTCAAGGCGCGAGAGCGCGAGCATCAAAACGAAGCCCACGATCAGATAGATCGCTTGGCGGTCCACATAGTAGTGGGGGTTGCCGGGCACGAATTCGCGTGTGGCCACGCCCAGCGTGAGGATCGAGCAGATCCCCAGGCCGATCGTGGCAAGCGTAAGCAGTGGGTCCAGCGGCAGGCGCAATTGGCGGGGCGCGCCGGCTCCGTGACCATGCGGCTCGTCGGGCACCTCGATCGGACTCGTTGTGCTTGCGGGTGTCATCCGGTCAAAAGGTCTTGGAGGAGCCGGCCACGAACTTCTCCGGCTGGTTGAACCACTTGGAGGCGATCAGACGGGCGATCGGGGCAGCCGTTTCCGCGCCGAAGCCACCCTGTTCGACGGTCACCGCGATCACGATCGGCCGGGTCGGATCGGCGATGTAGCACATGTACCACGACTGGTCTTCCTTGCCGGTGTGCTGGGCGGTGCCGGTCTTGCCGTAGACCGGGTGCTGAGCCTGGTTCCAGCCGGTCCACACCGTCGCCGAGGTGCCGCCAGACTCGCTTGCCGCCTCGTGGATGCCCTGCATCACGAGGCTGAGGTCGCTGTAGTTCAGGCGCACGTGTCGGACCGGCGGGGAGGCCAGTTCCTGGACCAGGCCGCCTTTGGATTCGTCGATCTCCACGCCGAGGTGGGGGCGCACCACGGTCCCGTGACCTTCGTGCATGTAGGCATTGGCGAGCGTCGAGTAGACGACCGCCATCTGCAGGGGATCTGTGAGCAGGTCTCCTTGACCCACAGCGAGTTGCATGTTGTCGCCCACGCTCCACGGCCTGACTTCGGCGACCAATCCACACGAAGCGACATGACGGGCGTGCTCGCATTCGAGCTCTTCGCGGTCGCGCTGTGCTCTCCATTTGCGATCCGGCACGACGCCCTGGAACTCTTTGGGCAGGTCGATGCCGGTTTCCTGACCGACGCCGAGGCGATGGGCCATTTCCTGGATCACGTTGCCGTGACTATTGGCGCGCTCACCGGTTTCAAAGAAGTAGGTGTCCGAGGACACCTTCAGCGCTTCGACCAGGGGAAGCGCCCCGTAGTCGGTATGCCCTGAATTGCAGAATTGCTCTTTGCCCGCTTCGATACAGGAACCGCCCCCAAGCGCTTCGCCGGGCGTGATCACGCCGCCTTCGAGCGCCGCCATCGCGGTGATCGGCTTGAACGTCGAGCCGGTTGGGTAGGCGCCTTCGGTGGCGCGATCGAACAACGGCCCGCCGCCGGCTTCGTTTCCGCCGATCAACGTTTCGTACTGGGAGGGCGTCAACGGTTTGGCGAACACGTTCGGGTTGAAGCTCGGGTTGGAGCCGATTGCGAGAATCTGTCCGTTGCGGGGATCCATCGCCACGTAAGCGCCGCCGTTGGCGGGCTTGCCGGCCGCACGAGCGATTTCGATGCCTTCGCGCAACGCCTTTTCGCCCTCCTGCTCCAGGCCCAGGTCGAGCGAGAGCCTGAGATTGTGCCCCGCGGCCGGAGGGGTCAACGGCAGGGCGATCGGTTCAGGTTCACCAAAGGCGTTGACCTGCACCTTTCGTGCGCCGGGGCGGCCACGCAGGTAGCGGTCATAGTAGAACTCGAGGCCTTCCTGGCCGACGATCGTGCCCGGTTGCACACCGCGGAATGCCGCTTGCTTGAGCTGTTCTTTGCCCACCGAGCCAACGTAGCCGAGCACCTGGGCAGCCATTTCACCGTACGGGTAGTGCCTGATCGAGACCGGTTCCTGGCGCACGCCCGGAAAGTCGTTGTGGCGCTCCCCCAACACGGTCAAGGCGGCCCTGCCGGCGTCCGTCTTGATCGTGACCGGAGCGTAGGGCAATGCCACGATGCCGGCGATCACGCGTTCGTCGATCAGCCTCGGGCTGAGGCCGATCACCGGCGCCAAGCGGTCGTAGAGATGGCGCAAACCGACTGCCGAGGCGGGCAGTCGCGGGATCGGCACGCGCCGCAAGTGCGCTTGGGCGCGCAGTAGACGCAGCTCGGAGCGCTCGCCGCGCGTAGTGTGACGTTTGGCGTCGCGCAGGTCCTCCTCGAACGCTTTCAAGCGTTCCTTGGCCTGGGCGTATTCGCCTGCCGCGGTCGCCACCGCCGTCTGATATTCGGCGGCCTGGAGCTTGACCGAGGCCGGCAGGGCGCTCGGCAGGATCTGCACCGCGTTGGTGACGGTGCTCGTCACGATCGGCGTGCCCGCACGATCGACGATCTCCCCTCGCGGCGCGGCGATCGGCAGTGTGCGCTGATCGTTGGCCTGGGCCTGCTTGACGTACTGTTCTCCGGTCAGCACCTGCAGGTACCAGAGTCGGAAGAAGATGATCCCGAACATCACCAGCGCGACGCTGCCGAGGATCGCGACCCGCAAGGCCAGCTGGGGGGACGAGGGCCCACCCACCCCGCCACGGGGCTCGTTGGGCTGCAGCCTTTCGATGCTGCTCACCGGGCTCCCCTGCTCTGGGAAAGCGGGCTGAGGCCGCCGGTGGTGTAGGCGCGCCGGCGACGGCGACGCGGATCGTCGGGCAGCCCGCCGACCAAACAGCGCCGTACCAACGCCCACATCGGCAGGGCCACGACCGTGTCCACGAGCACCCCGACCACGATCTCGCGCAACAGCTCGAAGCTGACCGGAGCGTCGACGCCGAGCAGGAACTCGATCACCGAGTAGCCCACCATCGCCGCGGTTGCGGCCGCGGCGCCCACGAACAGCGGCGTGAGGGCTGCCTGGGGGTCGCGCAGCTCGCGCAGACGCCCAGCCCAATAGCCGATGATCGTGAACGTCAAGGACGTGACGCCGAGCATCTGCATCAGGGCCAGGTCGATCAGCAGGCCCACGCAGAACCCGGCCACGGCGCCGACCGTGGAGCCGCACAACAACCCGATGAAGGCCACCAGCAGCGGCGAGAGATCGACGCTCACGCCAAACACGGGGACCTCGGAGACGACGCTGATCTGCAGGAACACGACCACTATCGAGAGCAGCACCACGCGCCACAAAAGCGAACCCGGAAGCCAGGCCGAATCGGGCCTCATCCGCCGCCCCCGGCCTGCGCCACCTGTCCCCCTTGGGCTTCTTCTTCGGGGCCCAGCTGGTGAGCCGGCGTGAGGGTCGCCGCCGCGCCGCCGAGCGATTCCGGACGCGAGCCGGAGCGATATGTGAGCACCTGCACCACGTCAAGCCCGTGCAGGTTGGCCAGCGGGCTGACCTCAACCGACTTGAAGCCGCTCTGTTCGCTGGTCGAGGTCACCTGACCGATGGGAATTCCCTTCGGGAAAAGCGATTCGCCCTTGCTGGAGATGGTGCCCGAGGTGACCACATAGTCGCCCGGCACGACCGAGCTGGTCGAGGGCAGATATTGCATCAACAGACGACCCGGTTCGCCGACCTCTGGCTGCACCATGCCGGGCTCTCCGGTGGCGCTGATCTTGGCACTCACTTCGACTTCGCTGTCGGTGATCAGGCTCACCAAGGCACCGTCTGAGACCACCCTTGTGACCTTGCCGATCAAGGCGCCGTCGGCGATCACGGGATCGTTGACATGCACCCCGGCCGAGGAGCCGTGGTCGATCACGATCGTGGAGTACCACACGTTCGGCGACTGGTAGATGACCGTGGCCGTCAGCGGCCGATAATCGGAGAGGCTGAGTGCCGTGTCGAGGTGGTAGAGCTTGATCAGTTCGCGATAGCTGCCTTCGTTGGATTGCTTTGTCGTCAGCTGCTGGCGCACGGTGGCCAGCTGTTTGCGCAGTTCGGCGTTCTGTTCCTTGGCTTTCAAGGTGCTTCCGAACCAGCCGAACAGGTCTCGCACGGGCTTTAGCGCCTTGTTGGCGCCATCCTGGATCGGCGCGACCACGGTCAAGAAGCCGCGCTGCACCGAGTGCAGGCCACCGCTCGGAGCCTCGCCGAAGTAGGCGCTCAGCAGTATCAGGGAGAGCACGACGAGCAGTGCGAGCACCGCGCGCCTGCGCCGGACCGTCTTGTCATACACGAATGGGAACCTTCCGAAGCGTTCATCGACAGAGTACCCACGCGCTCTGCGGGCAGTTGCAGCCGATCATCGCCGGCGGCGGCTGCGCGAGTTGCGGTTGGAGCGGTGGATCGCCTCGAACTCCTCCAGCGAGCGCCCCGAGCCCACCGCCACGCAGGTGAGCGGCGACTCGGCCAGGTGGGCGGGCATCTGGGTCTCCTCGCGCAGGCGCTGATCGAGACCCTGCAGCAGGGCGCCACCGCCCGCGAGCATGATCCCGCGATCCATGATGTCCGAGGCAAGCTCCGGCGGGGTGCGGTCGAGCGTCTCCTTGACGGCCTCAATGATCTGCGAGAGCGGCTCCTCCAAGGCTTGGCGGATCTCCTCGCTTGTCAATACGACGGTCTTGGGCAGCCCGGCGACCATGTCGCGTCCGCGAATCTCGGCCTGCAACTCCTCCTCCATCGCACACGCGGAGCCGATCTCGAGCTTCAGCTCCTCGGCGGTCTGCTGGCCGATCAGAAGCTTGTACTCCTTCTTGGCGTAGTTGATGATCGCCTCGTCCATCTCATCTCCACCGACCCTGATCGACTGCGAGACGACGATCCCGCCGAGTGAGATGACCGCGACCTCGGAGGTGCCGCCGCCGATGTCCACGACCATCGATCCGGTCGGCTCGCCCACGGGCAGCCCGGCCCCGATCGCTGCCGCCATCGGCTCCTCGATCAGATACGCGGTGCGCGCGCCCGCCGAAAGGCAGGCCTCCTCGACGGCGCGCTTCTCAACGCCGGTGACACCCGACGGCACACACACGACCACGCGCGGGTGCGCCCAGCGGTTTTGGTGGACCTTCTGGATGAAGTGACGCAGCATCTCCTCGGTCACGTCGAAGTCGGCGATCACGCCGTCCTTCAGAGGCCGAATAGCTTGGATCGTGCCTGGTGTGCGACCGAGCATCCGCTTGGCCTCGATTCCGACCGCGTGCACCTCTCCAGTGCGGGAGTCGATCGCCACGACGCTTGGCTCGGACAGCACGATGCCACGACCGCGCACGTAAACGAGCGTGTTGGCCGTGCCGAGGTCGACCGCCATGTCGCGGCCGCCGAATCCGGTCAGGTACGTGAGGATGCTCATCGTGAGAGTGGAAGCACGCTCGGATCCGACTCGCCTCGCCGGTCGTCAAGCCCCGGCGGGCAGCCGGGGCGTACCCGGCGGGGAGTCTAGCGAACACCATCGCCTCACCGGCAAGTATGACAGCGTATTTGCAGGCGAAAGCGGCGCTCAACAGGACGGCGCGAGCAGCTCGGGAAGCATGTCGAGCAGCGTTGCGAGCGGCAGTCCGACTACGTTCTCATAGTCGCCGTGGATCTCGCGCACAAGCATCGCGCCGAGCCCCTGTATGGCGTATCCGCCGGATTTCTCGCGCCACTCACCGCTGGCCACGTAGCGCTCGACCAAGCCCCGGTCACAGTCGCGGAACACCACCTTGGTGCGCGCCAGAGCGACCTGCTCGCGCTCACCTCGCAGCAACGCCACGCCGCTCAAAACTTCGTGCGTGGCGCCGGCAAGCGCCGTTATCGTCTCGTGCGCCTCGCTCTCGTCGGCCGGCTTGCCGTAGATACGGTCCCCCAGCGCGACCAGCGTGTCCACTCCCAGGATCGTCTCAGGCGCCTTGCCGACGCGGGCCGCGCGAGCCTTGCGCAGCGCGTTCTCCACGGCCACCTCCCCCGGATCGCCATGTTCCAGCTCGGCGACGCCGGTGGGACGCAACACGAAGGACACGCCTATGCGCTCGAGCAGCTTGCGTCGCTGCGGCGAGGCCGAGGCCAGCACGAGCGGTGGGTTCAACTCCACCACTGCTCGCCCGGCGCTCAGGCCAACTCGGGGAAAAACAGGGCCGCCTCGCGCGCCGCAGACTCGGCCGAATCCGAGCCGTGGACCATGTTCTGGCCCATCTCGATCGCAAAGTCTCCGCGAATAGACCCTGGCGCCGCCTCAAGCGGGTTTGTCGCTCCGATCGCCTGACGGGCCGCCTTGACGGCGTCGACACCCTCCAAGACCATCGCCACGATCGGCCCGGAGGTGATGAACTGCACCAGCTCGCCGAAGAAGGGCTTCTCGGCGTGCTCGGCGTAGTGGCGCTCGGCCAGCTCGCGCGTGACGGTCATGTGGCGCAGGGCGACGATGCGCAGGCCCTTGCGCTCGAAGCGGGCGACGATCTCGCCGGTCAGCGAGCGCGCGAAGGCGTCGGGCTTTACAAGGATCAAGGTATGGTCCATTGGTGTCCTTTGGATTGGGAGTTCAGGAGGTTCGAGGACGACGCACACCGCGCGGGCGGGTGCTCGGCTTGGCCGGCTCCGAAGAGCCTTCCTCGGAGATCGTGTCGGGCTCGGCGGCCATGGAAGTCGTCTCGCCGATCAAAGTCGCCGCTTCCGGGGCTCTCACCGCCGCGCGTTCGGCCGCGCGCTCGGCGGCCCTCTCGGCGGCGCTAGAGCGCAT
>JBAURN010000209.1:0-2115 GCA_049581225.1 Solirubrobacteraceae bacterium
CAGGACGAGCGCCCCTACCTGCCTCGCGCCTTCTCCTACGCACGCTTCGAGCAGGGCGAAGCCCATTTCCTATTGGAGGACGTCGGTCCAGGCACACAGCGCTTGTGCGAGCTCCAAGAGGGCGAGCAGCTGTGGTTGCTCGGGCCGCTCGGCCAAGGCTTCGATGAACCCCAGGACGGTCGCCGAGCGCTCTTGGTCGGTGGGGGAGTGGGCATCGCCCCGCTTGCCATCTGGCAGGACGCGCTCCAAGACGCCGGCGCAACAATCAAGGTCTTGCTCGGCTTTCGTGACCGTAACCACGCCGAGGGAGCCGCCCTTCTCGCTAATCAAAGCTCTGAGGGCTCCGAGCGCCCGGAGTTGGCTACCGACGACGGGTCGGTTGGCCACCGGGGCTTTGTCACGGCCCTCCTGAGCGCAGAGCTGAGTCGCAATCCTCACGCCATCGTCTACGCGTGCGGCCCGCCCGCGATGCTCGAGGCGACGCGATCTCTATGCGCCGAGCGCGGCGTGCCGGCGCAACTGGCCTTGGAGGCCGGTATGGCGTGCGGTTTCGGCGCCTGCTACGGCTGCGTGGTGCCCGCCCGCGAGGGGTATTTGCGCGTGTGCATCGACGGACCGGTCCTCGACGCCGACCGACTCGACGTCGTGGCGGAGTACGGCGGAGCAGGCGCGAGATGACCGTCGAGTTCTGTGGCCTCGATCTGGCCCACCCGGTTATCAACGGCTCGGGCACCTTTGACGCAATCGCCGCAAGACGCGCGTTCGGGGACGCTCTCGATCGCGACTTCCCCTTCGCGGCATTCGTCTCCAAGACGATCACGCTCGCCCCGCGCTCCGGCAACCCCCCGCCGCGACTGTGGGAGGCGCAAACGGGCCTGATCAACTCGATCGGCCTTCCCAACAAGGGCCTCGACGCCTACTTGGAGCAAGACCTGCCCGAATTGGCGCGCTTGCCGGTGCCTTTGATCACGAATGTGATGGGCTCAACCGCCGATGAGATCACCGAGCTGCTGCACGCGTGCGACAAGCGTGCCGAGATAGCCGCGCTCGAGCTCAACGTCTCCTGTCCCAATGTCCACACCGGGCTCGACATAGGCGCCGATCCGGCTCAATTGGAGCGTGTGGTGGCAGCCGTGCGGCCGGCCACCACCAAGCCGCTGATCGTCAAGCTGACCCCAAACTGCGCCGACGTCGGGGCGTGCGCCCTGGCCGCCGAGGCGGGGGGAGCCGACGCGCTCTCTCTGATCAACACGCTGCGGGCGCTTGCGCTCGCACGCGGCGCGCGTCCGTGGCTGGGAGGTGGTACGGGAGGACTCTCCGGGCCCGCCATACGACCGGTCGCGCTCGCCCAACTCGCCGCCGTCACCGCACGAGTTTCGATCCCCGTGATCGGCATGGGTGGCGTCCAGACGACAGCCCACGCGCGACAGTTCCTTGACCTCGGAGCAAGGCTCGTGGCGGTTGGAACCGAGAGCTTCCGAGATCCCCTGGTGGGATCGCGCATCGCCGGCGAGCTTCTCGCCGCCTGAGGGTCGCCGCTTTCGCCATTTGGGACCGTCTCGACAATGACATACGGCTGCCGTCGTTCTGTGGCTCTCTCAAGCGGTTTAGGGTTTTGAGCACGGAAAATCCCTGCAAACCGGGTACACCACCATCCACCATCCTCGACATACCTGAAGCTCAACCTGAGCTTCATGCGAATTAACGGGGTTTGCCTTGAACGGCGCGCGTGGGTGTGTAGACTCGCCGCCCATGCCGACCGCGACGGGCCCGATGTCTTCGACCATGAACCCCAAGCCGTCCGCCGCACCCGAGCGGTCCCTGAACCAGCGCATGGACGCCTTGGCCAGAGCCAACCGCATCAGGACCGAGCGAGCCCAGCTCAAGCGCGATCTCAAGGCCGGCCGCCTCTCGATCCACACGCTGCTCGCCAAACCACCCGAGTACGTCGAGACAGCAAAGGTCTTCGACATGCTCCTGGCCGTCCCCAAGTACGGCCGCGTCAAGGTCAACAAGATCCTCGCGCTCTGCCGCATCTCCCCGAGCAAGACGATCGGCGGCCTGTCAGAGCGCCAGCGCTCCGAGCTGGTTTCCCTGCTGCGCCGCTGAGCGGCG
>JBAURN010000210.1:0-12476 GCA_049581225.1 Solirubrobacteraceae bacterium
GCGCAGGGCAGTGTCGCGCGCGCTTTCGTCTTGGCGGGCATCCTCGCTTTGCTTGGCGCGCTGGTGGCGGCATATTTGGTTGGGGCGCGCGTGTCGCGACCCCTGAGGCGGATGGCCGCCGTCGCCGCGAAGGTCGATGCGGGCGATCTCCATCCGCGTATCCACGACCTCTCGCGCGAGGCGGGCGAGCTGAGGGTGCTGGCGGACGCTTTCAACCACATGCTCGATCGGCTGACCGAGGCCTTCGCCGGTCAGCGCGCCTTTGTGGCTGACGCCTCGCATGAGCTGCGCACTCCATTGACGGTGATTCGCGGGCAGATGGAGGTTCTCGCGGCGCAGGCGCAACCCTCAGAGCAAGAGGTGAGGCGTGTGGAGCGGCTCGTGCAGGCTGAGATCAATCGTATTGCTCGCCTGGTGGACGACCTGCTGCTGCTGGCCAAGGCCGAGCAAACCGAGTTCCTGCGCCCACAGTCGATCGACCTGCCCGACTATGTATGGGGGCTGTGGGATGGCGCAAGCGTTCTTGCTCGGCGTCGCTTCGAGCTCGGCAGTGTCCCAGCTGGCCGCCTGCGTGCCGATCCCGATCGGCTCGTCCAGGCATTGCGCAACCTGATCGGCAACGCTGTGGAGCACACCGCGGAGGCGGAGGGGATTGTGCGCTTGCGAATCGAGGCGCCAGGAGAGGGTCGGGTGCGCTTTCTCGTCGAAGACGACGGGCCCGGCATCGACCCGGACCAGCGCGAGCATGTCTTCGATCGTTTCCATCGCACCGACACGGCACGCGACAGGGCCTCGGGCGGAACGGGTCTCGGTCTCGCGATCGTGCGCGCCATCGCTGAGGCGCACGGCGGTGCGGTCACCGCCGGAGCTTCTGCAGAGGGTGGGGCGGGCGTGGTGCTCGAGCTTCCCGGCTTTGTCCCCGACGGTGTTCGAAGCGAGCCCGGCGGCGTCGTGTCGCCCCCCGGCCCAATCGCTGCTCATTGAAATTGTTCGGCACAAGGACACATCTGGGCTGTATCTTGCATACTGTGTCGGTGATGTCAGCGGACGTTTTGAGCTAAGAGGCGACTGGAAGATGTCGGCCAAGAACGCGGTCTTGGGATTGGTGATTGAGCGACCGGGCTACGGCTACGACCTCGCGCGCCGTCTCCAAGCTAGATTTGGCTCTTCGGGCTTCGCGCCGACCGGTGTCTATTCAGCGCTCGATCAGCTCAGCGCGGACGAAATGGTCCGCAGCGCAGGTCAGCACAGAGGCGCGGCCAACGAGCGCGCCGCTCCACGTACCATCTACGAAGCCACGCCCAAGGGCGTCGATCACTTCGAAGACTGGATGCTCGGGAGCTCATCCCTGGCGCCGGTGCGCGACGAGCTTTACATGAAGATCGCTCTCTCCAAGCCCCACAACCTGGCTCGCCTGATCGAGCTTGCGCGATCCCAAGAGGAGGATTGTTTGACGCGTATGCAGAGCCTCAAGCAACCGCTGGTCGGTCATGGCGGCGCTTTGAAAGCGTGGTCTGAGGTGGCGGTCCTGCTCGTGCGCGACGCCGAGATCAAGCAACTGGAAGCGCGCGTCGAATGGCTGCAGAGGGCGCGCATGGTCATGCAGCGGCTCGTGACCCCGCAGACGCGCTTCCCCGCACGAGGAGACAGGGTCGCTTGAGCTCCCAAGCGTGTTTGGAGCTGGGTCAAGTCAGCAAGAGCTACTGGCGGGGGCCGCATGAGACGGCGGTGCTCAAGGAGATCTCGCTGTTGGTGTATGCGGGCGAGTGTGTGGCCGTTTGGGGGCAGCGAGGCTCGGGCAAGACCACCCTGCTCAAGGTGGCGGCCGGCCTGGAGGCGCCCGAAAGCGGCGTCGTCAGGTTCAAGGATCAGAATCTCGTGGGCATGTCCAGGGCCGGGCTCGTACGTCTGCTGCGCGAGGAGATCGGTTGGGCCAGGCGCTCAGGACCGGAGAGCGACGAGCTGGAGATGCTCGACTATGTCGCTTTGCCCTTGCTCAAACAGCAGAACATGCGTCGCGCGCGGCGTCGCTCGGCGGCCGCCTTGGCACGTGTGGGTGTGGGCGATTGTTCGAAAGGGCGTTGGGAGGATCTGACCGACGGCGAGCGCACCCTCGTTTCGATCGCGCATGCGATGGTGCGCCAGCCGAGCTTGCTCGTTGTGGACGATCCCACGGCCAACCTGGACGTGTTGCAACGCGAGGAGGTGATGCGGTTGCTGCGCTCGACTGCCGAGCAGGACTGGCTGGCCGTGCTGATCACGGTGCCCGACATGCCCTCGATGGTGCACGCGCACCGGATCGGATCGCTCAGCGACGGCCGTCTGCTGGTGCCCTCCGGCCCTTCGCCCGAGCGCGACAACGTCGTCGACTTCCCAGTCCGCGGTAGGGCTGTGCCCGGAGGATGAGCTCTTGAACAACGAATCCTCGATCGATTCAGATCCGCACCCCGAGGGCCGCGCGCCCGGGGGTGAGAACGACACGAGTCCGGCATCTCATGACGGCGGTGGGTCCTCCGGTGCTCAGCCGGGAGGCGGATCTGTGCGCGAGCCGCTCGTCGCGATCACCCTTTCGCGCAATCAGGTGGATCACGTGATGCGGGCGGCGCTTGGTGACGAGGCTGCTCCGAATCTCTCTGGCCTGGTCGCTGAGACCGGCTTTCATGGTTCTCACGCGCGCGACATGCTCAACCTCAGATACCGCGACCTGCAGTCGAACCGCCGCTTGTCGCGCTCGCTGCTGGCCGGCCTGTTGGTGCTCTCGTGTTTCCCTCCGGAAGGGATGGACATCGGGATCAAGGACATCTCCGAGCAACTCGAATTGAACACGAGCACCGTGCACCGATACGTGCTGACGCTGGTTGCCGCAGGGCTGCTCGAGCGCGATCCCGATACGCGTCGCTACCGACTTTTGCCTGAGTAGCGCAGCGTCAAAAGGCTCGCTGGGCGCCGCGAGAGTGGCTTTTGCGATCTCCACGGGTAACCCCCACCTGGGACTCGCTTTTACAGTCCGAAATCCCAGGAGAAAGGTTGTGACATGGCCGGAGACGCATTGTTCCTCGGTTGGGGCCCCGTAGTTCGGGGTCGGGAGTTGAAGGCTCTCGAAGTCTTCCAAGAGACCCTTGCCTATTACACAAGCTTGCAGCAGGACGGGCGGATCGACGGCTTTGAGCCTGTGTTGCTAGCGCCCCACGGTGGAGAGCTTGCAGGCTTCATCCTGCTGCGTGGCTCACGCGCTTCGCTTGACGAGGCCCGCTCCAGCGAGGAGTTCCGTCGATTGGTTGCTCGAGCGGCTTCGATCGTTGACGACGTCGGGGTCCTCGATGCATACACGAACGACGCCTTGGCTCAACAGATGTCGATCTTCCAAGCGGTCTCCGAAGACCTGGGAGGTTGATCTGAGGCGGGCTCGATCACATATACACTGGGCCGGTGAAGACTCGGGTGGTCGTATTGGGTGCCGGCTTTGGGGGCCTTGAGCTGGTGACGATCCTCTCGCGGGCGTTTGGCGAGGAGATCGAAGTGACTTTGATCGACAAGAGCGACGCGTTCGTCTTTGGCTACTCGAAGCTCGATATCTTGTTTGGCCGCACGACGCTCGACTCGGTTCGGCTCTCCTATAGCGACATTGCCAAGCCGGGGGTGCGCTTCCTGCAGGAGACGATCACCGCGATCGACCCCGAGGCTCGTCGCGTGGAGACCGATGCCGGAGTCCATCAGGGCGACCACCTCGTTGTGGCGCTCGGGGCCGACTACGACATGGATGCCACGCCCGGGCTCGCCGATGGGGACAACGAGTTCTACTCGGTCGCGGGTGCGGCCCGATTGGCCAAGGAACTTCCCGCCTTCTCACGAGGTCGAGCGATCATCGGCGTATGTGGGGCGCCTTTCAAGTGTCCTCCGGCCCCGAGCGAGGCCGCCCTGCTGCTGCACGATCACCTGACGGCGCGAGGTGTGCGCCAGGACTGTGAGATCTCGTTCGTGATTCCGCTCTCGAGCCCGGTTCCACCCTCGCCGGAGACTTCGCGCACCTTGCTCGCCGCTTTCGCCGAGCGTGACATCGCGTTTGTGCCCGGTCGCCGCGTGAGCTCGCTGGATGGCGAGCGTCGTGTCGCGGTGCTGGACGACGGAAGCGAGATGCCCTACGACCTTTTCCTAGGCGTTCCCAAGCACCGTGCCCCCGACGTGGTGCTGGCGAGTGGGATGGTCGAGGATGGCTATATCCCGGTCGATTCGCGCACTTTGCGCACTCGTTTTCCAGACGTGTATGCCGTCGGGGACGTTGCCACGGTTGGAGTTCCGAAGGCCGGCGTTTTCTCTGAGGGCGCCGCCCGGGTTGTCGCCGCGGAGCTGATCGCAAAGCTGCGCGGCGAACCCAACCCTGACGGGTACGGCGGGTTGGGCTCCTGCTACATAGAGTTCGGCGCCGGGCGTGTGGGCCGCGTCGACGTCGACTTTCTCTCGGGCCCCAACCCCACCGGCGCCTACCGGGAGCCCTCGGAGGCGCTTGTGGCCGAGAAGGAACTTTTCGGGTCGAGTCGGCGCGCCGACTGGTTCGGAGCACGGGCTCCGTCTTAGGTCGGAGGTCGGATCGTGGCAGCGTGGTTTCGGTGGAGGTGGCCGCGGCGAGTCGGCTCAGAGCCGGTTGCGCTCGATCGCATCGAAGCCGGAACCGTTCGCATTTTGAGGACAGGCGGTCTATCATGCGCGCACGGTGCGTTTCGGCTTCAGACACGTCCTGGCGGGCACGAGCCTCTTGGCAATGGTTGTCGCTTTGGGGGCGACTGTGACGTTGGGAGCCTCCAGCGTGAAGATCACCAACTGCGTGACGGCCGGCGTTCGCCCAAAAACGCTGACGCTCACCTGCGGCGATGGCAATACCGTGCTGAGCGGTCTGCGCTGGTCGAGCTTCGGCGGCGCGGTCGCGCGTGCCAGCGGCACCTTCGAGACGAACACCTGCGAACCCAACTGTGCTCAGGGCAAAGTCGTCCGCTATCCGGTGAGCACAAAGGCCAGCTCCCCACGCAGCTGCAAGAAAGGTCTGCGGGTTTACGGCAAGCTAGTGTCCTGAGTCGTTGATTCGTTGGCAGTATCGGGTGAGGCTGTCGAAAATCTGCTCTGCGGTCTTTGTCCAAACATATGGGCGGGGGTTCTCGTTCCAGTGGGCGATCCAGTCGCGGATGTCTTTGTTGAGTTCGCGCACGGAGCGGTGTGCTCCTCGGCGGAGCTTCTTGTTGGTCAGCTCCGCGAACCAGCGCTCGACGAGGTTCAGCCACGACGCGCCGGTCGGAGTGAAGTGCAAATGGAACCGTGGGTGCGCGAGCAGCCAGCGCTGAATCGCCTTTGTCTTGTGGGTCGTGTAATTGTCGAGGATCAGGTGAACGTCCAATTCGCTGGGGACCGCGTGATCGATTTGGTTCAGGAACTTCTTGAACTCGATCGTGCGGTGACGCGCGTGCAGCGAACCGATCACCTTTCCCGAGGCGATATCCAGCGCCGCGAACAGGCTTGAGGTGCCAGAACGCTTGTAGTCGTGGGTCGCGCGCTCGGGGACCCCGGGAAGCATCGGCAAGATCGGCTGGCTGCGATCAAGTGCCTGTATTTGCGACTTCTCATCCACACACAAGACCAGTGCTCGCTCCGGCGGATCGAGGTAAAGCCCAACAACGTCGCGGACCTTCTCCACGAACAACGGGTCCGTTGAGAGCTTGAAGGACTCCACGCGGTGGGGTTGCAAACCAAACGCCCGCCAAATCCGCGAGACCGCCGTCTGTGAGAGCCCGACCTCCGCGGCCATGGACCGTGTCGACCAGTGCGTCGCGTCCTTTGGCCTGCTCTCCAACGTCTTTGTGATGACCTCGTCGACCTTCTCATCACCGATCGTTCGCGGACGACCGGGCCGCTTCTCGTCAAGCAGACCATCGACACGATCGCGCACGAACCGTCCCCGCCACTTCGCGACCGTCATACGCGTCACACCCAGACGCTCAGCCAACTCCGTATTACTCTGCCCAGCAGCCGCGCCGAGCACGATCCTCGCACGCAAAGCCAGCGCCTGAGCCGAAGTACGCCGCCGCGCCCACCCCTCCAACGTCCGCAGCTCAGCGTCGCTGAGCACCACCCCCACCGCCCGCGGCCCACGCCGCCCAACACGAGATGCGTTCATCCCCCAACAATACCACAAACCGCCTAGAAACTAACGACTCAGGACACTAGCCCTGCAGTTCGCCGGGCGTGTCCCCTCGGTGGCTGCCGGCTTCAAGCACTGGACGCTGCGCTGCCCCGCCTAGACGTCCTCCTATGAAGGTCGGGGCGGTGGCGCTCCGATGCCTACGGTATCTGGCTGGGCACGTCAGGTCTTGATCGATCGCCCGCGGTATCGCGGTGTCACGCATCTCATAGCCGCAGCTCGCCCCACACGACCTTGCCCGTGGCGGTCATATCGGTGCCCCAGCGCGTGCAGACCGCGTCGATCAAGCCCAAGCCACGTGCTTGGCGTGGCACCCAAGCTTGACCGGCGCGGCCGGTGATCATGGTCCCACGGTCTGCCACCTCGATCCGCAGCGTCGAGCCGCGCAAACTGACGCATACCGAGAACGAGGATCCCACGTGCACGACGGCATTGGCGGCCAGCTCGGTAAGAACGAGCGCGGCGTCTTGGATCAGGGCATCATCATGGCCCCTACTTTGCAAAGCCGCGATCAGCTTGCGACGCGCCGCCCCGGGGGCGTCGCGGATCGCCTCGAACTCGATCTCCTGGCAGAGCGGATTGGCTTGCACGGCCTGCCGTTCGTGCGTCGGCTCGTCGCCGTTGAGCGGATCGCCCTCGCACTCTCCCCAAATCCTCTCGAGCTCGAGCACGGCCAGCATCTGGCCGGCGGGTTCAACGTCGCTCTGGACTCTTGTCGGCATCCGATACCTCTGGCGGCGAGCCTCTAGTCGATCCAATCAATGACACATGTGGGCTCTCCCTACCCCTTTGCGCTTGCTCCAAACGAACTCTGGCGGGGGCGCAGCTGGTTTGGTGTGCAGCCGGTGACGGCGATCTGTGTGGTCTGGTGGAGGACGCTCCCATTGTGCGCGGCAAGTTCTGTCGGTAGCGGCAAGGTGGCGGGAAGCCTCTTGGGCACTCTGACGATGCGACGGACGACGTGTCCGTGAGTGCGCTCGCGGACACGTCGCTTGATCGTGACGAGCTTGCCCGGGGCGCACAGGCTGGTGTTGGCCGCCAGCAGCGAATCTGGGCCCGACGGTAGGCGTATCTCGATGCTCTGCAGCGGTATGTCCGGCGTGTCATCGAACGCGACGCGGCTCGTTCCACTCTTGGCGATCGTGGTCGAGCCGGGCAGCTCCAGGGTGATGCCGGCGCCCTGCAGCAGGACGATCGGACTTGGAAGGACGTCGCGTCCGTGGGAGACGATGTAAACGGGTCCTTGCATCTCGATGCCCGTGATCGGCGTGTGAGCTTGCGCGACGCCGACGATCGACGCACCGGGGCATTGGGCCGGGTTCGCGTCGAACACGGTGGAGCGACAGGAGTGCTGGAGGCTCGTCAGTCTTGTCGGTAGTTGTCGCGGCAGCGCAATCTCCAACCGTGCCAGGTTCGCCGCGGTGCCCGGTTCGGCATAGGGCAGTTTGAGCTTGATGTCGAGACTCGCGCCGTTTGCAAGGCTTGTGCGGGCTGTGGTGGATGCCACCAGAGTTGGTTTGAAGGAAAGGCTTGCACAGGCCGCAAGGGCGTATCTGTTGGTGGCGACGCTGCTCGCTCGAGCGCTGGCGATTGTCGCGAGGATCTGTTGTTCTTCGCAGCTGGTGGGGTTGAGAATGAAGTGGGGCCGATCCAGGAGCAGGCTGACCCGCTGGATGCGAAGCGGGACTCCGAGCACGATCTGCGGCAGGGGGTCGGTGGTGATCGTGAGGGCCGCGGTCCGCGGGTCCACGCTGATCTGTCCTCGGATCACGAGCCTTCCGAGGTTCAGTGGCCCGGTCGCGGCATCTGTGATTATCGCCAGACCATAGGGGGCGTTCTTGTAGGGACCGGTGAGGTACACGCTGCCCGGCAATGTCAGCGCCTGCGATCCGGTGCCTGCCGTCACGTTCGAGCCACCGATGCGTGAGCTCTCGGGACATTCCCCCGCATGTGCGAGCTCGTCGGGACACGGGGCGACGCTCGAGAGCATCGCCGAGAGCCCCACCGGAGTGTGCACCTGGATGTCGGCGAGTGCCTGTTCGCCGTCTTGGCGTTTGATCGTGAGTGTGAACGGGCTGTATGCGCCGGCTTGGATGTCGAGACTCCCGGCGAGGAGCTTGGGCTGGAACGGTTGGGGGTCGGCGCAGTCCTGCACGTCGAAGTAGGAGGACGGCGAAGCGTCCGGCGCAAACGGTGCGCTCCATGGTTCCAGGCTCGACGTTGTGGTCGCCGCGCCGCACACACTGGGGTTGGTCAGCAGCGAGCCTTCGCCGCCATATAGGTGGAGGCTCAGTTCGCTGAGCGGCAGCTGCGGGCTTTCCTGCAGTCGCACGGTGAGCTGGCCCGTCGCGGGGTTGGCCTGAACGGTTGCCGCCAGCTTGAGCAGCACACCCTCGTTTTGCGCCGGGTCGGCAGAGGCGCCAAGCTGCACATAGATCCGGTAGAGGTTGCCGTCGAGAGCGTCCAGATCGGTACACGCTGCCTGGCCGGACCCCCCGCATCCGGGGGAGGCGAGGTAGACGCGCCCTTCGAGGGGGTGCGCAAACAGCGGCGTCACCGCTTGCGCGGCGCCGACGATCGATGAGTCCGGGCAGTCTCCGGGCGTGAGCAGTGGTTCTTCGGGACCCAGTCCCGCTGGAGGAATCGCTTCGCCAGGACCGATTTCGCCGGGACTCAACGGCTGCCCGCTCGCGTTCAGGCCGGTGGGAATGTTGATCCCGGACGGTCCGGTGGAGTCGCACGATTGCCTGCCGTTGGCGACGCTCGGGTCGATCGTCATGCCCTGCGGCAGCGTCACGCTCATGGCTCGCAACTCGGGGGCGGCAAAGGTCGCCTGAGGGTACTGCGGGATCTTGATCGTGAGGTCGATCCCGTCCGGCGCTTCGGGACGCAGCGTTTCGGGGCTCACGGACACTTCGGGTGAGAACGGCGCCAGTTCGCAATAGGCCATCATCGGAAGCTGCGATTGTGCCTGCGCGTACTGTCCAGGTCGCTCCCAGGAGTCGGCCCATCCGACCGTGGTCGGCGGAGCTCCCGAGCAGACGCTGGGCATCGTCAGGAACGGCACGCTTTCACCGCTGAAGTGGAGGCCGCCTTCCGAGCAGCTCATGGCGGATTCGGCTTCGCTGAGCCCGCCGAGACAGTGTGCCCCACGCAACGGATCGTGCGCAGCGGCCGCCGGGACTCCCCACAGCGTGGTTTCAAGACTGCTCAGGTGCAGCGCGGAAACCCCCAGCTCACCGAGACCGGAAAGGTCGGGGACGGGTAGCCCTTTACCGATCATCGCCAGGCCATAGCCCTGCGTCGTGCGTACGACGCGGCCGGTCAAGAGAGTCCGGCCGAGGAGCGGCACTTCAAGCCCGAACTCCGCGGGCACACCTGGAGACGGCGTCATATTGAAGATCTGTCCGAGCACCGACAAGGCATCTTCGCCGCCCGCGATATGGAGGACGAACACCCCCACCTGACTGTCGGAGGGACACTGTCCGACAGGCGCCGAGCAGCGCGGGACCGCCTGTGGGTTCGCGACGAGTCCCGCGGGCAAGTCGATGAGGACATCCTTGGGATCGCCCGCTCCGAACCGAACCGTGCTCGTCAAAGCAAAAGGGTGCCCTCCCGCGAGGTCGAAAGGGGACACGTCGTTGACGGTTTCATCGGTCGTGCTCGGTTCGGTCGTCTGCGTCGTGAACCCGGTAATCGCAAACGGTTCGGCCTGCGCTCTCGTGGGGCTTGCAAGGCAGTGGGCGCACAGGATCGCGGCGAGCATCGCCGCGCCCCGGACGGTGAGCCTGACCGTCGTAAAGCGTCGGTCTGCGCCACGTACGTCGCGTGCGCCACCGGTTCGAGCAGGAGCGGCTGGAGGGGCTTGTGAGGGAGAGGACACAGCTCGCCTTCAGCGTCCGGGGCAAGGGACGCGGTAGGTGCCGGTTGCCTGGGTGCCGTCCTGAAAGCTCAAGGCCACCGCAAACTGGTAGCCGCCCGTCGGGCAGGCCGACGGTATGCGGATGCCTCGCGGATGGAAGGCGATCGTGTGCCCGGCGACCCGGCGGCGATAAGTCAGGCCCGCGGGCCCCAGCGATGAGTCAAACGTTTCGAGCGCCAGATCCGGGCCTTCCGGCCACGCCTGCACCAAGGGGACCGACACCGCCAACTCTTCGCCAAAGGGCGGCACCCCTTCTTCGACGACGCTCGGTAGGACCAGCTGAGCGAATACCGGCCGGTCGGCCTGAACGTACCACAGCACTTCAACACGGTTTTCCGCGGCCGGCCCCATCACCGCGTCCAGCGAGGCGACAGCACGCACACTCCCGGCGCCGGCCGGGACGACCGCGCTCGCGGTCCCGAAACCGAGACGGGCATTCGCCGAGCACCCGCTCAGCCCCGAAGCGATCAATGCGGCGGGACGGCAGTTGGCTTGACCGAGCGTGGTCGAGGCTATGCCCATCCCGAGCGGCAAACGCAAGTCGAAGCTCGTGACGGGGGCGGGTGGCGCGCCGCCGGGGCCGTCAATCCGGACTTGCAGGGCGATCGTGGTGCTCCGGCCCGGCAGGTCAGGATGAAACGCTACACGCAGTCCCACGCTCTGCGCCGCGCCGGCGCTGGTGGACCAGCACGCGCAAAGCACGAGTACAAGCGCGACCGCTCGCCTGATCATCGTCGCTGCTCTCCAGGCCCCTCGCCCTTCCGGCCTAGTATTTGGCGGTACCGGAGGTCACGGCCCACATCTTCAACGTATTGCGATTGATCGCTCCAGTGAACGTGAGGTGGCCCGTTGCGTGCCTGTAGGTGCCCGTGGCGTGGCTCACGTACAGAGTGCCGTGGAAGTTGCCCACTTCGCCCGTGAACTTGAAGCTCGCATCCGCGGTGGCCGTGATCGATCCTCCCTTCAAATAGATCGTCACGATCGAGGTCACCGAATGAGCGTGAATCGTCAGGCCGGCCAGCACCGGTGCGTCATAGGTCCCGACCGCCCGGCCGCTCTCTGAGATTTCGGCTCCGGGCACTTCCTGCTTGCTCGTTTCCAGGTGAGCGGTCTCGGCCAGGGTCACTGTCTTCGACATGCTCGCCACGCGCTGTCCTCGTGCGGCCGAGGCTTGCGCAACTCCACTCAACGCCGTCCCCATCGCAATCACGCCGCACGCAAGCGCAGGCAAGCGCCGGACTGCTCCCGGGCCCAATCCACCTCGCATAATCCCTCCCTCTCACGGTCCCCAGACAGGCCGGCCAAAGCAGGGCCGAAGCCCAACAAGCAACATCCTTGACCGCCCTGAATGCCCATTCAAGTCTCGTCCTCCGCAGGCCTGTCTCGTGGACCAGCGTGCGGATGATTGTTCCCGAAGCATACCGCGTCAGATGCGCGGAGCTCCCGACTGTTCGGCATTTTTCGGCTGTCGCTCTCATGCGCCCGGGTCTGCTGAAGTCCCTTCATCCCCTTCGTCCCCGCATATGGAACAGCGGTGGTCAGGCGGCGAAGGTCCAACTTCGCCGCGATGGCGTGCGCCGGTCCTCGGGGATGCCGGCTATGTCGCGATGCCCTCAACGACCATGTGCAGTCCAGCGTGTCTGACGCGACCGGGGGCGAGGCCGGCCTTGCGCATCAGCGCGTGCACCTGCTCGGGTGAGCGCTCGCGGCCGCCCTCACACTCCACCAGCATCAACAGGTCCACCATTGAGGTCACCGGGCTGGGGCGCCCCGGTTCGAGGTGCTGGTCGATTGCCACGAGCTTCGACCCGACGGGCATCGTGGCGCGCAGTCTGGCCAGGATGTCAAGACAGGCGGCGTCACTCCAATCGTGGAGGATCCACTTGAGCACATACACGTCGGCTTGCGCCTCGATCTGCGCGAACAGATCGCCGGGCCGCTGCTGCACACGGTTGGCAACGCCGCGCGATCGCAGGAAGTCCTCGGCCTCCGCCAGCACCTCGGGAGCATCCAGAAGAATCCCCCGCGCCCGTGGTCGGCGCTCGAGGATCGCCGCCAAAAGCGTGCCGATTCCGCCGGCCACGTCGCAGATCGTGCCTTCGGGAGGCCAGGGGTACGCGCGCACGAGACCCCCCAGGTCGATCGCGGTCAGCTCGCGCATCGCAGCCGCAAAGCGGGCCCCCTCAGCGGGGTGCTCGCCGAAGTAGTCCCACACAGAGTTGCCGAATGCGCGGCGATGGCCGGAGGGCTCGGCGCCGTCGCGCAGCTGACCCTCGAGCTCTCCGTGGGCTGCGGCGTTGGCGGTCGCCGCCTGGTAGGCGACCCAGGATGAGAGCGAGTGTGGGTGATCTGTGCGCAGCGGGCTGC
>JBAURN010000211.1:0-5805 GCA_049581225.1 Solirubrobacteraceae bacterium
GGGCGAGGACGGCTGCCTGCAGGGCGCCTTGGAGCTGGCCCAACTGCCCTACGTGGGCCCCCCCGTGGGGGCCGCCGCGGCCGCCATGGACAAGATCACCACCAAGGCCCTGCTTGCCCAAGCGGGCCTGCCCGCTCTGGATCACCTGGCCCTGCGTCGCGAGCAGTGGGAGAGCGACCGAGCAGGGTGCCTCGCGCGCGCGCGGGGGGCCTTTGACTTCCCGACATACGTCAAGCCCGCCTCGCTCGGCTCGAGCGTCGGCGTGAGCCGCTGCTCCAGCGAGGTCGACTTGGCCGAAGCCCTGGAGTTGGGCTTCGAGCTGGACCGATCGTGCCTGATCGAACCTTCGGTGGAGGGTGGCATCGAGGTCAACTGCGCGGTCATCGGGCGCCCCGGCGTGGAGCCGCGCGCGTCGGTGTGCGAGCAGCCGGTCGCCGCCGAGGACTTCCTCTCCTTTCAGGACAAGTACATGAGCGGCGGCAAGACCGCGGGCATGAAGGGCGCCCAGCGTCTGATCCCGGCCCCCATCTCCGACTCGCTCACCGCCCAGGTCCAAGACCTCGCCAAGCGCGCTTTCACCGCCTTCGGCTGCGCCGGCGTCACGCGCGTCGATTTCCTGATCGACTCCTCCGAGCGCGTCTACGTCAACGAGCTCAACACCATTCCCGGCTCGTTCTCCTTCTACCTGTGGGAGCCCGCCGGGCTTCCCTTCGCCCAGCTCGTGGACGAGCTGATCGACCTGGCCCTCGACGACCACCACGAGAAGCGGCGCACCACGACCGTGTTCGACACCAACCTGCTGGCCGAACGCGCCTCCGGCGCCAAGACCGGAGACAAGGCGTGAACGGGGGCCCCGCGATCGTGGCGATGGGGGGCCGCTCGCTGGAGCGCGAGATCTCCCTGCGCTCCGGACATCGCGTGGAGCGTGCCCTGCGCTCGCTCGGCTACGAGGTCCAGGCGCTCGACGTGGAGGGCGACTTCGTGGAGCGAGTGTTGGCCGCCCAACCCCGCTTCGTGTTCGTGGCGATGCACGGTCGCGGCGGCGAGGACGGCACTCTCCAGGATCTGCTCCAAACGCTCGACGTGCCCTACACCGGCTCAGACCCCTTGGCGAGCGCCCTGTGCATGGACAAGGTGCTGTTCAAGCGGATGCTTCGCCTGCACGGCATTCCCACGCCGGCCTTCCACAGCTTCAACGAGACGGCTTTCCGCGAGCTTGGGGGCGCGCGCACCTTCCCCAAGCTGCTCGACGAGCTCGGGCTCCCCGTCGTGGTCAAGCCCGTCGCGCAAGGCTCGGCGATCGGAATCAAGTTCGTGACCTCCGCCGGGCAGCTCCCCAGCGCGATCCTGGGCGCCTTCGGCTACGGCGACAGGGTTCTCGTCGAGGAGCGGGTCGTGGGCCGCGAGCTGGCGGTCACCGTGCTCGACGGCTCCGATCCCGCCGCCGGCCCGAGAGCCCTGCCGATCGTCGAGCTGTTCACACCGGAGAGCTTTTACAGCTACGAAGCCCACTACACGATCGGGCAGCTGCGCATGGAGGTGCCCGCGGAGCTGTCCTCCGAGGTGCGCGAGCGAGTCGAGCGGGCGGCGCTCGACAGCTACACCCTGATGGGCTGTCGCGATTTCGCCCGTGTGGACCTCATTCTCGACCAGAGCGAAACCCCTCAAGTTTTGGAGATAAACACGATCCCGGGTCTCACCGAGACCGGCATCACGACCGCCGCGGCTGAGGCGGCCGGCATGACTTTCGCCGAGCTGGTCGCGGCGATCGTCGAGCGCGTGACCTCCGTCTGACGTTCCCTGTAGCTTTTTCGACAACAGACGATTGTATTCTCCAAGCCAGGTCGACCGCTTTGTCTGAGCGGGTCACTGCGGGATATTCCGGCAACACCCGGCCGCGCGGCTCGACCCACGAGGTGATGCGATGTATGAGGACGACGAACATCCCGAGAGGGCCGCCCGGGGCCAGGCGCGCAAAGCCACTGCTCAGAACCGTTCTAGCAAGCCACCCCCGGCCTCCTCACGGATCAGGCCGGCGCCGGACCCACGGCTGTCGCGCTCGGTCGAATACGGCATCGCCATCCTGGAATCGTTCTCGCGAGATCGCCAAGCTTTGGGCATCGCCGAAATGGCCGACCTCGTCGGGATCAGTCGCTCCACGAGCCATCGCTACGCGATCACCTTGGTCGCCCTCGGCTACCTCGAGCAGGACGATAAACGCAAGTACCGCCTCTCTGCCCAGGCCGCCGACCCGGGCGGCGCCGCGATCGGCGCGATCCGCAGGGTCGTGCCGGCGCGCACCGCCTTGGAAGAGCTGCGCGACGAACTGGGCCAAACGGTCAGCATGGGGGTGCTCGAAGGGGATCGCGTCATCTATGTGCACCATCTGCCCAGCCACCGTTCGGGGCGGTACCTGATCGACGTGGGCGTGGGAGTGGGAACGCACATCCCCGTCTACTGCACCGCGATGGGCAAGGTCCTTCTGGCAAGCGTCTCAGACGCCGAGCGCCAGGCGTTGCTGGACGACCTGCATCTGATTCCCCAAGGCCCTCGTTCGATAATGAGCAAGAGCAAGCTGAGAACCGAGCTCGACCGCATCAGCCCACGCGAAGCTGTGGTCAGCAACGAAGAGCTCGTTGCCGGCGCGCGTTCGATCGCGGTGCTCCTCCCCCGCCCGGCGGGCGAACCGGCCTTGGCGCTTGAAGTCACGGTCGCTTCCGGCGCGTACTCGATCAAGCGACTGCGCTCCGAGATCGGCCCGCGGCTCAAGCGCACCGCGAGCCTCATCTCGGGAGAGTGAGGACCCCGTCGCCCACGCTGCTGTGCCCTCGACGAGAATGTCCTCGGCGGAAGGCTCAGCTCGCTCTAGCGGACAGCTCGTCCCCTCTCCGGCTCACTCCTCGCCGCCCTGCGCCGCGTAGCAGGCGCGGTGATAGTGGGTGGCGCCCTCGGGCTCCAGATTGGGCTCGGCGGCGCGCGAGGTCTTGCGCGCGACTCCTTTGGCGCACACCAGCAAAGGCTCGTACACGCCAATCAAGTCGCCGCAGCGCTTACACCGAAACGACTCCGCCGCGTTCATCGTCACTCCCCTCCGCATGATCGCGAGGGGGGATACCCGCAGACAAGCGTCGACCACCGTCGCTCGAGTGAGGGGGGATCCACCCGCGGAGCTCACGGCCTCAAAAGTTCGTGTCGCAGCGCGTAGTCCACCAGTTCGGCGCGGGTGTCGAGCGCCAGCTTGCGATGGATGCGTGCCCGGTGGGTCTCGATCGTGCGCGGGGAGAGCCCCAGCTTGGCGGCGATCTCTACGCTCGTATGACCCAGGGCGATCAGCCGCAACACCTCACGCTCGCGCGGGGTCAGCTTGTCCTGGTCGCGTCTAGTCTGCTCGCCCCCCAGCTTGACGGCCAGCGCGGGGCTCACATAGCGCCGGCCACGCGACGCGTCGCGTACCGCGGCGGGCAGGTCGGAGTCGGCCATCTCCTTGAGCACGAGTCCCTTCGCGCCATTGTCCAAGGCCCGAGAGGCGAAGGCGGGATCGTCGCTCCCGGTGAGCACGACGATGTTCGTGTTGCGCGCTTGGCGATGAACGCGCGTCAGCGCTTCGATCCCTGAACCGCGATCGCTCGTGCCCAAGTCGAGCACGAGCACGTCGGGACGGCGCGCGTTGAGCTGTCCCATCATCGCTTCCAGACTGTCGGTCTCGGCGATCACCTCGATGTCCGCCTCGCCCTCGAGCAGCACCCGCAAGCTCTCCCGCATCGCCGCGTGATCGTCGGCCAAGACGATCCTGATGGAGCCCGCGCCATGGCCGTTCGCGTCGGGATCGGGCACCGGGGCGAGGCGGAGGAGCGGGAACATATTGAAACGTTACGCTCCCCGCGAGTCCCCGCCCAGCGGACAAATCCGTGTCCTGTTCGCGGCAAAGCACGTATTCCGCGGCACAAAGCACTAGCTTTCTGACTGTGCGCACAGGCTTGCTCACCGGGGGCGGCGACTGCCCCGGTCTCAACGCCGTGATCCGCGGGGTGGTGCGTCGTGGATTGCAGCTCGGCCACAACGATTTCGTGGGCTTCCGCTATGGCTGGGCTGGGGTTTTGGAGGAGAACGTCGTGCCCCTCTCGCGCGAGAGCACCGCTGGGATCCTGCCTCGCGGGGGCACGATCCTGGGCACGTCGCGCACAAACCCGTTCGACGGCCGCCTAGGCGCGCGGGAGCGCATCGAAGCTGCTCTCCAACGGGAGCGCGTGGATGCCCTGATCCCGATCGGCGGTGAGGACACCCTTGGGGTGGCGCGACGATTGAGTGAGGCGGGCCTGCCGATCGTGGGCGTGCCCAAGACGATCGACAACGACATCGGCGAGACCGACTTCACGTTCGGCTTCCACACGGCCGTTCAGATCGCGACCGACGCGATCGATCGGTTGCACACGACGGCGGAGTCCCACAACCGCGTGATGGTGGTCGAGGTGATGGGCAGGCACGCGGGCTGGATCGCCACGTATGCCGGGATTGCGGGCGGCGCCGACGCCATCCTGGTGCCCGAGCGGCCGTTCGATTCGGAGGAGGTGTGCGCGCACCTGCGCAGACGCCACGAACGGGGGATCACGTTCTCGATCGTGGTCGTATCCGAGGGGGCCACCCCTCGTGAGGGGGGCGTCATGCAGGCGGGCGGGGCATCGGATACCGACGAGTTCGGGCACGCACGCCTGGGCGGGATCGGGGTGGAGCTGGCGCGCGAGATCGAGGCTCACACCGGCTATGAGACGAGGGCCACGATCTTGGGACACGTGCAGCGCGGGGGCACCCCCACCGCTTATGACCGCGTGCTGGCGACGCGCTTCGGGGTGGCCGCGATGGATGCCGTCGCGGCAGGGCGCTTCGGGGCGATGGTGGCCCTGAGGGGACCCTCCATCGTGGAGGTGGACCTCGGCAAGGCCTTGGCCCGACCCAAGCTGCTTGACCCGAAGCTGTTCGAGACCGCCGAAGTGTTCTTCGGCTGAGCGGTGCGCACATCCAGGGGGCGCGCCGGCGCGACCAGCGCTATCCGGGTCTTGCGGAAGGCCGGCGCTCGGCTTGTCGCTCGCCCACGCGGCTGATCGGGAAGCTGGCTTCGATCGTGGTTGCGGACCCGGGCGCGGAGTTGACCCGGATATTCCCTTCGAGCAGATGCACGCGCTCGTGCATCCCCAGCAGGCCGAAGCCCTCGGTCTGCTGGGAGGCGTCGAAGCCGCACCCGTCGTCGCGCACGCTCACGTGGACCAGAGCCTCATCCTCGTGAACCTCGACTATCGCTCGCTTGGCGTTGCCGTGCTTGGAGGCGTTGGTGAGCGCCTCCTGCACGATCCGGTACATCGCGGTCTCGATCTCCGGCAGGTGGCGCCCGGGGGCGCGGCCCTGCTCGTGGGCCAAGTCGATGCTCACGTCGATGGCCATGCCTTGACGTTCGGCGCGTTCGCACAGGGCCTGGATCGCGGCGCCGGCGCCTAGTTCGTCCAGGGAGGCGGGACGCAGGTCGGTGATCAGCGCGCGCAGGTTGGTGATGCCTTCCTCGAGATGATCGATCGCGCTGGTCACGGCCTGCTCCAGCGTCTCGGGCTTGCCGGAGCGCTTGGCCGTCGAGAGCCCTACGCGCAGAGCGCTGAGGCTTTGGAGGGTGTCGTCGTGCAGCTCGCGCGCCCAGCGACGGCGCTCGAGTTCGGAGGCCTCGACGCTGCGTTCGAGCGCCCTTGTCTCGACCGTCTGGGCGGTCGCCACGGCCGTCGCGGCGCTGGCCGCGAAGGCCTCCATGAGTCGCTCGTCCTC
>JBAURN010000212.1:0-15449 GCA_049581225.1 Solirubrobacteraceae bacterium
CCCAGTCCTCGACCATCCCCGGATAGCGCTCCTTCCAAGCGGATTCGCGCTGCTCGGCCTCGGCCTGCAGGGCCGCGCCGCGAGCACGTAGGTCCATGTGCTCGTACACACTCTGCTCGACCTTGAAGTGGGCGTCGGGGTCGAAGCCCATCACCAGCTTGGTCGCCCTCACCTCATCCTCGCCCAGGGGCGCGCCGTGCGCTTTGGCAGTATCGACCGCGTTGGGGGCCGGATAGGCGATGTGCGAGCGCACCTGGATGAACGACGGGCGCTCCTTTTCCGCGCGCGCCGCCTCGATCGCCGCGTGCAGGGCGTGCACGTCCTCGGAGTCCTCCACCCGCTGCACGTGCCACCCATCAGCGTGCATACGGGCCAAGTGGTTCTCCGTGTCAAAGGAGATCGAGGTGCTGCCGTCGATCGTGATCCTGTTGTCGTCGTAGCAAACGATCAGCTTGCCCAAGCCAAAGTGGCCGGCGATCGAGGCGGCTTCCTGGGAGACCCCCTCCATCATGTCCCCGTCCGAGCAGATCGCGTAGGTGTGGTGGTCGACGACCTCATAGCCCGGCCGGTTGAAGCGCTCGGCCAGGAAGCGCTCGGCCATGGCCAGGCCGACCGCGTTGGCCACGCCCTGGCCGAGCGGGCCGGTGGTCACCTCCACGCCCGGCACGTGTCCCCGCTCGGGGTGGCCCGGGGTGCGCGAGCCCCACTGCCGGAAGCTCTGCAGATCCTCGATCGAGAGGTCAAAGCCCGTCAGGTGAGCCACCGAGTACTGCAATATGCACGCGTGCCCGGCCGAGAGCACGAAGCGGTCGCGGTCGCGCCACGCGGTGTCCGTCGGGTTGACGCGCAGCACGTGGCGGTACAGGGTGTAGGCCAGCGGCGCCAGAGCCATCGCCGTCCCTGGATGGCCCGCGTTCGCCTTCTGCACCGCGTCCACCGCCAGCGCCCTGATCGTGTCGATCGAGAGCTTGCGGATCTTGCGCTCGTCGTCGGCGAGCGCGGGTGCGTGCGGAGCGCTGGATTCGGACACTGCCGCCATATGTTGCGATCCTAGCGAGCCTCCTCAGCCGACGTAGGGCCGGCGTCGCCGCGGGGGAAAGCCGGCCACGGAGTGGCGGCGTCCGTGCGAGCACCAGCGCCGTTTGGGGCGCACACGCACCAACCAGTGCAGGTCGTGGCGCGAGTGCGAGCGCCTGTAGGGCCAACGGGGATGAAGCGCGCGCACCATCAGGTCACGCTCGCAAGTCAATCCTCTCATGTCAATCCAACCTCCTTGTCGGCTGCGCGTCCAGCCCGGCGATACGACAAATCGTCCAACTCCCCCACCTCGCTTTTGCCGTTATGCACAGCTAATAGTACGTGTCCTACAGAACCAGATGCAGATATGTTGCCACCCAAACGTATTCCGCAGGCAGTTCCAGGATCGTACAATTGGACTTGCCCATATGATGAAACTACTGTTCGCAATACGTTTCGGGTCTTGATGTTCTCCATGATCAGTGACCTCCCAGTGAGCTGGAGACATCCTTAAACAAAAACAAATAAATCATCCTTTACGCAGCTTGTCAAGAGCTATGGTATAGGGATGGCCCAGAGGACCCGCTCGACCAAAGACCGAGAACGCGGTTTGCCGCGCGGCCCGCAGGCCCTCCCGCCCGAGGAGGTCGCGGCCGACCAGCGCGAGCGCCTGTTCGAGGCGATGATCAAGTCCGTCAACGAGAACGGCTTCGTGGCCACCACGATCTCCGACCTGGTCGCCGGCGCGGGCGTCTCCAGACGCAGCTTCTACGAGCACTTCGCCAACAAGGAGGAGTGCCTGATGGCCACCTACGACGCCCTGATCGGGCGTCTGACCGCGCGCATCGTGGATGCATATGACGCCGAGGACGAGTGGACCAACCAGATCGAGGCCTTCGTGCGGGCCCTGTTCGAGGCCTCCAGCGACCGCCCCGACGCCGCCCGCCTGGTGTCCGTGGAGATGGGAGCGGCGGGCCCGGTCGGGATCGAAAGGTGGGCGCGCGACGCCGAGCGCCTATCCCAGTTCGTGACCTACATCTTCGAGCAGGCCCCCGGCGAGGGCTCGGTGCCGGCGCCGATCGCGCGCGCGATCGTGGGCGCCCTGCGCACGATCCTCTATTCAAGGGTCAGGCGCGAGCGCTCCAGCCGCTCCCTGAAAGCCGAACTGCAGAAGCTGACCCCCGACGTGGTGACTTGGATCGTCGGCTTCTACCCGACCCCGCCTGAGATCCCGTCCAAGCCGAGGGCCAGGCGCCACGGGCACCTGCAGGGAGGCAGGGCCCCAGGCACGTTCTCACCGTCGCCCAGCTGGGCGCCGAGGGGCCTGCCTCGGGGCGAGCACAGCCTGCCCAAGGGCTTCGTGGCCCACAACCAACGCGAACGGATCTTCGACGCGGTCGCCAACCTGACCGCCGAGAAGGGCTACGCCGCGCTCAGCCTGGAGGAGATCGTGGCCGAGGCGGCGATCTCGCTTCAGACCTTCTACGAGCACTTCGAGAACAAGGAGGAGGCGTTCCTGGCCACCTTCGAGATGGGTCACGCCAAGGCCACCGCGGCGATCAACCGCTCGATCGACCTGAAATTGAGCTATGCGCAGAACATCAGGATCGGCTTGACGGCCCTGCTCGAGTTCCTGGCCTCAGAGCCGGCGACCGCACGCCTGGCCTGCGTTGACATCCTGATTGCCTACCCTCACGTGGCGGGACGCGTCAACGAGGCAAACTTCTCCTACATCGAGCTGCTCGAGATCGGGCCTGGAGATACCTACCCCAACAGCCCAGCCGCCGTCATGCGCGAAGCGTCGGTCGGAGGGATCTTCGAGCTCTTGCACGAGTACATCCTCAACGGAAGGACCCAGCGCGTGCCCGAGCTCGGCGATTATGCGATGTATCTCGTGATCACGCCGTTCGCGGGGCGCGAGATCGCGGCACGGGCGGTGGCGGAGACGTAGGTGGGGCAGGACACGCGACGCGCCCATGCGCATCGCGTGAGGCCCTGTCTGTCGTTTTCTGTTGTTTATCGGTGGTGCTTGTGTTTGTGCTTGGTCTTCTTGGTCTTCTTGGTCTTGGGGCAGCCTGTGACGGTGATCGGTGTGTTCTGTTTGATCGTGGCGCCGTTTTGGCCGGTGAAGGCGGTGGGCATCGCGAGTTTCGTGCCGCATAGGCTCTTGGGTGCGGCCAGCGCTGAGTAGGGGCCCTCGGGCAGGTTCAGTTCGAAGCTCGCGATCGGGACGTCCGGCACCTGCTTGAACGTGCTGCTCGTAACGTTGGTCTTGCTGTCGATGAACGTGTCGCCGACGAGGTCGATCGTGACGCCGTAGCCCTGCAGCACGATCACGAGTTGCGGGAATTCTTCCCCGGCGTGCGAGACGAAATACGCGGGCCCTGTGACCGGCACGGGTAGGACGGGGGTGATCGCGGTTGCGTGACCCACGATCGATTCCTTTGGACAGGAGGCCGGGTTGGCGTTGAAGGTGGCCACTGGGCAGGCCTTCTGCAATGTCGTGAGACGCGAGGGCAACTGTTTGGGCAGGTCCACCTTGACCGACGCGATGTTCGACTGGCTACTCGCCTGGTTTGCCCCCAACGCACCTGTGGGATACAGGATCTTCGCGGTGAGGCTCGCCCCGTTCTTCCTTGAGGTTTTGCCTCTGGTCGAGACCTTGAAGTTCGGCTTGAACGTCAATGCCCGACAGGACCCCATCTGGAAGTGGCTCGAGATCGGGACGTTCGCGCCTTCGGTGCCCGTTGCGGTCCCCGAGAATGCCTGAGGAGCGCAATTGGTGGGGTTGAACATGAATCCAGGCTTGTCGATCACCGCGTTGATCGAGCGTAGATCCGTCGGCACGCCCGCCACGTACTGCGGCAAGGGGTCGGTCGTGACCGTCAACTGGCTGGTCAGCGGGTCCACTTCGATCTTCGCCCTGACGCGCTGCGTGGGGAGCACGAACGGGCCGACGTGCAACGGCACCACGATCGACAGGCCATACGGGGCGCCCTCATAGCTTTCGGTCAAATAGATCGGTGCGGGTGGCTGGCCGGGTTGCGGCACGACCAGCGGGTAGGGGCCGGGTCCGGACGCCACGACTGTGTGCCCGATCTGTGAGGATGCAGGACACGCGTTCGCTTCAGCCAACGTGTTCGTGCACAGAGGTACCTTGCTGATCATCCCCAACAGGCCCTTCGGTGTTTTGAACTGCAGCCGGCTGGTGCGCTGATTGTCGTCTGGTGCGCGCAACAGCAGGCTGAAGTCGGTGTAGCCGCCGGCCTGATCGGTGGTTGAGCCCGCGATCATTTCCGGCTGATAGGGCAACGTCGAGGGTGGACACGGCGCGCCGTTGGTACCGGCCTGGATCCCGAACGTGCTCGTCACGACCGCGTTAGCCACGAACGGGCTGCCCCACGGCGTGAGGTTCGATTCGCTCGTATACACACCGCACTTCGCCGGAGTCACCAATGCGGCCTGGGCGCCACCGGAGAACGACAGCTTGAAATCGCTCACCGGTGCTTGTGGAATGTAGGGGAATCCCGGAGAGTCGGTGCTGACCGTCGTCACGAGCTGCCCTGTCTGTTCGTCGAGTTCGACGTGCGCGATCAGCTTCACGATCACGCCTTCACCAGACGCCTCAATCAACAGCTTCAAATGCGGCGGCTGCGATTCAAGCACGTACACACTGCCCGTCAGGTTCTGCTTCAAGATCGGCAACGTGATTTCATCGACCCCGACCTTCGACGACCCGGGACAGTCGGGGAGCTGGGAGTTTTCCTTGCCTTCCGCTTCTTCTTGAGGCGTCGTGAAGGCATCTTCGGCCGATCCACACGCCGTGAGCCCCGCGGCTTGACCCGGGTTGATCGACACGCCCTTGGGCAATGCGACGGTGGTTTCCTTGATGTCCGAGGTGCCGAGCCCTTCGCTCTGCAACAGCCCACCAGTCGCCGGTTTCACTTCTACTGTGAGCCCAGTAGGCGTATCCGCGTTCGAAGTGTCGGGCTTTGTCGCCACTGACGGCTCAAACGCGAGATGTTCGCAACCTGTGAACCCGATCGGCTGCCCGCCGGCATCGCGGGACACGACGTTTGTGTGCGCCGTGACGCTCGGGTTTTCCCACTGGGTCGCCGCAAGCGTGAATTCCTGTGGACCTTCGCACGACGTTGGCAACGTCAGGAACGGCTTTTCTTCCTTTTCTTCAGAGACAGCATGGCCTTTCTCCCACCACGGCGCGTGACTGGGATTCCCAGGCTCGCCCCACAGTGTGATGATGTCGCCTGTGATGTCCGACTGCACGATATTGTTTGTCACCGAAGCCAGCGAGTAGTTGCCGCCGCTGCGGAGCTTCACGCCAACCTGAGTATTGACTCCATACAACTGGAAGCCGAACTCGGCAGGCTCACCCGCCGCCGGCACCAGATTATACACCGGAGCACCCCCGATGAAGCCCCCAGCTTCAAAAGTGCCTTCACCCAAGGCGAACGCGCGTGTGATACCCACCTGCGTCGACGGAGGACAATTATCTACGCCGAACTGTGCGCGGGTACACTGCGGAGCCGCATAGGGATTCCCCACGAAGCCAGGCGGCAAGCCGAACGTCAGGTTCCGAATATCCCCGCCCGCCGCCTGTAGTTCGGGAAAATCGTTTTCGTTGGTTTCCGTGTTCATCATAAAGATAAACGTTGCCTCATATGGGTGCGAGCCGGCCTGTGTGTCGACGGTACCGTCCGCGTTACTGAACCACGCGTCAGCCTCCGAGAAGCCAAACGGCGCGACGGTCGAGCTGACCGTGACGGGGTCCTGGAAATTAGCGGCAGCGGGCGCGCCGCCACCGGCGACCGACACTTCGTTAGGTACGCTGGGCTGTGCGGCAGGCGCCCGCACGTCAATCCCGATTTCCGGGTCGAACCGTTCAGGGGTCAACTGTTCGGTGTTCGTGGGGATCCCACCGCCACCGCTGATCGCAGGAAGTTCCGGCGAGTTGGTGCAACTCACGACCGTAGCGCCGGCGACCACGCCGCCCAGGCCGTTGCCGGAGCAAATCCATTCTTCTTTCATTTCTTGCCAGTATTCGCCAGTCCCCAGATGTTCATTGCCACGCGGGGCGCCAGCTGCTGCCGCCGTCACTCCAGGCGGCAGCTTATCGGTGACGGTGACGGTGCCTTCGCTGCTGGTTTCGCCGACGTTAAAGAGCCTGATTTTAATCTCTCCGCGTCCGTCGGGGCGCAAGTTCGCCGGGACTGTGTGCGCGTCGATCTCCCAGCCGGCCCGCGCCAGGGCGGAGGCACTGAATGTGCCAAGCAGCCCTAGCGCCAACAGCAGCAAGCACGGCATAGCCCACTTGAGTCTTGTCATCCCTTCTTCCCCCTCTTTGTCGACGACTTCTTGACCCGTGTGCCGCGCTTGACACAGCGCCCGCGCTTCTTCACAAAGCCACGCTTGCACTTGATTGGTTTCTTAGCCTTTGGCTTCGACTTCGGCTTCGCCGCAGGTACGACCGGTTCGAAGTTGCCCACGCCGGCGAAAGTGACGCTCGAGGGGGTGGCAAAGATCGGTGGTGCCGGCGGCACGCCCTGACATCCCGTCCCGGTGCACGCCAGACCCAGTTCGGGGAAGCCGCCACCGATGCGCGCGTCGTACAGCTTGACGGTTTCGTCAACCGCCTGCAATGTGAGCGACGCACGTTGCGTGAAGAACACATCTTCCCCATTTTCACTCGCGTCTATAAGACGTGCGGGATGGGACGCCAGTACGTCGGAGATCGGACTGATGCACCCGACGCTCCGGTGACAGGCGCCCGTACCATCGCCCTCCCACTCATAAACGTCTTGACGACCGTTTGAGTCCTGCGGCACCAGCGGCTGGTTGGTGCTGAAGAAAACCTCCGTACCGGCCTCGTTGATCCAGTGTGCCCCATACTGCGCGTTGCCGCCTTCCTGGGTGCCCCATGGGCTGATTGCTCGGGGTACATGGACCGGGTAGAGTGATTCCCAACCTTCTCCGAGATGCACCGGAGATTCGCCGCTGGGATTGCACGACGCGCACAAGAGTCGCTTCTCCCCAGCGCCGTAGACGAAGATCTCCTCAGCACCGTGATTGTCATAGTTCGTGTATGGCACGGTCGAAAAGAAGGCGACGGCGTTGCCATCCGAAGCAACCTCGGCTGGGGTTAGACTCGGATCTGGCACCACAGAGGCTCCTTTGCCTTCGTACTGCGTCCCATAACTGATGGGAATGGACACTTCACCAGCGACAAAACTCAACTGGCCTTCACGCCACACATAGAGATTGCTCTGACCGGCTATCGGTTCCCGTCCTTCGGTGTTCGGACCCTGTGTCAGAACGCCATCAGCGACGAAGTAGACACTCGTGCCGTCCTTGCTCGCACCGGCGACTTCCTGTACGTCGGCGTGACCGGAGCCGAGGGCGGTGAGGTCACTCAGCATGCCCTTACCACCGCTTGCCCGGATTTCGTACATGTACAGGTCAGGTTCACCACTCGCCGCGGTCGAATCGGCCGTGAGTCGCTGTTCGTCGGTAAAGAAGACCCTCGACCCGTCATTACTGGCTGTCCAGAACTCTCCACCGCCACCGGTGCACGAACCGCAGCCCGTTTCGGCCGCATCGGCCTGCACCGTGCACGCGTAACCCCTCGCCATACATTCCCCATTCACGATCGGGCCCTGAGGCTGCGCGTCATTCTCACGCACAAACAACCGTTCCGCGCCGGTTGGGTTTTCAGATGTGAGTTCCGTGTTTCGGTCGGTCCAGATCACACGCGACCCTTCCGCAGAGACGTCACCGCTTAGATTCAAGACAGGCTGTTCGGGTCCATGAATGCTCTGTGCCTTTGACACACCACCAAAAGTCGCTCGCGGATTGGGATCAACGGCGGCGCCAGGCAACACGTTTACTTGATATATGTGCCCTGCGACATCGTCATATAGATTGTTGTTGAATCCTCCTTCGAGCAACACATGCGTGTTATTTTCGGATATTCCGGCTCTTGCCAGGAAAAAAGGGCATTCTTCAAGCCCAAGCCCCATGTCGGATTCTGTCACCACAGAATGGGGGCCGCTTGCGGTTAGCGAATAGAGATGAGATTTGTTGGGAGGACAACTCGCCGGTAGCGACGGTTCGGACGCAATCGGACCCTGCAGTTTGAAAAGGAACAACGAGAGATCCGGTGAAAGATCCTGGAGTTCCGCAGCGCTAGGTTCTTCTCCCGGCGCTCTCGCGGTGAGCGACAGGTCGTGTGCTTCCCACCCGTTAGGTCCGCGAGTCGCGAGATACTGATCTACGCCGCTACCCGTACCGCCATTGCCACTGGCCGGCTCCTGGCCCACGTAGGCCATGGCGTCACCATCGGGCGATGCCCTGTAGCCCCCAAAGTTACCACCGCTGACAAATTCACCGGTACCGGCATCCTCCAGAAATTCCTCTGGCACGTCGACTTCGGTGTCTTCGGGTGAGGAGACCAGCTCGTACGCCCGCCCGTCCGGGAGCGACGCCTGGCCGAGGCTTGCAGCCGATGTGACAAACGTCGCCGTGCTCGGCGTGGCTTCGCCGGCCTTGTTCTTGACGAGGAGCCGCAGGTGGTATTCGCTGCTCGGGATAAGACCCGTCAAGCGCACACTCACATTCACAGGTTCACCCGCGGCAGGAATCGTCTGTGTCGGCGTCGACTTCCCCGGTTCGTATTCGACATGCCATCCAGTCGGTATTCCACCAGGGTTGATTTCGGCGCTGACGGTCGCTTCGGTGGAAAGCACGCCGGTGACTTCCTGCGCGACGATCACCGGAGCCGATTCCGCCATCGCGGGTGCGACCGCGAATGCCATCGCGGCGAGAACAGCGGTAAATACGACCAACATCAACTTGCGAGCGCTCATAGAGAATCCCCCTCCTCCAGACCAGAGGGGACGTCCCCTCGCTTGTACATGCGATCTACACTGTGTGCCTCGATCGTGACGACGACCTGACGTCCGCTCTCGGTGAGCGTCCAACTGTTCGGCGCGCCCTTGCCGGGCGTCGGATACGTGTTCGCGATCATCCCGACGCGCTCCAAGCGCGCGAGCAGCTTCGATATCTGTCCCTGGTCCTTGATCTGCTCGGCGTCGGCAATCAGCCTGTTCGACGCGCCAGGGTTATCGGCGATCGCTACCAGCACACGCACGGTTCTGTAGGTGAGACGCATCCCGGCCGCTTTGAACGGGTCAGTGGGAACCTGCTTCTCCCTGCCGGCCGCAGCGGCGCGCTTGGGCAGGGGACGCTCCAGCTCCCTGCGCGCCGCGCTCGCGCCCAGGTACGGCAGCACGATCATTCCCATCAGCGGATTGGTCAGCTCGATCAGCGGGCCGCGCGGCTTCTCAGAAATGCAGCGCTGGATCACGGCAAGCGCTCCCCCCACGATCCCCTCACCCGTCAACGCAGGCAAGGCGGCGCCACTCCTGGTCTCCCTCGCGCCCTGCTCGACGATGCCGGTGAGCTTCGCGATCACCTCGGCTCGACGCTCCAGCGTCTTGGGGCCCCCGGCCAGGGACTCGTTGACGAGGACGAGTCCGATTTGAGGCTCCGCGTCAAAGAGGTCCAGCAATGCGCTCAGGGCCGCCCTGATGCGCTCTCGCCAGGATTTCCCTCCCAGATAAGCCACGATCACCCGCTCGGAGGCGCATGCAATCGCCTGTTCGAAGGCGGCGTGAAAGCAATCCTCGCGATCGACGAACAGGTCATAGAAGGTGCGACGCGACACACCCGAGCGCGCCACGACATCCGCGACGCTCACGCTTGTGGCGCCCCGCTCACTGGCCAACTCGAGCATCGCTCCGACGATGCGCGCGCGCTGGATCTCGGCGATCTGACGCTGCCCAGCCTCAACCGGGCGACCCGCCTGCCCGGAAGCGTCTCCCTGACGGCGGACGCGCACCCGGCCATCCGATCGACGGCCGTCTCCTCCACGACGCGCGGGCGTGCCGACCGCCATCAGCATGCCTGCCCCGCGCGGTGCTCACCGGGAGCAGGCGCCTCGTTTGAGGCCCACCAAAATCCAAGCCGGACGTGGTGTCCGGCCGGGCGCGCCGCACAGGCGCGATGCGGCTCGCTAGCGCTTAGACGCCCAGCTCTTCCCCAACCCCTCTTAGGGGAAGGGGACCGGCCCGCTAGGGCCGGACCACGGGGTTCAAGCCTTGGGGCGCAGAGAGAGAGAGAGAGAGAGAGACGCGTCAGCGACGCTGACGCGTCCTATTACGGACACGCCTGAGACGCAACGACTCTCGACTGCGCTATTCCCCAAAGAAGACACGCGAAAACAACCCTCTCTCAAAAACGACCCGGTCCCTCTCCCAAGGTCCCCGTCTAAACTAGATTGGCGTCGACCACGAAGACCGACCCCTACCTGACCTTATGTTCAATGCACGTCCAATAGACGCAAGAGCCAGTTTATACACAGAGAGACCAGGATGTCAAGTGGAGTCTGCGGTGCATCGAGCTCGCACACACCCTCACTGGCTATCGAGGCGCCGGAAGCGGGCGCAAGCGCTGGCGGACTACCTGGAGGAGTGGGAGACCCAGCACGGCGAGCTCACCCCCGCTGAGCTGGCCAAGGCAGCCGCGCTTGCGCGACTCCTGAAGGCAGTCGAGGTGTCTTGCCCGCGACGAGACGGTGGCCACTTACAATCTAGGCATGGTCTCGCTGGCGGGAACTTCGCTGAATCCGCAAGAGCGCGCGTTGCTCGGGCGCTTCGCGGATGATCTGCGCGCCCAGGACGAGAACCCGCTGCGTGCCGTCTGGCTGTTTGGGTCTCGGGCTCGTGGCGAGGTGCCTTCGGAGGACTCCGATGTCGATGTGCTGGTTTTGGTTGACGACGATTCGTGGGACGCCAAGTCGCGCATACATGACACCCTGCAGACGTCGGCACGTGCCCTGGGCCTGCAGCCCCTCACATGGTCGTTCTCCGTCCACATTCACACTCCGCAATGGCTCGAGCGCCGAAGAGAGATTCGATCGTTCTTCGTCGCCGAGGTGGACCGCGACAAGGTCGCGGCGTGAGTCCCCGCAGCGACGAGCTGATCGAAGCGGCGCGGCGGCAGTTGGACGCCGACCTCGGAAGAATTGGCGGGTCCCGGCAATGACGAGGCTCAACGGCCACGAGGCCCGGAGTCCGCGAAAAAATGCGCCCGGCGGGAATCGAACCCGCGGCCTGCGGTTTGAAAGACCGCTGCTCTTTGGCTCCCCGAAGAGAACCGTTGACCACTGAGCTACGGGCGCGCGCGGCTCACGATGCTACTACGTCGCCCGCCAAGCGGAGCGCTCGTGGAGTGCTCCGCTCGAGGCCGACCGGCGAGGCCAGGGGCGCCGGCTACAGCCCGGTCGGCATTGCGGCGGGCGAGACCGGCAGCGACGGCTCGGGCGTGGCGGGGAGGGTCGGCCCGCTGTAGGGGTAGACCTCGCAGAGCAAGAGCAGATAGCCGTGAGCCTGGGCGGCGTAGCGCAGGCCCAGGGCTCCCGCGTTGCGCATCCCCAAGGGCATACTCCCGGTCGCCAGAGAGGCGAACCAGCCAAGGAAGGCGATCGCGAACAGCAGGCTGCCGTAGGCGCTGTCAAGTATGAGCGCGGGGATCCCGAGGATCAGGCGGAATGCCACCTTCCACGGGTTCTGGGGCTGAGGCGGGGCGATTGACACTTCGACCGGATAGCTGCCCGGCCGTCCCAGGAAGCCGGGGAAAGGCTCGGCAATCAGAGACAGATAGGCGTACACGTGGGTCTGGTAGCGCACGTAGGCGGCCAGGAAGTTGTGTAGGCCGTCGGGGGACTGGCCGCGCACGAGCGTGGCCAGCCAGTTGGCGATCGCGGCGAAGAAGACCACAATCCCCCAGAGGATCAGCCACAGGATGTGGGGAATGGCCAGGATCAGGCGGAAGAACACAGTGAGCGGCGAGCGCCGCAAGTCCTCGCCAACCTGCAGCTGGATCGGGTCGCTGCCGCGGACGGGGACACCGGCGAAGGCGGTTTGAGGGTCGCTGTTGGGGTAGCGGTCGGTCAGCAGGAACAGGTAGGCGTCGAGCTGGGCCGAGTAGGAGAGCCCGTAGGCCACGACGTCGCGCAAGCCTCTGGGCGCGCGCGAGCGCGCCAGCGCCGCGAACCAGACCAGCAGAGCGGCGACCGCGGCCAATCCGTAGGTGGAGCCGGCGCCGCCGTAGCTGCGCGCGCCGCCCGAGGTGAGCGCGCCGGCGATCATCAACGCGGGGATCGCCAACACGATGCGGAAAGCCACCTTCCAGCGGTTCTGGGGCTGGGGTGGGGCGATCTCGACGTCGACCGGGTAACCGGCGGCGCCGGTGAACTCGGGGAAGGGCTGGGCCGCGAGCAAGAGGTAGGCGCCGACGTGGATGGCGTAGCGCACGTAGGCGGCCAGGAAGTTGTGAAGCGACTCCGGCGACTGGCCCGCGAACAGAGTGGCAAACCAGTTGGCGATCACGGCGAGGGCGGCGGCGATCCCCCAAAGGCCGAGCCAGATCAGGTGGGGTATAGCGAGGATCAGGCGAAAGAACACGGAGACGCGCGAGCGCTCCAAATCGTCGCTGACGATCAAATGGACGGGACGGTCGTGCACGGTTCACACCCCTCTCGGCGAGTTCATGCGGACGAGTACTGGGCCGCCGCGGGCCTAACTCATGCGAGGTATTGGTACCCGTAACGCCGGACAGCTAGCTACTAACGTCACAAATGCGGGGGGTCAAGCTCATGGAGGGTCCCGCTCTCGGGGTCGAACACGAAGCCGCGGATGTGGTCGCGGTGGGGCAGCTCGGGGCTCGAGCGCAGACGCGCCAGGCTTTGGCGCAGCGTCTCCTCGACGTCCTCGAAGGCGCCCAATCGCCATGCGGGCAGCACGCCGTCCGCCGCCAGCTCCTGGGCGAACTCGTCCTCGGAGGCGCCGTGAAGGCCGCAGCCGTGGTGCATGACCACGACGATCTCCTCAGTTCCGAGCTTGCGCTGGGAGACGCTGAGCGAACGGATCGCGTCGTCGGTGACCAGACCGCCGGCGTTGCGGATCAGGTGGGCGTCGCCGCGCTGCAGGCCGAGCATCGGGAACAGGTCGATGCGGGTGTCCATGCAGGCGAGCACCGCCACTTTGCGCCGCGGGCGCGGGCTGAGGCCGGGCGCCGCGAGCTGGTCTGCGCGCGAGGCGGCGACGGCGAGCATGTCATCGGCATTGGTCATAGCGACTGCGATCTTTTAGCAGGCTTCTCCGCCGGTTGAGCCTCGGCGAGCGCCGGCGCTGGTTCGACCGCGAGCTTGAGGCTCATCTTGATCGCGCGCACCGCTCCGGTGGCGCCGGCCTGCAGGGTGAAGCCGAGCACGAGCGCCACGATCCCGGGAACGACGAGGTATTTGGAGCCGAGCATCAGGATGCCCAGGCGCCCGAGCAGATAGGGAGGGGTGCAAACGGTTGCGCCGAGGGTCGCGCCGAGGGCCCCGGCGGTCAGCTTCTCGCGGGGGGAGCGCTTCGGCTTGATCCCGATCAGACGGGCGGGCACGGCGACGTAGGCGATCATCATGATCCCGATCACGATCCCCAGGCAGAGCACGAACCAAGGTTTTCCCCAGCGCGGCGCCACGGTCGTGCCTATCGCCAAGAGGACGCCCACACCGGCGCCCCACAGGACAATCGAGCCGAGGTGCTTACGGGCCAAGAGATAAGCGGGGCGGATCTTGGGCACGCGGGCGTCGGCGATCGCGAAGGCGAACACGGCGTTCAGGAAGAAACAGGCCACGGTGATCGCGACTATCGCCAAGCCGATCGGGATCAGGATCGCGCCGCGCAGGGCGGGGAACGAGCGGTCATGCAGGACACGGGCCTTGAGGTCGAACATCGCCAGCCAGATCCACACGGCGGGGGGTATCTGGACGAGCAGCAGGCGCCAGTTGGACAGGAGCAGCTTGAGCCCCTGGAAGAGCATCGCGAAAGCGCCCACGGTGAAGGCCAGGGGAGCGAACAGGCGCCGCGAGCGGCTGAGGTTCACGATCTGCTCGACGAGCGCCTCGTCGTCCTCTTGGATCGCGCGCGCGAGCCGGCCCAGGCGGGCGAGCAGGTCCTGACATCGCGATCTGAGGCGCACGAATGCCAGGGTATCCGGGGGCGCGAGGGGACAAGTACGCAAAGATGGGCCCATGACCGCGCCGGCGATCCTGTCCGCAGACAGGTGACAGACTCCGAGATATTGTCCGAGCGCGCGCTGGGCCGCGCGTTGCTTGCCCGGCAAGGACTGCTCGAGCGCTTCGAGGGCCCGCTCACGGAGACGGTCGAGGCGGTCGGGGCGATGCAAGGCCAGGCTTGGGGGGCATTGCCGGTGGGCTTGTGGTCTCGGATGAGCTCGTTCTCGCCCGCGGACCTGTATGGCGCTTTGGAGCGCGGGGAGCTGCTGTGGGGCATCGGCATCAGGGGCACCTTGCACCTCCTCAGCGCCCGCGAGCACCCTGCCTACGCGGTGGTCGCCCTCGAGCCGACGGGCGCCTGGCACAGGGAGATCGGGGAGACGACGCCGGGGATGGACGAGCTGCGCGACGGTGTGCTTGCCTTCGCGAAGGGACAGCCACGCACGAACGAGGAGATCGGGCTGTTCGCCGAGGATTGGGTTGCGCGCCATCCGGGGAAGATCGATGAGCGCGAGGTCCAGGCCCAGCGTTCGCTGAAGTGGCGCCCGATCTATCGCTGGAGCGCGCTTGTGAGGGTGCCCGCGGGCGGCGCGTGGGGAGCGAAGACTCCAGCCGACCATCGCGCCGCGCCGATCCCGCCCGGGAAGCGGGGAGCGCCGACTCGCGAGCAGGCGCTGGAAAGGGTGACGATCGCGCATCTGGGGGCCTTCGGCCCGGCGGCGGCGGCGGACGTAGCGTGCTGGACGGGGGCTCGCGTGCCAACGGTGCGAGCTTTGCTCGAAGGTATGGGCGAGCAGCTGGTCGCCTTTGAGGATGAGACCGGACGAACTCTGTATGACCTGCCGCAAGCGCCGCGCCCTGACCCGGACACGCCCGCCCCGCCACGGCTGTTGGGCGCGTTCGATAGCAGCCTGCTGGCCTACGCGGTCAAGCGTCGCACCCGCATCGTGCCGGAGTCGCTGCGTGAGGTGGTGTACGACAAGGGCAACCTGCGAATCCAGCCGACGATCCTGCTCAACGGCCTCGTCGCCGGCACCTGGTCGGTCGAGGCGCGTCGCGGCCAGGCCACCTTGACCCTACGCCCGGCCGGAAAGCTGAAGCGCGCCGATCGCGCGGCGCTGACGGGCGAGGCGGAGGGTCTGCTGGAGGGGCTCTACGCGGATACCAAGGGGCGACGGGTGGTGGTCGAGTAGCGCTGTCGCGGCGCCCCTGACGATCGCCGCCGAGCAAATTCGGGCGCGCGGCGCACGCCCGAGCTCGCGCGAGCGCTGGGGCTAACCGGCCGGTG
>JBAURN010000213.1:0-2106 GCA_049581225.1 Solirubrobacteraceae bacterium
GGCAACTGGAGCTCTTGCTCGGCGTCGTCCGGCTATTGCTGCACCGCCAGCGCGGGAACCTGTCGGCCGTAGCCGAGGATGCCACCCGGCTGTCGGCTATGGCCGATGCTTTGGACGTGGCGCGCCCCGGCCGCGGCGAGGACCTGCGTGCCCTCGCGCTGATCAGCCTCGGCAGCACCGAGTTCTGGGCGGCCCCGTCCGGGGAGACAGAGCGGCGCCTAGCACAGGGCGTGGCCCTGGCCCATCGGATCGGGCGGCCCTATCTCGAGTTCAGCGGCCTGACCTACCAGGCGGCGACCGCGCAGGACCGCTCGTACGGGCAGGCACTGGAAGGCGCCAGGCAAGCGATCGAGCTCGCCGACCGGCACGGATGGACCGACGACCCGGCCGCCGGCGTCGCCTGCACGCTGCTCGGGTCCCTGCTGGCTTGGCAGGGACGGCTGGCGGAGGCCGAGTCCTGGGTCCAGCGCGCCGAAGGTACCCTCAGGGTGGAAGCTGAGCCCGCGGCGGTGGTGGCCCTCTACATCGTCCGCGGGGAACTCGAGCTGGCGCGCAACCGTAACGCGGAGGCGCTGGCCGCCCTCGAGGCCGCCGAGCGGCTGGGCCGACGGCTTGGTTTGCTCCACCGCACTGGCCCCTCGAACCGGGCACTGCTAATGCACGCCCTGGTCCGCCTCGACGAGACCGAGCGCGCCGAGCAGTTCCTGGCTTCGCTCGACGACGAGGACCGCGAACGCGGGGACATCCGCGTCGCCACCGCCGAACTGAGGCTCGCCCAAGGTGACCCACATGGCGCGCTGGCCGCCCTCGCGCCGGTCCTGGCCGAGCCCAGTCTCTTCGGCTGGTCCAACTGGCAGGCTCACGCGTACGTGCTCGAGGCCACCATTCGGGACGCGCTCGACGACGAGGCCGCCACCGAAGCCGCTCTTGAACGCGCCCTGGACTTCGCCGAACCGAACGGTCTGGTGACGCCGTTCCTCTCCTATGCCGCACCGGGCCTGCTCGAGCGCCACGCCCGCCGCAGCAGCCACGCGTCCCTGCTCGCCGAGATCCAGGCCGCGCTCGCCGGTGTCACGCCGTCGCCGCGCGCCGGGCCGCGACCGCTGCTGGAGGCGCTGAGCGACAGTGAGCTTCGCGTGCTGCGCTACCTGCCCACCAACCTGTCAGCACCGGAGATTGCCCGCGAGCTGTACGTCTCGCCGAACACCGTGCGTACCCACATCAAGAGCCTGTACGCCAAGCTCGGCACCCACCAGAGGACCGAAGCCGTCGAGCGCGCCCGCGCCCTCGGCCTGCTCGCCCCCTTCAGAACGACGCCGACGACCCGCTAAGCGCCCGCGCGCTGCCGGGGACTTGAACCCCCCGCCCCTGCAGAAGAGCGGCTCACTCTAGATCGAAGGCCACGTGGATGGCGGCAGTCAGCGCGGCCTCCTGTGGTGGCAGCAGGTACCCGATCCGCTCGCCGAGAGCCGTTTTCGGGATCGTGACTATATTGTCGCAGTTCACCACCGAATCGTGGCCGAGTCCGTTGGCTCGCCCAACCGGGATCTCGATGGATAGGCCGCGCGCCGTGGAGGTGACTGGCGCGACGGTCACCTGCGTTCGCTGCGGTATGACCATTTCTCGGGTAAGGACTAGGACCGGGCGCGCCTTATCCAGGTGCGCGACGTGGATCGGCCTCACTGGCCCGGGTCCACGGGGTGGCCGGAGAGGTACTGCACAAGGTCAACCATGTCGGCATCCTCGCCTGACTCAGCGTAGATAGCTGAGTCCTGGACGGCCATCTCGTGCCGACGTTCCCGGTCGAGTGCCCGCGCGATGACCGCGGCACGGCTGGAACCCCGGCCCCTTGCAACCAGCTGGTCTACGAACCTCACCATGTCGTCGGGCAGTCGTACCGCGATCTGAGTGCTCATACCAAAATGGTACCAGAACGGGATACGATTGCCGGTGCCAGCAATCCCTGTCCCGGTCAGGACCGAAGGGTGCGCAGGCCGGTGCGGATTTCGCTGACCAGGATCTCGGGCTGTTCCAGGGCCGCGAAGTGCCCGCCCTTGCCGGCCTCGCCGTAGTGGATCAGATTGCTGTAGGTGTCTTCGATCCAGC
>JBAURN010000214.1:0-1550 GCA_049581225.1 Solirubrobacteraceae bacterium
GCACGTGGGTCCGGAAGGAGAACAGCGCGGCGAGACCCGCAACGGTGCCGCTGAGGGTCAGGACAGCGCGGCGCATGAAGGCTCCATGGGGAAGTGGCGGTTAGCAGTCAAAGGACAGTTAGAAGTCAAAGGACTCGTGGTGGATGCGGCGCCGGGGGATGCCGGCCGCGACCAGTGAGTTGACGGCGGCCTGGGTCATGCCGGTGGGGCCGCAGACGTACGCCTCGTAGCGGTGCAGGCCGGGGACGGTCTGCTGGAGGTGGTCGGCGTCGAGCGGGTCGTAGCCGAGCTGGTCGCGGGAGCCGATGAGGTAGTGCAGGGCGGCCTGGCGGTCGGTGGCGATGGCGTTGAGCTCGCGGCTGAAGACGACGTCGCGGGGGTGGCTGGCGCGGTAGAGCAGGGTGATGCCGCCGGACATGCGCTTGGGCAGGGCGGCGAACATGGCGCGGATGGGGGTGATGCCGACGCCGCCGGCGATGAGCAGGACGCGGCGGCCGGTGAGGGAGGGGGTGAAGGCGCCGTAGGGTCCTTCGGCGATGATGCGGGTGCCGGGCTTGAGGTTGGCGAGGGAGCCGCTGTGGTCGCCGCGGGCCTTGACGGTGATGCGCATGAGGTCGGGCTGGGGCATGGCGGACAGGGAGTAGGGGTGGGACTGCCACCACAGGTCGCGGGTGAGGAACCGCCAGCGGAAGAACTGGCCGGGCTCGGCGCGCAGGTGGTCGAAGTCGCGGCCGGAGATCAGCACGGACACGATCCCGTGCGCCTCCGGGCGGACCGACTGCACGGTGAACTGATGCCGGGCGGAGCTCCTGATCGGGATGATGACCCGGTACCAGAGGAGCAGCGCGCCGATCACCGCGTACAGGGCCGACCAGGCGATCCGCGCCTGCAGGCTCTCGGCGAACGCGCCGCCGTCGGCGAACTGGTGGCTGAACGCGAGGGCGATCGCCAGGTAGGTGTACAGGTGCGCGTAGTACCAGGTCTCGTAGGCGATGCGGCGGCGCGCGGCCCTGATCGAGACCGCGGCGACCACGAGCAGGATGAGCCAGGCGACCGTCGCCATCAGGATGTCGGGGAAGGTCGTCAGCAGCGTCGCGGTCTCGCTGAGCACGTTCTTCTGCCCGACGACCGCATAGCCCCAGACGATGAACACGACGTGCGCGCTGATCGTGCTGATCACGTAGCGGCCGCCAATGGAGTGCCAGTGGGCCAGCCGGTCGGTGCCGATGCCCTTCTCCAGCGGGGGCAGCCGGGCCATCAAGGCCACCAGGATGACGACCCCGTACCCGGCGAGCAGGCCGAATACCTCGCCGATGTCGATCAGCAGGGCACCGGGGCCATGCAGGAACGTGGTGTCCCGCAACCACAGGTAGATGACGCCGACCAGGCCGAGCGCGACGAGGGCAAGCACCACGATGGGCAGCACGATTCGTGCCTTGCCGGTGCCGGGCGCGATCGGCTTGGCGGTCCGCATGGCGCCGGTCGTCCGCACGGCGCTGGCCGCCCTCATGGCCCCGGTCGTCCTGATGGCGCCGGTCATCGTGTTGGCG
>JBAURN010000215.1:0-2306 GCA_049581225.1 Solirubrobacteraceae bacterium
GGCGACCGTGTCCGCGCCGCCTCGGCGTCCCCTCCGCCGGCGCCCGCGAGCCGAGTCAGCACGGCGGCGGCGAAATCAGATGTGCCGAGAAAGACGGTGCGCACGATCTCGCCAGCCTATCGGCGAGGCGCCCGCACGCCCGCTTGGTCGAACCTGCCTAGGAACTACACCTAAGCGGCGCTGGCGGCCGTGACGGCTTCGCGCATGGAGCGCATCGCCTGCTTGCGCAGCTCGCGCGGTATCCGGTCGAGGATCAGGATGCCGTCGAGGTGGTCGATCTCGTGCTGGATCACGCGCGCCTCCAGGCCCTCGGCCTCCAGACGCAGCTCGTTGCCCTCGGCGTCCTGCGCGCGCACGCGCACGCGTGCCGGTCGTTCGACCTCGACGTGCACGCCGGGCAGGCTGAGGCAGCCCTCCTCGAGCATCTCCAGCTCCTCGTCGGCCCACTCGATCTCGGGATTGATCAGGGCGGTGAGCGGATCGTCGCTATAGGCCTGATAGACGATCACTCGGTGCAACACACCGAGCTGGGTGGCGGCCAAGCCGATGCCGAGCGCGTCGTGCATCAGCTCCCCCATCCGCTCGATCTCCTGGCCCAAAGACTCGTCGAAGCGATCCACCGGCAGCGCCGTGGTGCGCAAAACCGGGTCGCCGAACTTGCGGACGTGGCGCAGGGCGGCGTCGCGCCGAGCGCGCACCTCGGGATCGAGCTCGGCTACGGTGGACGCGCCCTCCTCAGGCTCCACCTCCGAGTCCATGACCTCTTCGTCGCTCATTCCCGAAAGTCTAGGGCGAGCCGGGCGGCTGGGCTACTGCGGATCCACATCGACGGCGAACACAACGCCTTTGTGCGCGCGAGCGTCCGCCACGCGCTGGACCGCCGAGCCGAGCCGAGCGATCGTCGCGTGGCGCTGCTCGGGCGGCGTCTTTACGACCAGGACCTGGCGCTCGCGCCCGCGCAGGCGAAACAGTGCGGCCGGGCCGAGCACGCTGCCGGGCGCGCCCTCCATGGACGAGCGGATCTCCTGCGCCGCCGCTCGTGCGCGACTGGAGTGCTGGGCCGCGCAAACCACCCGGATCAGACTGGCGAACGGCGGGTAGTCGAGCGCACGGCGTCGCTCCAGCTCGCCGCGCAGAAATCCGTCGCTGTCGTGGGCGGCGGCGTGCAGGATCGAGCGTGCCCCTGGAGCCATCGTTTGGACGAGCACACGGCCGGGCGGGCACGATTCTCCGCGCCCGACACGACCGGCCAGCTGGCAGACGAGCGCAAATGTGCGCTCCTCGGCGCGGAAGTCGGGGAAGCGCAGCGTCCCGTCCGCGTCGAGCACCACGCCGAGACCGACGTCGGGGAAATCGTGGCCCTTGGCGACCATCTGGGTTCCGATCAACACGCCGGCAGTGGCATCCTGGAAGCCGGCCAGCAGCCGCGCCACGCCGTCTTGGGGGCTCTCGCGCGCGACGGTGTCGGCATCCAGGCGAAAAATCGGAAAGTCGCCGTCGTCGAGGGCGACGCCCAGATCGTGTTGCAAGCGCTCGGTGCCGGTTCCGTGGCGAGCGACCGACGTGGAGCCGCACTCGCAGCGGCGCGGAGCGTGTTCGCGGTGCCCGCAATGGTGGCAGGCGATGTAGTCCTGGCTTCCGGCGCGATGCAGGACGAGCGCCACATCGCACTGAGGACAGCCCCATACGCGCCCGCACGAGCGGCACGTGAGGAAGTTCGACCAGCCGCGGCGGTTGAGCAACACGATCGCCTTGCCTTTAGCGCGGCGCACCTCGGCCAAAGCCTGCGCGGTGAGCGGGTGCAGGCCCGAATCGTGCTCGCGCATGTCGAGCACGTCCACCTCGGGCAGCGGCCGGCCGTCCACGCGCCTGTCCAGCCGCAGCAACCGTCCGCCGCGAGTCCTCGAGGCGGCGCAAGCCGGCCGCCAACCTCCCTCTGACCGCTCCGACGGCGGATCTCCCTCTGGCCGGACCGACCAGGCAGCGTGCATACTCTCCGGGCGTGGGGTGGCGCTGCCGAGCACCAGCAACGCGCCGCAATCGCTCACGCGCCGAGCCGCCACGGTGCGGGCGTCATAGCGGGGATCGCCCTCGTGCTTGTAGGAGGAGTCGTGCTCCTCGTCGACCACGATCAGGCCGAGACGCTCGATCGGGGCGAATATGGCCGAGCGCGGTCCCACGCACACGCGCGCCTCGCCCGCGCGCAGGCGGCGCCACTGCTCGCGGCGCTGGCCAACCGTCAGGCGCGAGTGAAGCACCGCGACGGTGTCTCCAAATCGCTCGGCGAAGCGCCCCACGATCTGGGG
>JBAURN010000216.1:0-2710 GCA_049581225.1 Solirubrobacteraceae bacterium
GTGCACGCAGGCGGCAGCGCCACGGGGCGGCGGTTGCTGCGCGAGCTGTCCGCGCTGGTCGTGGCGGACGAGCGGGTGGAGGTGCTTGAGGGCGCTCGCGTCAGCGGCCTGCTTTGCCAGGAGGGGCGCTGCGAAGGAGTGGTATGCAGATTGCGTGGCGAGAACGGAGGCTCCAACCCGCTCGAGCGTGCGGTGCGCGCCCGCGCGGTGGTGTTGAGCACGGGCGGAGCGGCGGCGCTGTGGGCACGCACGACCAACCCACCGGGGTCAGTCGGTCAGGGATTGCTGCTGGCTCGTGCCGCCGGAGCGGCGCTCGCGGACCTGGAGTTCGTGCAATTCCATCCGACGGCGGTGATCGGCGTGGAGGGACGCGAAGGGTTTTTGATCACCGAGGCGATCCGGGGCGAGGGCGCCACATTGCACGGCGCGGACGGCGAGCGCTTCGTGGATGAGCTGGCGCCACGCGACGAGGTTTCGCGAGCGATCCAAGCCAAGCTGCGGGAGGAGGACGGGCAGGCGGTGCAACTCGACATGCGCGGGATCGACCCGGCCCTGTTTCCCAACGTGGTGGGGGCGCTGCGCGAGGCGGGGCTCGACCCGATGAGGGAGACGGTGCCGGTGGCGCCCGCCGCCCACTACACGATCGGCGGCGTCGTGACCGACCTGGAGGGACGCTCGGGTGTGGCCGGGCTGTATGCGGTGGGCGAGACGGCTTGTACGGGTCTGCACGGGGCCAACAGGCTGGCGTCGAATTCGTTGAGCGAGTGCTTCGTGTTCGGACGCAGGGCGGCTCTGGCGGCCCTGGGGGAGCCGGGCCTGACCGGCGAGAGCACCGACGCTGCGTGCCATACCCCGGCGCTGGGTGACGTCGAGCGGACCACCAGGACGGCGCTGTGGGAGCACGCGGGGATCGTGCGCTCCGCCGCGGGCTTGGAGGCGCTGTCTCAGGACACGCATCCGCTGGCGCGCCTGATCGCTCGGGCGGCGCTGGAGCGGCAGGAGACAAGAGGAACGCACGCTCGCGGCGACTACCCGCAACGCGACGCGCGGCTTGATGGCAAGCACGTGGTCTTGGACGAGCACGACCGCCTCGCGTGGCGGGACTGGCGCTAGCCTGCCGCGGAGGCCGGCGCACGGTCGGTTGGGAGGTTCGAGGACAAACCTAACCTGGGCTTAATGAATTACTTCTGTGCCGCTTAGGAATGGCTTGGATACTTGGCAAAACCGGTCCTTTAGACCGGACGGGGTGTTCAGGTAGGTATAGCCCATGTACCAATTCAGTCGAGCCATCTACAGGGAGCTGGCTCCGTATATAACGGAGTCGCGACCCGACGCGGCCGAGTCCAATCACCGCCACGTGCTCGAAGCTTGCGAGTCGGCGATGGAGCGCCTGGCGACCGATCGCCACTACTTCGCAAAGCCGGCGCGAACGCTGTTTTGTGACATCAGGACGTATTTCCCGATGAGCGCTCAGGAGAGGGTGTTGCAGACGGTTTGCCGTTATGTGGGGTTGGCACAACGCTTTTTGATGGAGCATCCGATCGAGGCGCACGCGGCCGTGACCGACGAGCCGCCCACGTGCCGGGCGACCACGCGCAAGGGTTCCACCTGCCAGCGAGTGCCTTTGCCTCACAACGGTTATTGCCCCTCCCACCAACACCTGGCGGATACCGAGCACCAGGAGCGCTTGGCCGCGGCCTGACGCTCGCCGCGGTTTGCGCACGTGCCACCGGCACGCACGCAAACGCCGTCAAACGCGGGGAGCCCAACAAGAATTGGCTCCCCGGCGATGCTTCTCGGGATAGATGTCGGTGGGACCTTTACCGACGCCGTGCTCGTGGCCGAGGACGGGAGCGTCTACAGCGCGAAGGCGCCCAGCACGCCCGGAGCACAGGACGAGGGCGTGATGGAGGCGATCGCGGCGGTGCTGGAGAGGGCCGGCGCGGAGGCAGCCGAAATCCGGCGGTTCGCACACGGCATGACGGTCGCCACCAACGCGCTGCTGGAATCCGAGACCCACCCACCCGCGAGAACCGCGCTGATCGCTACGGCCGGTTTCGTGGACATCGTCGAGCTGGGACGCCAGGCGCGACCGAGTCTGTACAAGCTGTGCGAGCCGGGCCCGAAGCCGCTTGCTCCACCTGAGCTTCGCTTTGGCGCACCTGAGCGAACGGGGCCGGACGGCCCGCTCGAGCGGCTTGACGAGGAGGCGATGGTGGGGCTGCTGGAGCGCTTGGCGGACGCCAAACCGGAAGCGGTGGCGGTGTCCCTGCTGCACTCCTACGCTCACCCGGACCACGAGTTGCGCATCGGCGAGCTGCTTGGGAAGTGGCTCCCGGGAGCGCACGTGTCGTTGTCACACGAGTTGGTGGGCACTTTCAGGGAGTACGAAAGGAGCGCCACCACGGAGGTCGACGCGGCCGTGTCGCCCCTGCTTCGCGGTTACCTGGAGCGCCTCGGGTCGCGCGCGTCGCAGAATGGACTGCCGGCGGTCCAGGTGATGCAATCCTCGGGCGGGCTGACCGACTCGGGGCGGGCGGGTGCACACGCGGCGCTGACGGTGTTGTCGGGCCCGGCGGGAGGCGTGGGCGGGGCACTGCTGTTGAGCGAGGAGGCGGGCGAGGAGGACGTGCTCTGCTTCGACATGGGCGGGACCTCCTGCGACGTTTGCGTGATCGACGGAGGCGAGGTCGCGGAGACGGCCCAGCGC
>JBAURN010000217.1:0-9919 GCA_049581225.1 Solirubrobacteraceae bacterium
GTGGTGATTCCCGTGGCGGCGCTCGGCCCGGGTCTGGAGGAGCAGCTGCGACGCACACCGTGGCGGGCAGGGCGCGCGCTCGTGGACGAGCAGGGCAACCCGATGCTCGCGGCCGACATCATCGAACGGAGCTTTCAGACCGCGTTCCCGCAGGGCGCCGATCAGGAGGACCTGGGCTCCCCCGTCGTGGTGGTGCGCGTTGACCCTGCGACGCTGCGGCTACCCGCCGGGCGTGCGGGCTGGGCACCGCAGGGCATCCTTGCCTACTCGAAGATCTGCACCCATGCCGCGTGCGCGATATCGCTGTTTCGAGACCCGCTCAGCCCATCCACCGAGTCCAAGGGGCCAGCGCTGGTGTGCCCCTGCCACTACTCCACGTTCGACGTACTGGACGGTGGCAGCGTCGAGTTCGGACCCGCAGGCAGGCCGCTGCCGCAGCTGCCGCTGACTACCGACAGCGCTGGTGTGCTGCGCGCTGCTGGGCCGATGTCGGGGCCTGTCGGCCCGTCCTGGTGGGGAGACCCATCGTGAGCCACACCGCCAAGGACCGGCCGGTGGACGCGGTGGCGTTCGTGGATGAGCGGCTGGGCGCGGCGCGTGGGATACGGTGGCTGATGGATTACGTGTTCCCTGACCACTGGAGCTTCCTGCTGGGCGAGATCGCCCTGTACTCGTTCGTGGTGCTGGTCCTCACGGGCACGTTCTTGGCGCTGTTCTTCGACCCGGACACGACGCAGACCGTCTACCACGGCGGCTACCAGGCGCTGCAGGGCCAGAGCGTCTCAAATGCCTACGCCTCCACGTTGCACATCTCCTTTGATGTATCGGGCGGGCTGCTCGCCCGTCAGGTTCACCATTGGGCGGCACTGGTGTTCGTCGCGGCGATCACCCTCCATCTGCTGCGAATCGTGTTCACCGGCGCGTTTCGCAAGCCTCGTGACATCAACTACTTCATCGGCGTCACCCTGTTGACGCTCGCGATCTTGGAGGGCTTCGCGGGCTACTCGCTCCCCGACGATCTGCTCTCGGGGATGGGGTTGGCGATCGCGTGGGCAGTCGCGATGTCGCTCCCTTTGATCGGCGGCCCGTTCGCGACGGCGTTGTGGGGCGGCAGGTTCCCTGGGTCGACTGCGTTCGAGTCGCGGCTGTTCATCGCGCATGTGTTCCTGCTACCGGCGATCATCGGTGGACTGATCGCGGTGCACTTGGCGATCATCATGCGCCAGCGCCACTCGCAGTTCCCCGGCCCCGGCCGCCGTGAGGACAACGTGGTGGGCACCCCGATGTGGCCTGGGTACGCGCTGCGGTCGCTGGGCTTGTTCGCGGCGGTCGCCGCTGTGCTGGTGCTGATCGGCGGTGAGATCCAGATCAACCCGGTGTGGCTGTGGGGCCCCTATCACCCCTATATCGGCACGAACGGCGCGCAGCCGGACTGGTATCTGGGGTGGCTGATCGGCGCGCTGCGACTGATGCCGAACCTGGAGATCCACGCCTTCGGCCACACCCTTGTGCCTAATCCGTTCTTTGGCGGGGTGTTGTTTCCCGGCATCGTGTTCGGGCTGTTGTATGCGCTGCCGTGGCTTGACAGGCGCTTCATCAGCAGGGACTACCGGCGCCACGATCTGCTTGAGCGTCCCCGCGATAATCCGCGGCGCAGCGCGCTTGCCGCTGCGCTGCTCTCGGCGGTGGCGGTGGTGTTCGCGGCGGGCTCGGCCGACCGTCTGTTCTTCCAGTTCGGGTTTGGCTATGAAGGCGCGGTGTGGTTCTTCCGCGGCGCGTTCCTAGTCGTGCCGGTCATCGCCTATGCGGCAACGAAACGGGTGTGCGCGGGACTCGCGCGAGAGCAGGCGCATCCGTTGCGGGGCTGGAGTGGCCACGTCGTGATCCGCAACCGCAGCGAGGGCTTCGACGCTGACGGGGAAGCTATCGAGCTTGATACGGCCGAGCACTAGAGATGAACGTAATCCTCTGCCGCTCGTTCAGCCTGATTGCGTGCGCCGCGTCTACCTTCCGCTCTGCTGCTGGTCTTTGATGGCGGCGCGCATGATCAGGCGGGCCCGGTGCGCCTCGCTGCGCAGACCGGCTCTTGAGATCATCGGCTCCGCGACGGACGTGGAGGCTCTGAGGAGCCGGCGCGCTGCTTCGGAGAGGCTGGTGAGCTGTGGCCCCGGTGCGCCGCGCCAGCCTGGTTGGCGAGGCGTTGGCGCGGATGTGGCATGGGTGCTCATGCTGTGGTTGAGATGAGTGTTGAGGCGTCGCTGTTGAAGTGCGGCAGGATCTCGTTGGCGTAGGTCTGGAAGAAGCGTTCTTGGTCGGGGCCGATCTGCTGGATGTAGAGCTCGTCGAACCCGGCGTCGCGGTAGCGACGGATCGCCTGCAGGTGCAGGTCGAGGTCGGGGCCGCACGGGACGGCTTCGGCCACCATGTCCTCGCTGACGAGTTCGCTTGCTTGCTCGAAGTGTGCGGGGGTCGGCAGGATCTGCGCGAGCTCGCCGGGTAGCTGCTCGTTGGGCCACAGCCGGTGTGTGGTGGCGCGTGCTTGGTGCTCGTCAGGGGCCCAGCAGACCTTCATGCCGCCCGCGACAGGCCCGTTTCCGCCGGCCTCGCGGAACCGTTTGACTTCTTCCTCCTCGGGCTGGACGGTGCAGTAGCCGTCGCCGATTCTGGCGGCGAGGCTGGTGGCCTTGGGTCCGAACCCGGAGATGAGGATCGGCGGTGTCTGCTCGGGCAGGTCGTAGATGCGGGCGTTCTCTACTTGGTAGTGGTGTCCGCGGTGGCTTTGCATCCCGCCCTGCCAGAGGGTGCGGATGACCTGCACGGCCTCCTCGAGCATCTCTAGGCGCTCGTCAGCCGCGGGCCAGTGGTCGCCGAGGATGTGCTCGTTGAGCGCCTCGCCGCTGCCGAGGCCGAGCGCGAAGCGTCCCTCCAGCAGCACCGCGCAGGTCGCGGCGGCCTGTGCGATTACGGCCGGGTGGATGCGGACGGTGGGGCACGTCACTGCGGTTGTGACCTTCATCGTGGAGGTCGCCTGTGCGAGGGCGCCGATGGTCGACCAGACGAAGCCGCTGTGTCCCTGCTCGTCGTTCCAGGGGTGGTAGTGGTCTGAGATCCACAGCCCTTGGAAGCCGGCGTCCTCGGCCATGCGCGCCTGCGCGATGAGCTCGCGGGGGTCGAACTCCTCGCTGGACAAGAAATAGCCGATCCTCACCTCATCGTCTCCTTGATCGCGGGTTCGCGGCTTTTCTACCCCACGGCGGCGTGACTCAATCGTTCCGCACGTCTGAGCGCTGCGACTCGTGCAGTTCTTCTGGGAACGGATGAGCGCAGCGTCAGGAGGGTCATCGTGGCGCCCCTCGAATAGACATTGATGGCCGATGCTCCCGAGGGCGTGGTGCTTGAGCGCAGCCGTGACCTGGTGGGCCGGCGGCACCATCCCTACTACCGCAGACTGTTGCTGTGCGTGATCGCCGCCTTGCCGGTGCTAGCGCTGCTTGGCGTGTTCGGCCAGAAGCCAAGCACGAGTTCGGCTGACGCAAGCGCCGCGAGCCTGAGCGTCACGGCACCGTCTCGGCTGCGCAGCGGATTGATCTTCCAGGTGAAGGTCAGGGTGATGGCCCACCGTCGGATCAAGAAGCCCGAAATCGTCTTCGACGAAGGATGGTGGGAATCGATGAGCGTCAACTCAATCGAGCCTGAACCGACAGAATCGAGCTCCAAGGACGGGCGAGTCGTCCTGTCATACGGCAAGCTCGAACCGGGCGAATCGTTGACCAGCTGGATCTACTTCCAGGTGAATCCCACGAACGTCGGCAAGCGCCATGAGGACGTTCAGCTCGATGACGGCGAAACCCCGCTCGTGAGCGTCCATCGTTCGCTGACGATCTTCCCTTAGCTCATGGACCTCGTAATCCGCGCCACCGTCGTCTTCTTCTTCATCTTCCTGGTGACCCGCGTTGTCGGTCGGCGCCAGCTCTCAGACCTCGAGCCATTTGACTTCATTCTGCTCGTGGTCTTGGGTGATCTAGTCCAGCAGGGCATCACGCAGAGCGATCAGTCGGTGACGGGCACGCTGACCGTGATCTCGACTATCGCGCTCCTCTCGGTAGCGGTGAGCTGGATCTCCTTCCGCTCTCCCCGCGCACGGCTGATCGCGGAGGGGGAGCCGATCGTGCTCGTGCAGGACGGCAGGCCGATCGAGCGTAACATGCGACGAGAGCGCATTACGCTCGCGGACATCCAAGAGGAGGCCCGACAAGCACAGATCGTCTCAATCGGCGACATCCAGTGGGCGATCCTCGAGAACGACGGAAAGATCAGCTGTATTCCCCGCCGAGAGTGACGACTGATGATGGCCGGCGACGCTCAACCACCCCACGCCGATCGCGAGAGTCGCGCCGGTGTCCCTGGCCGCCGGGAGACGGACCTTGAGCGTCTGGATCGCAATCTGGAGGAGATGACCGGCGAGCTGCGCGTGGTCGTCACGGGCGTACAGGTGCTCTTTGCCTTTCTCTTGATTGTGCCGTTCAACACCGGGTTCGCGCATGTCGGAGATTTCGAGCGCACCGTGTATTTCGTGACGCTGGTGTTGGCGGCGCTCGCAGCGGTCTGCATGATCGCGCCGTCTGCTGAGCATCGCTTTCTTTTCCGTCACGACGACAAGCGTCACATCGTGTTCAACTCAAACCGCGTCGTGATCGCGGGCCTGGTGTGCTTGGCGCTCGCGATGTGTGGCTGTCTGCTGCTTGTCACGACCAAGTTGTTTGGTGTGAGCGCGGGTGTGGTGACGGCGGCGCTGGGCGCGGTCCCGTTTGTGCTGCTGTGGTTCGTGCTGCCGCTGAGGAGGTTGCGCCTGCTCGACGAGCGCGACCCGACTCGAGGTCGGTAGCGCGTCGGCGGCTTCGCCGCATGGCTAGTGAGCGAGTGGCTTGACCGTTTTCAGAACAGGGTGTCGGCGTCGGTGATCTTCGCTCGCATGTTGGTTTTCATCATTTGTAGAGCAGCGTCAGCGAGGTGCTCGTGAATGTGCGCCACGGCGTCGTGGGGGACGATGACTTGGAAGTGACGGACGTAGGCGTCTAGGGCGGAGTAGAGGACGCACTGCTCGGCGACTTGGCCGGTCAGGATCAGCCGCTCGATCCCTTGGTTTCGCAGTAGGTACTCCAGGGAGGTTTCGTAGAAGATCGAGTGCCGTGCCTTAGTGATGAACGCTGCCCCTGGCGGCGGCAGAATGGGCTCAACGAGGGTACCGTGTGCTCCCTCCAGTGTTTGCTCGCAGAGCTCGGCGGGACCTGCGCTCCAGTCGTCATAGTTGTCGTTGACGTAGACAATCGGGGCGTCTTGTTCGCGCGCTCGCGCGATCAGCGTCTGCATGAGGGGCAGCACCTTCTCGACGGAGTTCCTCAGCGTGTCGGCGTCGTCGTGCTCGTAGCGGTTGAGCATGTCGATGACGATCAGCGCGGTGTCTACTGCCATCGGCCTGCCCTCAGCGTTTGGCGGGGGTACGTTTCGCTTTGGCTTTATTCGTAGCGGCTCGCTTGGGGCGTGCCCTGGTGGTTGCTTTGCGGCGTTGCGCGGGCGGGATCTCGGCTTGTACGACGGCTTTCGTGAGGATCGGGATCTGGCGCTCGAGGAAGCTAGCCATGCTTTGCTCCTCACGGCGGATCGCGCGTGCGAGCTTGGCGGTTTGGGTGTCGCCGAGCGTTTCGGCGAGCGTCTCGATCGCGGTGTAGGTCGCGATCTCCTCGTGCTCGTCGGCGTACTCGCTCTTGGCGTTCTTGAGCATCTTCTCCTGCTCGCCGGTGCCGCGGATGGCGTGCAACGGCCCCTTCGCGGCGGCTACGGCGCGACCGGCGATCTCGACTGCGGCGCCGGCGCCTTTGGCGATCGGGTCAAGGCCCTCGATCGGCACTGTCTGCGGGGTGCCTCCGAGCTGCTTCACTCGTTTCTCGAGCTCGCGGGCGTGGCGCTTGGTCTCTGTCAAGTGCTCGCGTAGGCGCTTCTTGTAGGGCGCTCGTGTGGTCATGCCGATATGTGCTTGGAGTGCGGTTTCGAGCTCCTTCTCCTTGCCGTATGCCTCATTGAGGTATTGCACGAGCTTGCTGTCTCGCGCGCTCAGCTCAGCCATCCTGCCCTCCTTGTGTCGTGGGTTCGGAACGGTGTATGAGCACTGACGCTGGGTCGGTACTGGTTTTTTTGCCCGTTTCGCGCGGTGGGAAACGATGCGGCTGTGGGCTCGGCGGCTGGCTGGAGCTCGGCGAGCAGCGAGGAGTGATCGGATAGCCCCGCCTTGCGCAGTGGGTGCAGGTAGCGGCAGCTCGTGGCCTGCCACGGCCCGGATATGAGCAGATGGTCGATCCGGTATCCGCCGCCCCAGCGCGGCCATTCCCAGCTGAGCTCGCGCTGCTGGTAGCCGTGCAGCTGCCGGTAGGTGTCGCGGAACCCGTAGGCGTGAGGCCTCTGGATGAGGGCCAGCTCGGCGTGGTCCATGCCTCGCCGCGGTCGGGACGCAGACGGCCGTATTGGTCGCGTGCGAAGGTCCAGATAGTCCCGTCGGCGTGCTCCTTTCGCGGGGTGTTGAGGTCGCCGCAGAGCACCCGCAGTCGCCTCGGTGCCCGTTGGGCCAGATGCGCGAAGACCGCTTCGTGGGTTCGTATCTTCGCCAGGTCTGGCTTGGTGCTGATAGGTGAATCAAACTGTCCCGGCTGATCGCCCGACCGTTCGGCGTCGAGGATGGCCGGTGCATTCGGGGCCTGGACTACCAAGGCGACGCGACTGGCTGCCCGAGCGAGCGGATCGCCCACCAGCCTTAAAAAGCACAAGCCCCGGTCTCCCAGGGCTTGTCTCAAGAAGGACCGTAGGCTCACCAGAATAGATGTACGGCCCACGAACAATGTAGCGGCGCCCGCCGTCGTCCTCAACGCCTTCCGGCGCGAGGGTCCGGGATCGCCACCGATGATAGATCGGCTGCGCGGACGACGGCCTTGACTCTGGACCGTAGGCCACTCCCCTTCAGTCAGTGCTGGTCGTGGAGCACAGGGGCATACGAGATCCCAACGATCGCGCCCTCCGGTGACTGCAGCCTGGCCACGGTCTGACCCCACGGCTCCTCTCGCGCCGGGTGCAGCAGCTCGTAGCCGGCCTGCTCCAGCTCCCGTGCCGCAGGCCCCACCGCCGCGGCGTCCGCGACATCGAACTCGATGCTGACCTGCGGCACCGGCCGCTCCGCCGGCCACCGCGACATCCCGAAACACGCCTCCGCGGCCTGGGACAGCGGCCAGATGCCGAAGGACTTGCAGCCGGCGATGTGCTCGCTGTGGTGATAGTCGTCGCCGTGGCTCTCGAGCGGTAGCCCGAGCGCGTCGACGTAGAACTTGCGACTGGCGGGCGGATCGGGCGCGATCACCGCCATGGTCGAGAGGAACTCTATGTTCATGCCACCTGCCTCCTCGTTCGGTGTGTGCTCGTTCTTCGATCCAAGCAGGTTCCGCAAGCCGTGCCACTTCGCGGCAACCGTGCGTTCGGCCCACCCGACTAGGCTGCGAACAGCTCAAGCTGCTCGGTTTCGCCGAGCGGCTCTATCGGCGCCATCGGCTTGGGCTGCGGTACGAACGGGATGACGTTGCTGGTGTTCTCCCATGCCGCTTGCAGCTCGGACTCGGCGATCTCCTCGCCTGTGAGTGGCACGCCCTTGGCCTGCAGCTCCTTGAGCACCTGCTCCAGTGAGATTGGCTCCTCACGCTCGTCCATGAGCTGCCCGTCGAGCGCGAGGTCCGCGGCGGCGGCCTTGGCGGAGAGCAGCGCCCACTTCTTCTCGTCCAAGGAGCCCTTCGTGAGCATCACGTACACCGTGACTGGCTTGCGAGAGGACAGCACCTGATCGCCGTCGATCTCGACCCCGAAGCGCTGATTGCTCGGCCACGCGGCCAGAAGCGCACCGTTCCCGGCCGTCGGGTCGAGCACGGGCAGGCGCCCCAGCGGGTCGATCGCCTGCTTGATGAACGCGGCCACCTCCGGCGGCGAGTAGAACTGCTGAAGCCCGCGTGTGTTCCCGAAGTGGGTCGCGCCGAGCACGCTGCGCGAGGAGTCGAGCGCTTCGTCTGTGAGCGCTCCGCCGAACAACTTGCCGCCCTTGCCACCCTTGATGGGCTCTGCAACCGCAACCGCTTGAGACATGGCCGTCCCTTTCGCAACGGCCCCACCCCGTGTTGGGCCCTTGCCGGACGCGCGGCACGCCCAACGGGCGTGCGAAAATCGCGCGGGCATGGCCGCACGCGGGAGTTGCGCCTCCCCGCGCTTTCAGCTCGGAGCGCCGGCGGATCGAAGTCCGCCCGCGCGGCGCCAGCGTCCGAGCTACCGCCAGGCTGCGGATCAGCTCGTGGGTGCCTCGACTGCCGCTAGGTGCCGCCGCGAGTCGGCCTGCTCGTCGGGTGGCGTTGAGGCGTCGACGGCCGGCAGCGGCATGTGACCCTCGGCGAAGATGCGTTCTACCTCGCGCAGCCACTTGGCGGGTATCTCCTCCTCCAGGCGCTCAAGGAGCGACGCGGCTGAGTCTGACCGGATCGGCGTGACGTTCTCGGGCAGGCTTTGCGGGTCCAAGGCGTGATCTGGCCGGCGAGCTCGGGCTGGGGCCTGTAGGCCATGTACTGTTCGGTTGTCGTGATCCGGTCGTGGCGCATCAGCGCCTGGATCCTCCTCACGTCGACTCCCCGCTGCGCCAGCGTCGTCCCGAAGGAGTGGCGCAGGTTGTACATCTTGATCGGCTTCAAGCCGGCCTGCTGCTGGGCGAGCTTGAACGCATTGCGCATCGACCGTTCGCTGACGGGCCTTCGCCGTCCTCGCTGGCGAACACGAAGTCCTCGTTCTCGGTCGCGTAGTCACGGTCCAACACCTTCGCCAGTGCTCGCGCCAAGCGCGGAGTCATTGGGATCGCCTCAGGAGTCGGAGGTCTTGGTCGTGTCGGGTGCGTTGCGCACCCAGTTGTCGTGGACGCGGATCACGTTTGCTTGGAAGTCGACGGCGCCCTTCCTCAGACCTAGCGCCTCGCCAGGCAGGCGGAACCCGGCGTCGGCGCCGAGCCGCCAGAAGGCTTCCTCGCGGACACTCGGGGCGTGTTTGAGCAGCCTGTCGATCTCGTCGCGGTCATAGAAGTCATCGCGGCGCAAGATGACCTGGCGCGCGTGCCTCTTGCTTGTCCGCTTGACCTCGGCGAGCGGGTTGACCGGCAGCCAGCCTCGGCGAACGCAGTAGTCGAGGACCGCCACGAAGATGTCGCGGTAGGCGTTGCGAGTCTGCGCCGTCCCCGGCGCGACGAGCCTCCAGGGCTTGCCGTGCGACGCGCGATGATCCAGCCTTCGGCCTCTCGCTGCCTTGCGGTCGCGTGAGCGACTCGCCGAGGTCGCTGTGCGTTCAGCGGAACCACGCGGTAGCAGCCGCGGCGCCGGTGCTTCCAGGTGCCGGGCAGCTCATCGGCCAAGCGGACGGCCTCCGCCTTGGTCTTGACCTCAACGGCGGAGCTGCCAGGTGGCTGCGCTGTCCAGCGGGTGATCTCGACCCGGCGCACGTCCTTGCCTTCGGCCTTTGCCTTCCGCGCGGCCTTCTCGCCCAGCACGCGGTAGCACTTGAAGTCCACAAAGTAGTCCCGCAGTCGCCCGTCGGCGAACTCGCTCACCGGCGTTTCGGCTCCAAGGTCGCGGTAGAGCCGCTCGAACATATCCTCGTAGCCGGCGACCGTGGAGCGCTTCAAGCCCTTCTCGCTCATGCGCTCCGCGAGCCATCCCTCAGTGCCATCCCTGAGCGAGCCGGCCGCCGTCGGCTCGCCCTCTCCCAGCGGCTTGCTCTCAAGCTCGCGCAGGATCGCCGCGAGGCGGTCCTCGGCGTCCTTCGGGGTCAGATGCTCCGGGGTCGGGCGCGGCCCATTGCC
>JBAURN010000218.1:0-9779 GCA_049581225.1 Solirubrobacteraceae bacterium
GGCCGCGAGCGTGTGAGTGTCCGAGCCGTGCAAACCCCGCAAGCCGCCCATCTCGAAGTAGGCAAGCCCCTCGCGGGCGGGCTCGACCGCGGCTCCAATGCCCTCCAAGGAGCACACGACCACCTCCCATGCCTGGGCCACGGCAAGCGGGTCGGCTGCGATCAAGTCGAGCTGGGGGCAACGCGCCAGTGCCTCCCCCAGGGGCATACCGGCGTTGACACCGAAAGCCTCGGCGGCGCCAGACACCTCCCCCACGCGTAACTGCCCTCCGACCATCGGCGCGAGCGCCAGCTCTCTGCCGGCGAGCGCCTCGGCTCCACCGGCGACGACCGTCAGGGCAAATCGGGGAATGTATACGGACACGACCATACGAACACATGTTCGCATATGGCGGGGACGCCGCAACAGACAGTTGGGCGCGGCCTGCCGCGATCAAGGCCCCCCGCGCGCGCGGGGGAGGCCCCCTTGAGAGAGCAACCACAACCCAAGCGGCGGCTCCACCCGCGACACCGTTGCCCTCGAAACAACCAAGGTCCACACCAAGTCCCCCTCGCAAGCGCGAGGGACCCTCCCCGCAAACGAGGACCGGGGGCGCGAGGCGCCCTCTTGACTCAGTCCATGCCGAGCGGGCCGCTGGCCGACCCGCTCAGGAACTGCCGCACGAAGGGGTTCTCCGAGGAGAACATGCGCTCGGCATCGCCCGCTTCCACGATCCGTCCGCGCCACAGGAGGGCGATGTACTGGCCGATCTGACGCGCCGAGGCGATGTTGTGCGTCACCACGATGTAGGTGCCGCCGTTGGCTTCGTGCATCTCCTGGATCAGATCGCACAGGAGCGCCGTGCGCACGGGATCGAGCCCGGAGTCGGGCTCGTCGAAGATGACGATGTCGGGTTCGGTCACAAGCGCGCGCGCGAAGCCGGCTCGCTTTCGCATCCCACCCGAGAGCTGTGAAGGAGCGTCGTCCATCGCCTCGGCCAAGCCCACGTCCGCCAGGCGCCGGCGCACACGCTCGCCGATCTGGCCTTCGGACATGTCTGTGTGCTGGCGCAGCGGGAAGGCCACGTTGTCGAACACCGACATCGAGCCGAACAGGGCTCCGTCCTGGAAGAGAACGCCGATCCTGCGGCGCAACTCCAAGAGCTTGGGCATCGTCAGCTTGGGCACCGAGTTGCCGAGCACTTCGATGTTGCCCGAGTCGGGGAACATGAGCCCGATCAGGTGCTTGATGAGCACGCTCTTGCCGGTGCCCGAAGGGCCCAAGACCACCGTGATCATGTCGTCGGGGATCGCCACGTTGAGACCGTTGAGCACGGGGATCCCGGCCAGGCGCTTGACCACGTCCGTGCAGCGAATCGACCACTCGCGGTCGGTGGCCTCTCCGGCCAGGTCCAGGTCGGAGCCGGCGGAGTGATATTGGAAGTGGTCTTCGTCCTCCTCGACGCTCAGGGGCACGTCGGGCGCGGCCAGCGGCTCGCCCTGCGCATCCTCCCCATGAGTCCCTTCGACACCCTCCACAGCCCCAGATATTAGTGACCGGCGCGGCCCCCGGCAACCGGGGCTTTGGTACCAGTCCATACACATCCCCTTGACATACCGGGGCCAGGGGGTTTACGATCAGGGATCTGGGAGGTAGGAGATGTTCGAGCATGGGCGCTTCGGCGCAGAGCCAGGGTTGGCAGAGGACTCGCGGACGAACGGTTCGCCCACGAGCGAAGGATCCAAGGCGGCGGTCACGGCGCTGGCGAACCGGCCCCGCGGCGATCCGCGGGCGCGCTTGCTTGGCGCGATGATCCAAACGGTCGCCGAGCGTGGCTACGACCGCACCACCGTCAGCCGCCTGCTCTCGCGGGCCGAAGTGCCCGAGGCTGTGTTCAGCGAGCACTTCAGGGACAAGCACGACTGTTTCATGCAGGCGATCGATGCGGTGATCGGTCGCGCCGAAAGCTCGGCGATGGAGCTGTTCGCCCAAGCCCGCCCGTGGCCCGAGCGCGTGAGCCTGGCCATCGAGGTGCTGGTGGTTGCGCTTGCGCGCCACGCCGAGGTGGCGGACGTCGTGTTCGTGGAGATGCTCGGGGCGGGCCCGGCGGCCTGCGAACGCCAGCGCGAAGCGCTCGGCCTGTTCGCCTCGCTGCTGGAGGAGGGGCGCTGCCTGTGCGCTGAGGACGCGTACCCGCCAAAGCAGACCTCTGAGGCGATCGTCGGCGGGATCGCCTCGATCGTGCACCGGCGGGCACTGCAGGGAAAGCTCGCCGAACTGCCTAGCCTGCGTGCCGACCTCACGTACTTCGCGTTGCTGCCTTATCTGGACCACGAGCGCGCCGCTGCCTGCGCGGGCCTGACCTGAGTCGCCGCCCGAACCTGCGCGGCCTGACCTGGCGCCGCCGCATTTCGCGGGCCTGAGCGAAGCCTATTTCGAAGGCGTGACGTGCGGGTATTGGCTCGTTTCGCCGTTGAACGTGAATGGCGCCTGCTGCTTGCAGGCGGGCGCCGGAATCACGTTGCCGGGCTTTTCGGGATTGTTGGCGGCGGGCGCGAACAGGGTGTGATTTTCGACCGGCGCGCCCTTCTTGCGGCTGCCGGGTTCGATCCCGATCAGCTGTTCGATGATTTCTTCGCTGATAGTCCCGAGCGCAGGGCCGCTCAAGGACGGGGCGGAGTTGGCGCAGTTGGAGCCACTGAATACAGATAGGCCGCTGGCTATCGAGTTGAAAGCGCCGGGCAAGGGATAGGCGTTCGCGCGATTGACGCCGATCCGCTGCTGATAGACGCTGAGCCCTTCGGGCGTGATCGTGTTCATCACCTTCAGCACGTGCTGCTGGGGACCGTTGGCGACATTTTTGTTTTTTTCGTGGGTCTGAGTGGCGGCGGTCGCGTTGGCGAACAGGGCCTGGATCTCGGGCACGTAATCGCTCGCGTACTGGAAGAACGGGTTGAAGTTGTGCAGCGCGGAGCTCGTCGCGGCCAGCAGCGGGGTCGTCAGGTTGAGCTCCTTCTTGACCGCCGGCAGGCCGGTCTTGGCGGCTTTGGTGAACGGTCCGAGCGAGGTCAGGAGCGCGTTGAAAGGCGGCGTGAAGGGCTTGACGGCTTGCAGCAGCGGGGTGAGTTTTTCCTCGAAGGGACGTATCTGGTCATACAGGGGCACGGTGTTGGTGGCGAAGGCGTCGAGGCTGCGCAGGGCCGTGCGGGTATTGCGCTGGAAGGCCGGAAGTTCTTGCCAGATCTGTGCGAACGCCTGGCTCGATTCGGCCAGGGCGTGGGAGGCGCGATCGCCGTTTGAGATCAGGCCGCGGAACTCGCCCTCGCGTGCCGTCAGGGCGTCGAAGAGGACGCCCGTGTTGTGGATGCTCGCCGTGAGCGCGCCCTCCTGGGAGGCGGTCGTTGCGGCCAGCTTGTTGGCGTCTTCGACGAAGGGCTGTATGACCGCGAAGGAGGAGTTGATCTCTTCGCCTTTGCCGCCTAGGCCTTCGGCCAGGGATTGCATCCAGACTTGGAAGTTCTTGCGCGTTTCGGGGGTGAGCGCGGAGAGGATGTCGTCAAGCGTCACCGCCGGTTCGACGTCGGCGTTGGACAGCTCACCTCCGTCGGGCAGCGGTGGGGCGCCGGCGCCCTCTGGCTTGAGTTGGACGTAGGTCTCTCCCAGGAGGGTCTTTTGGCGCAGGATGGCGTTCATGTTGGAGGGGATCGGCGCGTACTTGCTGGCGATTTCGATCGTGACGTGGGCGCGCCCGTCCTTGTCGTAGGCGAGGCTGATCACGTGGCCGACGTCGACGCCGCTGATGCGCACGTCGGACTGTTCGGCCAGGGCGAGCGTGCGGGGGAAGGCGATCGTGAAGCGGTAGCCCTTGGGCTTGAGCGGGACGGGACCGCCAAAGGACTCCCACAGGAACAGGAGCAAGCCGAAGCAGCTGAGGGCGAACAGGACGATCACAAGGATGTTTGCCAGGGTGGGCGCGCGCTTTTGCATCTAGCGACCTTCCTCGCTGGCGGTGGCGATCCGCCCGAAGGCGCTGTGCTTGGAGCCGAGCAGTTTCAGGGTGAAGCCGGCGGCGTGTTTGGTATGGGGGCGTGCGTGGGCGGCCGCGGCGGTGGCGGTCGTGGCCGCCGCGGTCAGGCCCTGGGCGGCGCATTCGGCTTCGTTGGGTGGGTTGAGCAGCGCGACCAGCAGACGCACCGTGGGGTTGACCGTGCCCGCCGCGTTGAAGATGGGCAGCACTTCGCAGTTCGCGTACAGGACCGTGCGCCCGACCGGACCGTGGGCGTCGGCCGTCGAGAGCACGCTGTTGAGGTCGTGGTTGGCCCAGGTCAGGAAGAACAGGAAGCCTCCCTGGTTGGGTCCTGGGTTGTAGGCGAGCTCGTTGAGGAATTCGTTGAACACCCCGAAGCTCTTTTCCAGACCGGGGAAGGCTTCGCCCAGTTCCTTCAGCGAGGGGTTCAGCTGGTTGACGATGGGCAGGACCTTGCGCGCAAACGGGCGGATTTCGTTCTTGATGATCGGCGTGGTGGTCTTGAACAGCGAGCGGTTGGCTTCCTGGGCCGGCGCCAGCGAGGTGGCGAATGGCTGGAGCTTGGTCAGGGTCGAGCCGGTGACGGCCACCGCCGTGGACAGCTGGCCGAGCCCGCTCTTGGTCTTCGAAAGCGCGCCGGGCAGCAGATGCAGGGTCCGCTGGAAGTTCTGGTCCTGTTCGGCGAAGGTCCTGAAGACCGCGTTGGAGGCGTCGATCGCCTGTGAGATTTCGGTGTCCTTGTTGCCGAGCGCGCTGACGATCAGCTGGAAGTTGTGGATCGCGCGTTCGATGTTCTTGTGGCGCAACTGCAGCTGGGCGGTGATCTTGCGGGTATACAGCGAGATCGGGTCGAAGCGCTTGAACGTCGCCGAGAGGTTGGCGGAGTTGCCCTTGAGGCCTTCGCCGGCGCCCGCGATCAGCTCCTGCAGGTAGGCGCGCGTTTCGCCGTCGAGAGCGGCCAGGAATTCCTCGAAGTTGACGTCGGGGGCCGTGTGCGACTGGGACACGGTGAAGCCGCTGGGGACGCGTCCGGCGCGCGGGTTGCCGGGATCGACCTCGACGGTCATGTCCTTCAGGCCGGTCTTGGGACGCAACAGCATGGTGGCGTCGCGATAGATGTAGCGCGCGTACTTGGGCGTGATGTTCATCGTCACGAGGGCGTTGCCTTCGTTTGATTGGACGCTGGCGATTTCCCCGATCTTGGCGCCGGCGATCGTGACGGCCTGGCCCTGGCCGGGCGTGACCGCCTGGGCCGTGCGGAAGTCGGCCTTGAGCGTGACGTATTCCTTGCCCAGGACCGGGACCCAGCCGGGCAGGGAGAGGCGCTCGTTGGAGAGGATGTAGCCGCCCACGAACAGGGCGATCACGACCATCGCGACGACCGAGATGAAGGCGGTCCGGTAGCGCGCGATCTGATCGCCGAGGCCGCGCTCGCCTTGGTGCTCTTGCTCGCGCGTCACGGTTGGCTCCCGTCAGCGGGGCCGTGCGAAAGCGGCCCGTTGAGATTTTGGGGGGTCTGGGTGTAGCAGGGCACCAGCGGCTTGTAGGGGGGCTCGCTCGCGGGGAAGGCCGGGCTGGTGCCCAACGGAGCCTGCGAGGTGTGGGCGAGCAGAGGCAGTTTCTTGCCGCTGGTCGGGGCGCCGACGACGCTGGCGGGCGCCGAGCGCAGCGTCTGGTCGCCGGTCTCGACGAGGAAGCGGGTGGTTTGACCGTTGCCGTCGAAGCTCTGCCCGATCCCGGCCAGGCCGGCCATCGAGTACCAGAACTCCTTGTAGGCTTCCACGCCCGAGGTGTTGGCGCCGTCCTGGATCTTGGTGTTGCCGGCCGGGAAGAAGATCTTGGAAAGGCACTGGGAGAACTGGTCGACCTGTTTGAAGAGGGCGGGCTGAGGCGTGATCAGGCCGGCGATCGTGGGAGCCGCTTCGCGTAGGCCGCTGGCCACACCGCCAAGCTCGGTGGGAGCGAGCGAGGCCTGGGTCTGTTCGATCCAGGGGTAGGCCGCTCGTATCGTTGCGGGCGTCTGTTCGACCCCGGGGACCAGGTCAAGCGAGAACTTGCGGATCGCGGGTGAGGCGGCGTTGAAGTTGCGGAAGGCGCTGGAGGCGTTGTGGAACGTGCTCGGCAGCAGGGCGACGGCGCTCGTGAGGCTGCTCGACTGGTCTGACAGGGCGCCGAGGAAGGTGTTGAAGTTGTCGACCCATTCGCCGAGCTGCTGTTCGTCGCGGTTGAGCGCGGAGAACAGCTCGTTGCCGCCGGAGATCAGCTTGGAGAGGTCGTTCTGTTCGACGCCGGCGAACGCCTGGCCGACGATCGCGCCGCCCTTCAGCGCCTGGGGCGAGTCGTAGTAGGTCTTTTTGAGCGCCTGGGCGGCGTTCAGGCCGCGCACCGCGGGGTTCTGTTCGGCGTTCTCGGCCGGCGTCGGCTTGCGCGTGAGCGCGGAGCCGTATTCGGCCAGGAGCGTTTGCAGGTTCGAGCGCGTGTTGGTGTTCAGGGCGTCGAGAATCTGGTCCAGCTGGACGGGATCGGAGGTCTGGGTGATCGGGACCGTGTAGCCCGAGGAGACGGTCGGCGAGGTGGGGGTGCCGGGCTGGAGGTCGATGAACCAGTTGCCTTCCAAGAGGATGCGCGCCCTGATCTTGAGCGTGGCGTCTTGGTGAATCGGCAGCCCGCCTTTGGAGATTTCCATGGTGACCACACCGGTGTTGCCCTGACGCTGAACCGAGGTGACGGTGCCAACGTTGACGCCGGCGATGCGCACGGGCGATTTGGGACTGATGTTGACCGCGGTGCCGAAGACGGCCTTCAGGCGGAAGCCGTGCTTGAACGGGATGTGCTTGGTGAAGCCGAAGTAGACGACGATCGCTGTGATCACGATCACGACGAGTCCGAAGCGCACGGGGTTGGACCTCTGCAGCTCGACGACGGGCATCTCGTCGTAGCGTTTCCACCAGCGCACGCGGCTCATTTCTTGGCCCCTTTCGAACCCGTCAAGCCGAGCGCCTGCAGCGTGGAGGCCGGATACTTTTCGCCGAAGAGGTCGTTCTGGCGTTCGGTGTCTTCGGTCTTGGTGCCGACGTTGCCGGGCACGTTGCCGATCACGGCTTGGCCGATCTTGTAGGGCTCGTTGCCGGCTTCGCACTCGTGCGTCTGACCGGGACCGGCCACGTTGGGGTAAGGGTTGACGTGCACGTGGTTGTTGTCGACCAGCGGTCCGACGGTGCCGACGGTGGCGCCCGGCGAATGGTCGACAGAGGGGCCGTTGGCGTAGGAGGAGGACGCGGCGCCCTCGTTGTTGGGCCCGTTGGGCGAGAGCACGCCCATGGCGCGACCGAGCGTGCCCACGCCGACGCTCTCCGAGAGCAGGCTTGCGATGTTGCGGAACGCGAGCGTCACGTAGTTGCAGGTCGTCTGGGCGGGGGCCAACCCGGCGAACAGCGGGTTGCCCAGATTGAGCGTTTGCGTGAAGTCTTCGAGGCCGGTGGTGACGATCGGGTTTTTGGCAAATTCGGCGACCGCCTGCGTGGCTTCGGCAACCTCGTGGTTCAGCGCGGTGGCGGCGCGAACGTTGACGGCTCCGACTTCGAAGGCGTGGCCGAGCGGCGCCGCCACGGTCGTGAGGATCTTCGCGCTGGGACGCAGGAGTCGCATGAAGTCGGCGCTCTTGTTGACGAATTCGGCTTGGAAGGGCAACGAGTAGGTGGCCTGGTGCAGCGTGGCGGGACCTTCGACGATGGCCTCTTCGAGTGAGGGCGCGACGCTCGCCCAGGCGGTGAAGAAGGTGTCGAGGTTGCTGTAGAAGCTGGCTTGTTCGCTCGCCACGGGCGCCACTTCTTTGGCGGCGCGGTCAAACGCGATGAACAGCTGACCGAAGCCTGTCTTGGGCGATGCGAGGTTGTGCAGGACGGGAATCGCGTTGGTGACCAAGGGCCTGAGGGTGGCGAACGTTTCGTTGAGTCCGATCCCGCGTCCGGCCAGACCATTGCCGAAGGTGGTCAGGTTCACTTGATTTGCGGTTCGCGTCTTTTCGTCGAACATGTCGAAGAACTGGTCGAGGTCGACCGGTTCCTTTGTCTGGGATACGGGGATCGTGGAGCCGGCCTTGAGGGTCTGGGTGGAGTTGCCGCGTTCCAGGGACAGGTACTTGAGGCCGATCGTGGAGACCGACTGCACGAGCGCTTTGGTGTCGGCCGGCAGGGGTTCGACTTTCTTTTCGAGCTTGAGCGAGATGATCGCGGTCACCCGTCCGGTTTTGGGGTCCTGGTAGGGACTGAGGCCGCTGATCACACCGACGCGCTCGCCGCCGATGCGCACCTGGTTGCCCTTCTGCAAGCCCGAGGCCTCGGGCAGTTGCACCTTGATGTCGTAGGTGGGCGTGAAGGGAAGGCCGTTGTTGGCGTTGTAGGAGAGGAACACGGCGACGACCACGATCAGGGTCGTGACCGCGCCGATCAGGAGCGGACTGCCCGCCAGTGAATTGGAGCGACGCCTGTTCATGGGGTCTGTGAGGGGTCGCAGCCGAGCTGGCCGTTGTCGGTGAAGGGCGAGGACCCGTCGGCCGCGGGCTGGGTGCCGGCGCCGGGGCAGCGGCGCAGCTGGCCGGTCTTCAGGCCGGATACGACCTGGGAGGGGTTGGCCGGTTTGAGCGTTTCTTCGGAGCCGAGCGAGAAGTCGGGGAACAGGCCGGCGACACGGGCGTAGTGACCGTTTGCGTCGTAGTAGGCGGTGCTTTGGCCGAAGGAGCGAATCAAACCCTGGAGGTCGGGGCTGTAGGGGCCGAACAGAGCCGTTATGGGCAGTGATTCTTCGGCGGCGCGAACGCCGTTGGGCGAAGCGGTCACCAGTGCCTGGGCGAGTCCGGGGAGGGCCAGGGCCGCTTCGGTGAGGTCGTTGCTGGAGCCCGGCTTTGAGAGCGCTTCGCTGAAGTCGCCGACGACCGGTGTGGCCGCTATCACGAGTGGGCGCAGCTTGGTCACGAACGGCCCGAGCAAGGGCGCGCCGGGCTTGGAGGCGTTGACCAGCTTGGTCAGGTCGGCCAGCGTGGCGGGCAACTGTTCGAAGGTGCGGGTGCCTTCTTTGAAGGTGACCGGCACCTCCTTGATCCCGGCGGTCAGGTTGGACTGCTGGGAGGCCAGCGCCCCGAGGGCGGTGTCGGCGTGACCAACCAGTTCGGTCAGCTGCTGACTGTGGGCGGCCAGGACGGTGGTCGCCTTGGCGCTTTCGACGAGGAAGCTCGAGAAGGTGTTCTGGTCGCGCCCCAGCTCGGCCAGAACGTGGTCGAAGGCGGCGAGTGCGGGCGGGAAGTAGCGCGAGCTTTCCTGCAGCTGCGGCGCGACGCCGTCGTACTGTTCGGCCGAGCCCTGGATCAGTTGCTGCAGGCCCTTGCGGGTCCTGGCGTTGAAGATGCCGAACAGCTGGTCGAGATCGACCACGCCATGGGTGGCGGTCGTCGGCAGGGTCGAGCCGGAGGGCAGGGCGGGACGGTTGTTGGGGCCGGGCGAGAGCGCTATGTAGCGGTTGGCGACGCTCGACAGGGAAGGCACCCTGATTTCGGCCGTCGTTCCTTGGTGCAAGGGCGCCAGGGAGGATTCGACGTTGATCGTGATGCGCACGTTGTAGTTGTGGAGCAGGGTGATGTCCTTGATCGAGCCGACCGGCACTCCCCCGACCTGGACCTGATCGCCGCGCACGAGCTGGCCGGCTTCGGGGAAGATCAGCTGGTAGGTGGCGCTTTTGTTGGAGGCCACCACGAGCACGAGCAGAATGATGATGACCG
>JBAURN010000219.1:0-7080 GCA_049581225.1 Solirubrobacteraceae bacterium
TCGCAGGCGTTGGCGCTGGAGGACATACCCGAGGGGGAGCCGATCTTCAAAAGGATCACCAGCGCCGCTGCGACCGGCACGGTCGCGGGCAGCTCATCGACGGCGAAGAACAGCGTGTCGAATGCGATCGCCAGCAGCGCCGCCAGCAAAGCCCCTGTGGACTGAAGCGCGCGAGCGCGCCCGGCGAGGCCCGCTTGGGCATCCCACGCGCGGGCGGCCAGGCAAGCCAGCAGCCCTCCGAACACGCCTGCCACGAAAAGGTCTCCATAACCCATGACCGCCGAGCCGAACACCTCGGCTTGCAGACGCGGCAGGCCCCCGACCGGGTGGGCCACGTTGAGGGCGTTGTTGGGAGCCTGGAGCAGGTCGGAGATGACCAGGGCAGAATCGGCGATGGCCATCGCGATGATCCCTACGGCCAGCCAGCGAACCGGCGTGACACCCGCGATCAGGGCGCCCAAGGCCACACAGGAGAGTGCGGAGAGGACGACCGCGGCCCCCTGGCCGGCGAGAGCGCCGCGGTCGGCCCAGGCCAGAGCGAACAGCGGTGCGACCAGAAGGGCGAGCGACGGCCTGGCTCCGTGCATGAGCCAGCCGAGCGCCAGGGCGGCGAGCAGAGGCACACCGACCAGTGCGATATACGTGAGCGCCTGCGCGCTCGCGCGTTCGGCCACCAAGCCGACCGCGACAAAACCGATCACCGAAAGAGCGGGCACCAAAGCCCATAGGCGGCTGTGTAGGCGGGCCATCCAGGCCGGGGACCAAGCGCGTGGCAGCGCCACGACCAGGCCTTGGCAGAGCGACAACACACCTATCGAGAGCCAAAACGGAATCACATAGTCAAAATAGAGACGAATGACTCGCTGGGACGACTGGACATGGGAGGAGCGCTCCCAGGCAAGCCGCACCCCCACTGTCGAGCCCGAGGCGAGCAGCGGGGCGTCCTCGACCAGGGTCGGGGATCCCGAACGAAGCACGAACCAGATCTTTCGGCGTCGCCGCGCGGGCGCTGGGATCGGCGCGATCGTAATTGTGGCTCTACTGATCGCGGCGGTCACTTCACACAAAAGCCCCAAGCCGGCCGCGCACGCAAACAAACCGCACGTGGCCGCCGTGTCGCCCAATCAGGCCGAACGGGCGGCGGCTGCCTTCAAGGCCGAACAACAGGCGATCAACTCCGTCTTGGCCTACACGCCGGCAGTCACCAGCGGCGGCTCGAAGGGCAACGAGGTAGCGCTCACCTTCGACGACGGGCCCGGCCCCTACACCCAGCAGCTGGTCGCCGAACTGAACCGGCTGCATGTGCACGCGACTTTCTTTGTGATCGGCAACCAGGAGCAGTACTTCTCGGCCGGCACGGTCGCCGAGGTCGACTCGGGCGATGTGATCGGCGATCACACCGAGACTCACCCGATGATGGCGAGCCTCTCCCCTCACGATCAGTACGAGGAGCTTTTTGAACAGATGGTCCAGGTCGAGGTGCTCGGGGCCAAGCGGCCGCGCCTGTTCAGACCGCCATATGGATCGTTTGACCCGACCACCTTCAAGGAGCTGGGACATCTGCACCTGTTGATGATCCTATGGTCGGTCGATACCGCCGACTACACCTTGCCGGGAACCCAAGCGATCGTGGAACGAGCCTTGGCGGGCGCCAAGCCGGGAGCGATCATCCTGATGCACGACGCGGGCGGCAACCGCGCCGAGACGATCGCCGCGCTGCCGGCGATCGTGAGAGGCCTGCGCAGGCGGGGGCTGCGTCCGGTGACGATCCCCCAGCTGCTGGAGGACGACCCGCCGCCACACGGGCAGCCGATCCCGACGAGCCTGACCGGGGGTTGAGCAAGTCGAAGGCCGTCTGAGCCGTGCGTCCTTGGCGATCGCTTGGCGAGACGCGAAGCGAGAGACGAAATGGGCGCGAGTAGGATGACTGGGTGAGCGCGTCCGCGCTGAAGGCGCCGCCGATCCTGCACCTGTCCGCCTTGGTGGGCAGTCCTTTGCGCGACAGCGACGGCGAGCGGTTGGGCCGGGTCGAGGATGTGATCGTGCGTCTCGGTGGCGTCGGCTACCCGCCCATAACGGGATTTCTGGTGAAGGTGGCGGGGCGCACCTCTTATCTGGGCGCCGACCGCGTGTCGGCGATCGACAACGGAGTGATCTTGCGCAAGGCCAAGCTCGACCTGCGCCACTTCGAGCGCCGCGAGGAGGAGGTGCTGCTCAAGCGTGACGTGCTCGACCGTCAGCTGATCAACGTCGATGGCGCGCGCCTGGTGCGCGCAAATGAGATCGAGTTGGCCGACATCGCCGGCTCCTGGCGCGTGGTCGGCGTGGACACAGGACCTCGTGGGGGGCTGCGCCGCCTGCTGCCAAAACCCTTGGGACAGCGCATCGCGACCGGCGATTTCTTGGACTGGGCAAGCGTGGAGCCTTTCGTGGGTCACGTCCCCACGGTGCGTCTGAGGGTCCCCCACCCAAAGCTCGCAAAGCTTCACCCCGCCCAGATCGCCGACCTCGTGGAGGCCGCCTCCCGACGCGAGGGCGAGGAGATCATCCAAGCCGTCGGCGAGGACGATCGGGAGCTGGAGGCCGACGTGTTCGAGGAGCTCGACGACCATCACCAGCGCGAGTTCTTGGAGGATCGCCCAGACGAGCAGGTCGCGGAGATCCTCAGCCGCATGGCTCCCGACGACGCCGCCGACGTGGCGGGAGAGCTCGAGGAGGAGCATCGCGAACGCGTGCTCGCCCTGCTGCCTGTCAGTCACAGGATCAAGGTGCGCAAGCTGCTCGGCTATGACCCGGCTGAGGCCGGCGGTCTGATGAGCCCGGAATTCGTGTCGCTGCGGCGAACGACGAGCGCAAGCGAAGCACTGGATGCGGTGCGGCTGTCGAAGATCGCCCCGGAGCTGCTCACCGCCGTTTTCGTGTGCTCGCCGGAGGGCGCTTTGGAGGGCAGCGTGCCGGTCGCGGCGCTCGTGCGAGCGGAGCCCGATCGTCGCCTGAGTGCGCTGGTCAAGCACGAGTTGCCCTCGCTGCGCACCGACGCCTCCTTCGAAGAAGTGGCGCGAGTGATGGCCGACTACAACCTCACTTGTGTGCCTGTTGTCGACGAGCACGAGCACATGCTCGGGATAGTGACGGTCGACGACGTGTTGGAGGCGATGCTCCCGCGCGGTTGGCGTCGACGCTTCGGCTTGCTTGGCGAGGACTGACCAATCGCAAGCACCCCTCCCCCAGCCTGACCGCCTCGAGCCGGCCCCATTTCGGGCGCTCTGCACGAAGGCGCCCGCCGAAGCGACGCTCAGACAACTAGACTCTGCGCCGTGAACGGCTCCAGCACCCAGTTCGATGGCGGTCCGAGTACCGTCGGTCATTCGCCGCATCCGGTCGGCCACGCTTGGCCGACCGCGGCTGCCTGCGCGGCTCAATCCGCGTAGAGCGCGCCTGTTCGCACTTCTGGCCCTGCTGGGCCCGGGCCTGATCGCCGCCAACGCGGGCAACGACGCTGGTGGTATCGCCACCTACTCCTCGGTGGGCGCCAAGTACGGCTACCAGCTGCTTTGGGTGATGGTGTTGATCACGGTCTCGCTTGCGATCGTGCAGAAGCTGGCGGCGCGCATGGGTGTGGTCACCGGCAAGGGCTTGGCCGAGCTGATTCGCGAGGAGTACGGCATCCGCTGGTCGGTGCTGGCCACCACGGCCGTCTTGATCGCCAACGTGGGCATCTGCATATCGGACTTCGTCGGCGTGGGCGCGGCGCTCGGTTTGGCGGGAATTCCGGTGCAGGTCTCGGTGCCGATCGCCGCGGTGGGTATTTGGGCGATCATCATGAGGGGTTCCTACAAGTCGGCCGAGCGCACCTTCATCTGGCTGACGATCCCTTTCTTTGCCTACCCGATCGCGGCGATCCTGGCCCACCCGGACTGGGGCGAAGTGGGCAAAGCGATCGTCTCCCCCGAAATCCAGACGGGGGGCACCTATCTGCTGCTGGTGATCGCCACGGCGGGGACCACGATCACCCCTTACATGCAGCTCTACCTGCAGTCAGCGGTGGTGGAGCGAGGTTCCCGCGAGGAGGACCTCCCTCATGAGGAACGCGAGGCGGTGGCGGGCGCGATATTCGCCAACCTGGTGGCGGGCTTCATCATCATCGCGACCGGCGCAACCTTGTTCAAGCACGGTATTCACGAAATCGGCTCGGCCGCGGACGCGGCGCGCGCTCTGAGCCCATTCGCGGGCTCCTATGCGGAGGTGCTGTTTGCGGTCGGTCTGCTCGGCGCGAGCCTGTTGGCCTGCGCGATCCTGCCGATCGCGACCTCCTATGTGGTTTCCGAGTCGCTTGGCTACGAAAAGGGAATCGGCCGTCGCCGCGAGGAGGCGCCGGTGTTCATGTCCTTGATCACCGGCATGATCGCGCTCTCAGCCTTGGTGGCAATGGTTCCGGGCGTACCTGTCATCTCGCTGCTCGTGGGAGTGCAGGTCGTGAACGGCCTGCTGTTGCCGATCAACCTCTTCTTCATCTGGCGCCTGTCGCGCTCGCGCCGCGTGATGGGCGAGCGGCGCAGCAAGGGAATGCTTGACGGTGTGGCCGGCATCACAGTGGCGGTCACCTCGACCTTGTCGCTGGTGCTCGTCGCGATCACTCTGGCCGGGTTTTAGTTTTCCCTCGGTCCACGAACCTCTGCCCCCCTATGCCTGCCGGCAGGTGTCAATCACACAGCAAAGCGGCCCCGATCGCCCCGCCGAGGTCTCCCAGGGCGGCCTGTCGCAACGCCGGCGGATCGTCGTCCTTGAGCAGATGCGGCTTCATCGCCGCGAGGATCCGCTCGAGCATCGGCTCGCCAAAGCGCAATCCCAAGCCGCCACCCAACAGGACCAGTTCGACGTCGAGCAGGTTCACGGCGGATGCGACACCGGTCCCGAGTGCCTGCACCGCTCGCTCGATCAGGCGCTCGGCGAGTTTGTCTTTGTGATGCAAAGCGTGCTCCCAAACGCCACTGGAAAGTGTCTGGCGTTCCCGTTCGCGCATGATCTCGAACAGGTCTGTTTGGTGACCCTTGTCAAAGAGGCGCTTGGCCTTGGCTTCCATCGAGCGACGCCCGGCGTAGGCCTCCATGCACCCGCGTCGCCCGCAGCCGCAGCGCGCGCCGCCTTGCTTGACGACCATGTGCCCGATCTCCCCAGCGTCGCCGCGACCTTGCCACAGCTTTCCCTCGAATGCCACGCCCCCGCCAACGCCGGTACCCCAAAAGACGGCAAGCAGCGAACGGGCGCCGCGACCGGCCCCAAGCGTGAGCTCTGCCTGGGCGGCTACCGACACGTCGTTACCGAGCTTGATTTGGGGACCGAGACGCTCACCCAGCACCGCCACCAAAGGCACCGGATGCTCCCATGCGGGCAGGTTGGGGGCGCTCGCGAGGCTGCCTGAGGCCACGTCCACCTCGCCGGGAACGCCCACACCGATGCCGTCGAGACGGGCCACCTCGACGCCCGCGCAGGCAGCCGCCTCGAACATGCATGCCACGAGCGCGTCTATCACCGCGGGCGGACCGCCCGTGTGTGGCGTGAGCCTGCGCGCCTGCCCCAGGACCGAGCGATCGTCGCCGTGCATGACGATCGTCTGTATCTTCGTCCCCCCGAGGTCGATCCCGCCGTACGTGGGCATCGCGGGGACTTTATCCATACTTAGGGGCTTCTTCGCCCGTTCTTACGCGTTCACCCCAAGATCGAAGGTGGCGATGACCGAGCACACAGGACGTCCCTGGCTCAACTACCTGCTGGGCCTGCTGTGCGTGGGAGCGGTCGTGGCTGCCGTGCTCGTGGTGGGCCCGGCCTCTGGCAGCCAGACCGCTGTGACACGCACCGCCAAGGCGTCACTCGGCGTCGTCCAAGCGACAGTGTCCGGCAGCGGCAACCTGCAGCCGGCCTCTCAACTCAACCTCGGCTTCAAGACGGGCGGCACCGTCACCCACATCTACGTCACTCAGGGAGAGCACGTGACCGAGGGTCGTCTGTTGGCCGAACTTGACCCCTCGAGCGCCGAAGTCACTTTGGAACAGGCGAAGGCCACGTTGCTTTCTCTGAAGGCCACCCTCGCCAAAGAAGAAGAAACCGACGGAGAAGGCTCGGCCGCGCCGAAAAACGAAACCTCCCAGTCCGGCTCTAAAGATGCGGGCAAGCAGCCAGGCTCGAATAACGCCTCGCAAACCTCCACCTCGCAAGCTTCGACCCCCACGATCAGCGCGGCCACCCGCGAAGCGAACCTCGCGTCGGCGAGGGCTGCGGTGAAAAGCCAGGAACTGACGGCACGCAGCGACGAAGAAGCTGTAGCCGACACCAAGCTCCTCGCGCCCCAAGACGGCACGATCGTCACGCTCTCGGGCCAGGTGGGAGAAGTGGTGTCGGCCAGCGGCACGACCAAGGCCTCCAACGACACCGGGTCCACGGGGTCGGGTTCGTCTGGCTCGGGGGCGTCCACTGCGGGCGGCTCCTCCTCCTCCGCCCGCTCGGGCGCCTCGAGCTCAAGCGGATCGACGGGTTCTTCGGGCTCCTCCGGCTCCACGAGCACCGCGTTCGCCGTTCTGAGCGACCTCTCCTCGATGCATCTGGTGGTGGCCCTCAGCGAATCGGAAATAGGCAACGTGAAAGTGGGTCAGATCGCCACCGTCACCGTCGAAGCGCTGAGCGGACGCAAGCTGGCCGCGCACGTCAGCGAAGTGGCGACCCTCTCGACGAGCAGCAGCGGAGTGGTGAGCTATGACGTGACCTTCGAGCTGGACCAGATGGCCGACGGCTTGAAGCCTGGCATGAGCGCCACGGCCGAAGTGGTGGTCAAACAAGCCGAAGGGGTGAGCGTGCCCACCAGCGCCATCTCGGGCGGCTCGGTGACCGTGATTCGCGACGGCAAGGACGTGCGCCAACCGGTCGTCACCGGCCTGGCCGGTAACACATCGACGATCGTCCTCAGCGGCCTGAGGGCCGGAGAAACGGTGATCCTGCCGTCCGCGGTGAGCACCAGCTCGGCGACCGGCCTTACCTCCCGTCTCAGCCGCCTGGCGGGCGGCGGCGGAGGGCTCGGCGGCGGCG
>JBAURN010000220.1:0-13854 GCA_049581225.1 Solirubrobacteraceae bacterium
GATTTGCTCCTGCTGTTGGCGGCGATCGCGACGCTTGCGTTGGTGTCCGCGGCGACCCTGCGGCTTTCCCGACTACAGCGCCGGCTTTGAGCGACCGATAGAGGCCACAGAGGCACTTACGCCCCACTCTCATGGAGATTTCACGCCAGACATCATCGCTTCCGCTGACCGGCCAGCTGCCGGCCAGGCGCGACGCCCCCTTCCCCCACAGCCTGCCGCGCAGCGCCTTCCAAGGACGTTTGCAGTGGCTGCTCGAGGGCGCCGGCTGGAGCGCTCTGCGTCCGGCTTCGGACCTCCTGTTGATGTACCTCGGCGTGGTTGTGGCACTTGGCGGTCTCGACTCCACTTTTGGCGTGTCCTCGCTGCAGGCGCCTCTGCTCGCACTGCCCCCGGTCGCCCTGCTGCTGCTCTACCTGCGAGGGCTCTACCGCAGTCGTCTGCGTGCCCTCCTGCTCGACGGTGTGGTTCCCGTCATCAGCGCCGTCTCGGTTGGCGCCGTGGCGGTGGCGATGTTGGGGTCGCTGCTCAACGGCTCGATGCCCAGCCAGAACGATTGGCTGGAGACGTGGTTGTGTGTGCTCGTGGGGCTCGGTTTCAGCCGCATCGCGTTGGCCTACGCCCAACGCTTCGCTCGCAAGCGCCGCCTGGTGGGCAAGCCGGTCCTGATCATGGGCGCCGGTCTGGTCGGCTCCCAGGTGGCCCGCCGCCTCGATAACCATCCCGAGTACGGCCTTGCGCCGATTGGGTTCCTCGACGACGACCCGCGCTCGATCGCCGAGGTCGGTGGCCGCGACGTGCCCGTGATGGGCACGGCGGAGGACCTCGACAAGATCGTGGAGCGCACCGGCGTGCGCAACCTGATCGTGGCCTTCTCCTCAGTCGCCGACGCCCGCATCAGCCGCCTGATCCAGCGCTGCCAAGAGCTGGGCATCGACGTGTCGGTGGTGCCACGCATGTTCGACACGATCAACGACCGTGTCGGCTATGACACGGTGGGCGGCCTGCCCCTGCTGTCCTTCTCGGGCGTCAACCCGAAGGGAGTCCAGTTCGCGATCAAGCACGTGATCGATCGTGTGTCGGCCATCGTGTTGCTGATTCTGCTCTCGCCGGTGATCGTGTTGGCGGCGCTTGCGGTTCGGATCGGCTCGGCCGGGCCGGTTCTCTTCAGCCAGCGGCGAGTCGGTCGCGATGGCACCGAATTCGACCTGTACAAGTTCCGCTCGATGCGAACCGATCGAGTGGGAGCCGTCCAACCGGTCGGCGCTCAGGTCGGCGTCATTGACCTCGAATCGATGCTTCCCGTGGACACGGCTCCCGGCGGCGTTGAGGGAGGCGAGGACCGACGCACGTTTGTGGGACGCATCCTGCGTCGTACCTCGATCGACGAGTTGCCGCAGCTTTTCAACGTCCTGCGCGGCGACATGAGCTTGGTCGGGCCGCGGCCCGAGCGTCCCGAGTTCGTCGAGATGTTCGGGCGCGACATCGTCCGCTACGGCGACCGCCATCGCGTCAAGTCGGGCATCACCGGCTGGGCCCAAGTCCACGGGTTGCGGGGACAGACCTCGCTGGCGGAACGGGTCGAGTGGGACAACTACTACATCGCCCATTGGTCCTTGGCGCTCGACTTCAAGATCTCGCTTCTCACGATCCTTGCGCTGTTCCGCAAGGCCGAGTAGCTGTCGCGGCGGCGTAGGGGAATGACGAAGCGGTTCAGTAAGTCGATGCTGGTGGCGCTGGCCCTAGGCTGTGCGCTCCCCACGCTGGCGCCTTCGATGGCACAGAGCGTTGTGAGGACTCCGACCGGTCCGCCTTTGGCGGGTGTCAACGCGCCGGGGTTCAGCTTCGGCGCATCGCCGGCGAGCATCAATCAAGAGATCTCCTGGGCCAAGGAGGTTGGTGCCCATGTCATACGGGTGGAATTCCCCTGGTCTGTTCTGGAACCGCAGGAGGGCCATCCCGCCGCGCATGCGCTCGCGTTCACGGATCGCTTCGTCAATGGGGCATCGGCCGCCGGGATCAAGGTGGTCGCGCTCGCTACGAGAACGCCTTGTTGGGCCTCGTCCGCGCCGGCTTCTGTACTGAGCAAGTGCCAGGCAAACCGCAACACCAGAGCCAACGCGTGGCCGCCCACGAACCCGAGCGACTACGGCTCGTTCGTGGCCTTCCTTGCCGCCCGCTACGGCTCCAAGCTTGCCGCGATCGAAGTGTGGAACGAGCCAGACCAGGCCAACGAAGATTACCTCGCGGGCCCCAACAAGGCTCAGCGCTACGCGGAAATCCTGAAGGCCGCCTACCCCGCGATCAAGCAGGTCGCCCCGACGATGACGGTCCTGGGAGGCTCGCTCGTGGGGTCCAATGGAGCGTTCCTGCGGGCGTTGTATGCGGCCGGGATCAAGGGCTACTACGACGGACTCTCCGTCCACTTCTACAACCTCGTGCTTGCGTCCCTGCGCTATCTGCACGAAGTGCAGCTGGCCAATGGCGACACCACGCCGCTGTGGCTCAACGAGTTCGGCTGGAGCAGCTGCTGGCCGGGCCGGCGCGTCCAGCAGGAACAGGCTTGCGTGACCGATCAGGTGCAGGCCACCAACCTCAAGAACGTGTTCCGCTCGCTCGCGCGCACTCCTTGGGTGGCCGCCGACATCATGTACGAGCTGCAGGGCTCGCGCCGCGAAGACTTCGGGGTGTTCACCGAAACGGGCGCTCACAAGCCCTCCTTCGGTGCCCTGCGCGGGGTCTTCCGCTCTCCCTTCGGCAGGCCGAGCTCGGTGACCGTTCACCTCGGTCGTCGTGGCGGGCGTGTGCTGGTGAGCGGCTCGGCGCCCGTTGGCGACTACCTGCAGATGGAAGCGTTCAAGGCAGGCCGCGCGGTCTACCGTGCGCAGTTCACGCTGGACCGCTTCAACCACTACGCGATCGCCTTGCCTGGAGTGTTGGGCACGCGCGGCTTGCGTGTGAGCGTTTTCCAATACTGGGCGGGCTCGGCACGCACCGCCAGCGCCAGCATCTGAGGAGGCCGGCCGCCGCTAGGCTGTCGTGCAATGTCACCCACATGGATCTGGCTGCAAGGCGCGATCGTCATATTCGTTCTGATCGGCATGGTCATCGCGATCACCAAGCTCGCCTGAGGGGTCAGCGCCGTCGCCAGCGGATGCGGTGGGGGCGGCGCTCGCGCTCCAGCGGGGCGTCCGGGCGCATCGGGATCTCATCGCCCGCGAGGATCGCGGCCGGAACGGCCTCGGTCAGCCACTCGGTGAACGCCGCGTAGCCGGCCTCAGCCAGCGCCTCGGCCATGCCGGGCGGTCGTTTGACCGCGTCGTGAGCGTCGGAGGCCACGTTGTGGACGAGCTTGCGCTCCATCAATCGGCGCGAGAAGCGGCGCACCTCGCTACCGAACTGGCCGACCAGGGAGCCGGCCGTGATCGAAGTGAGCGCGCCCGCTTTGACAAGCGACTCGAGTAGCTCCGGTTCGCGGTGCATGGCCGGGCAGCGCTCGGGGTGAGCCAGGAGCACGCGATGCCCCTCGCTCTGCAAGGCCATCACAACACCGTCCAGTCCGGTCACGATCGGGGTGAAGGGAGGCTCCAGCAGCACCCAAGGTCCATCCCCGAGGCGCAACCGATCCAGCTCGCCCGGGTCGAGCTGCTCAACCCTCGTCATTGCGATCTCCGCACCGGCACGGATCTGCAGGTCGATCCCCTCCACGCGCAGACGCTCGTTCAATGCGTCGACCAGGCGAGCGATCGTGGCCCCATCGTTGTGGTGGTGCCAGTTCACGTGCGGCGTGGCCACCATCACCTTTGTCCCGCGCTCGGCAGCCACCCGAGCAAGCGCAATCGAGCCCTCAATTGTCGCGGGGCCGTCGTCGATGCCGGGCAACACATGAGTGTGAAGGTCGATCACTGCGCTTGAACGATATGCGAGCGACGACCTTCGGTTGCCGGACATGCTCCCGCTCGCGTCAAGTGAGCCCCGCTCCCTGTCGCCCGGCGTCCGGTGGATATGATCGAATCGCTTCTAGTTCAGTGCCTCGCGAACCGCCGCCAAGGAGAGTCATGTTCAGATCGATCGTGGTTGGAACCGACGGCTCGGACACAGCCGGTCAGGCCGTGCGCCAGGCGGTGGACCTGGCCAAGTCCGTGGGGGCGACGCTCGAGCTGGTCAGCGCATACGAGCCCGTGCCCGCCCAGCGTCTGCGCGAGGAGCGCCGCGAGATGCCACCGGACCTGGAGTGGGCGGTCAACCCGCGCGAGGATGTCGACGCGACTTTGGAGGCCGCAGCCGAGCTTGCCCGCGAGGCCGGCGTGACGGTCAACGTGTATCCACGTCAGGGAGATCCCGCCGACGCGATCCTCGACGTCGCCGAGGAGCAGCACGCCGACCTGATCGTGGTCGGCAACAAGGGCATGACCGGCGCCAAGCGGTTCCTGCTGGGGTCGGTACCCAACAAGGTGTCCCACCACGCACCTTGCTCGGTCCTGATCATCCGCACGACCTGAAGGGCTACCCCCCGCACAAGTAGCGCCACGCGGCTTGGATGCGACGCCAAGACGCTGCTGCCATCGCTTTCATCTCGCTGGGCACGCGTGCCGGTGGGCGCGTCGTTTGGATGACGCGATCGCCGACCGTCAAAGTGGCCCTTATGCCAATCGGAGCCTTCGTCGAAACGCCTCTCGGCAGGAGGATCGTGCAGGTGAAGGATTGGTGGCTTCTGACTCGTGCCGCACAGCCGCCCAGCTTGCGCCCGTGGGAGATCGCGCTCAGACGCAGCCGTCCGGCCAGGTTGGCCGTGGCGGTCAAATAGAGCTTGCGAGCGATCAACATCGCGGTCGGCCTGGTGAGCGGTTGGACGCTCCCACCGGCGGGCTTTCCCGGCGTCGGAGCTGTCGCCGGCGGCACTTCCGGTTTGGGAGCGGGCGCCACATATGGCCGGATTTCGATCGTCCGCTGGTCGCGTCCCCCTTTCGGGCTGTCGGCCGTCACGTTCACGAAGCCGCCCGGTGGGGGTGTCACGGGCGCCGTATAAGTAGCCGTCTCGGGACCGGTTGACGCGATCGTCGGAAAGCTCGAGCCCCATTTGACTTCGCCCGCGTCGTTGCTCACAACCGCGGACAGCGAAATGCTTGTGCCCGCTGTCATGCTCGTCGGTGCTCCCTGAATGGCAACTGTCGGTGAAGAGCCGCCGATGTCGATCGCCACGCTCGCCACCTCGGGGCTATCTGGAAACGGGCTGCGGGCGTCGCGCGCCAGGAAGCTGAAGCTGTCCGGCCCGCGATAGCCTGACGTTGGCGTGTACTGGACTTTGTTGCCCACGATCGCTCCCAGCGTGCCGTGAGCCGGAGGGCTGACGACTTCATAGGTCAGCCTGTTCGAAGGCTGTTCGTCATATTCGGGTCCTTCCCACTTTTGCGAGGCGAGTTCGAGCGTAATCGGATGCCCAATTTCGACGTTGTCCGACTGCGCAAGCGCGTCAAAGCCGGGTACCACTGTCGCGTGGTCGGAGTAGGCCGCTGGTTTCGATCCCGAAGCTTCTTGGATGAAGTGTTCGGGATCGGCTTCCGCGCGCAACCAATATTCGCCGGGCTCCACATCTGAGATATTCACCCACTGGAAGGCGAGGTTGGATTCGTACACGTCGCGCCATCCCTCGGAGATACCCTCGAATACGCTGGTCGCCGCGGGTTGGTATTGCCTGCAGAATTCGCGCGACCCAAAAGGCGCGTCTTCTTCGTCGGAGTAAACCGCTTTGGCGGGTCCCGTTTCTTCCACACGCTGACTGTCCTCCAGACAGAAGCCCACCTTTTGCGCGGGAGCGACTTCCACGCTCCTATCCGCACTCCACAGCGAGTAATACGCGACGTGCTGCAGGTGCCAATGGTGGTGACCGTCGGCATTGACATAGGTCATCTGCCCGGTGCTCGGTTCTTCGGTATACGTGCCGTCGCTGTTGTAAACGCGCTGGAAGACGTTCATCGGCGGCGAAGCCGGTTCTTTCGGGTCCGGTGTCCCCCGCGACCCCCTGAAGTCGAGCGCCCCCGCCCCGACGTTGTGGACGTAACCATCAAATCGCAGCAGCAACTCGGGCGCCATGTGTTCTTCGGTGGGCGTTTCTTCGCTGACCGCCAAACTGATGTCGTCCGGCGAGTCGGCCGCCAGGTCCGGCAGCAAACGGGTCGGGCTGGACGCACGCGCCTCGTGCAACCCCCACACGAGCGCCACGCACAGACCCACGGCGACGGCACTCCACAAAAGAGGTCCGCGAATTCGGGCGATCACCGGCTCAGTTCCGTTGTGGCCATCGTGAGACCTGTGTGGATGCGTGTTCGCGGCGCCACAATGCCCGCCTTCGCTTCGTCCCGCCAGGCAAGGCCCTGGGACGTGGCGGGATGTCTTCGCCATCCAGGATCGCGGCCGGCACCTCCTGTGTCAGCCATTCCGTCAGAGTGCCGAGCCCGGCATGCTCGATCTCTTCACGAAGCCCCGGTCGTCGACGTTGAGCATCGTGGGCGTCGGAGGCGACATTGTGAATCAACTTCGCCGTGGCCATGTCCAACGCGAAGTGGCGCACATCTTTGCCGAAGCGACCAACCAGCGCCCCGGCCGTAACCGATGTGAGTGCACCGCCCCGCACGAGCGTCTCGAGCATCGCCGGGTCGCGATGGAAAGTTGGGCAACGCTCCGGGTGGGCCAACACGACCCTGTGCCCTGCTCGTTGCAGTGCCGTTACGGCATCTCCCAGCGAGGGGGTCAGCGGGCCGAAGGGTGGCTCGATCAGCAACCACTTTCCGCCCCCAAGCCCCAAGCGGGTGAGCTGCTCGGTCGCGATCTCCGGGATGTGCTCGACCGCGATCTCGGCGCCCATTCGGATCTCCATGTCCACGTTCTCGCGCTTCAGAGCAACAGCCACGTTCTCAGTCAAGCGCGCGATCGTGCAGGCTTCGTTTGGGTAGCGACCACTCACGTGTGGAGTCGCAACGATCGTTCGCACGCCCATCCCCGCTGCCGCGCGCGCCAAAGCAATCGACGAGGCGATCTTGGGCGGGCCGTCGTCGATCCCTGGCAGGACATGGCAATGCAGGTCGATCATGGGAGCACGAACGCCGCCGCTCCGCCGCAGCGCGGAGTATCACGCTACAGGTTTTGAGGGTAGCTGACGACTAAGATCGGGAAACCTACAGCGGAGAGCCTGTGTCCTACCAATCTTCCCCCAGCAGCGCCCCCGAACAGGGCGCCCATGTTCCATACGTACGCGCGGTTCGGGCTCATCCGCTGCTCGTGGTCGCCGTGGCGATCGTCGCCGTCGTGGCTGCCGGCGTATGGCAGAAGACGCGCTCCGCCAAATACGAAGCGACCGCACAGGTGCTCGTCACGCCGCTTCCAAACGCCGGCCCCTACGTGGGTCTGCCGGTGGTGACCGAATCCTCCGCCGACCCGTCCCGAACCATGCAGACGGCCACGTCGGTGCTCGAATCGCCGGCCGCGACCTTGGCCACGGCGCACCAGTTGGGGGGCAACTGGACCAAGAAGAGCGTCGGCGAAGCCGTCAGCGTCCAGCCTCGCGGAGAAGCCAATGTCGTCTCGATCACCGGCAAGGCGGGCAGCGGCGCACAAGCCGCCAGTCTCGCCAACGTATACGCACGCAACGCGCTCACCACGCATGTAACCCTGTTGAGCGGCGAGGCCGCCATCCAGATCAAGCAGCTCCAAGAACGCCAAAAGACCCTTTCCGTGGCCGAAGCGGCCAGCTCGAGCCAAATCTCCGAACGGCTCGTGGCGCTCAGCTCCGTGGCCGCGGGACACGACCCCAACTTCTCGTTGCTCCAAACTGCGATCGTGCCGACTTCGGCAAGCGGCTCCTCGACCAAGCTGATTCTCGTGCTCGCCTTGCTCGCCGGCCTGCTGATCGGTGTCGCCGCAGCGATGACGATCGAGTACCTCAACCGGCGTGTGCGCGACGAGGACGAGGTTCTATCGCTCTACCCCCTGCCAGTGCTCGCACGTGTTCCTCCGCTGCCCCGCGGCGCCGACGAAGTCACCTCGCCCGAGCTGATGCCGCCCCGGATACGCGAGGCCTTCCGTACGCTCCAGGTCCAGTTGGCGTCCTCCGAGGAAGGCGCGCGGGCGATCATGTTCACGAGCCCCTCCCCGCGCGACGGCAAGACCTCCTCGGCGGTCGACTTCGCGCTCGTGCTCGCGACCGCGAATCGACGTGTCATTCTGCTCGACTTCGACCTGCGCAAGCCAGACATCGCCGACCGGCTCGGGGCTCACACCGATTACCTCGATTTCTTCCGCTCCAGCGCCGGCTTGGACGAGGTGCTGGATCAGTCGAGCACCACGCCGGGTCTGCGCGTGTTGAGCGCTCGCCCGCAGGGAGACGCGACGCCGCTGCTGGAAGCCGTAAGCAGACGCCTGCCAGACCTGTTGCGCGAAGCCCGCGAGCTTGCGGACTACGTGATCGTCGACACCCCGCCGCTGGGCCAGGTGAGCGACGCCCTGCGCGCGGCCACGATGGTTGACGACATAGTGCTTGTCGCTCGCCCCGGGAACACCGACCGGGTCGAGTTGGCCCACACCAGGGAGCTGCTTGACCGCATGGGGCACACCCCAACCGGACTGCTCTTGGTCGGCGTCTCAGGTGGCGGCGAGGACTACGCCGGATACGGCTACGACGCGTCCGTCGGTCCCGGCACGTGGTCCACCGGCGACCCGGCCGAGACGCTGCTCGACCAAGCCGACGATCTCAAACATCCCGATCGGGACAGCGAGCCCTTGACGGGTTCCGGCCGGCGTCGTTCAGGCCAGCGATCCTAGGGGCAGCGAAGTGGCGAGTCGCTCGCTAACGCTTGTGCGCCCTGCGCCCTGCGCGAGTGCGAGATCCTCCTCGCCGGCCGTCTCGATCGGCGCCCTGATCCTCGCCGGCGCGTTTGCGGGGGTGCTCGCGTACGACCCCAAGCTTGGCGCCGTGATCCTGCTGGGAGCGTGCTTCATCCCGCTCGCATTGTGGCGGTTGCCGCTCGCGGTCTGCGCATGGATAGTGCTCGTGTTCCTCTCCAGCGCCTCCACCGTGGGGGCCTACCCCAACCGGGTCCTGCTGTTTGTCGGTGTCAGCTGGATCGGCCTGCTCGCGGGTCACCGCATGAAGGTTCGGGGGGCTGTCGCCGAAAACTCGAGGTTGGTCGCGCTGATGGTGCTGTTCGTCTCCTGGATGCTGCTCAGTCTCGCCTGGGCGCCGGTGCCGGGAGCGGTCGGGACGGCCCTCAAGCAGCTCCTCTATGCGGGCTTCAGCGTCCTGTTGCTGCTCGGGGCGATGGTCGAGCGTCGTCATGCCCGTTGGCTTGCCGGCGCATTCGTGGCCGGTGCGACCGTTTCGGTGCTATGGGGCGCCGCTAAAGGCGGCCTATCGATGACCTCCGGAGTGGCAAGCGAAGTCGCGGACTCCGCCGGTCGCTTCCAAGGCGGGGCCGGCGACCCCAATTACCTGGCCGCCGTGCTCGTTCCGGCGATCATGCTGGCCGGCGGCCTGGCGGTGCGCAAGGCGCCGATCCAGCGCGTACTTTTGGCGATCGCCACGATCATCGTTGCGATCGGGCTTGCCGCCACCCAGTCTCGCGGCGGGCTTTTGGCGGCCTGTGTCTGCGCCATCGTAGCGCTTGTGATCTGGCGGGAACGCAGAGCCCTGATCGCCGGCTTGATCGCCCTCGCGGCGTCCGCCACCGCGGCCTACTTCCTGCTCAAGCCGAGCGCCTGGACGCGCATTCTCGAATCCAACCAGGGCAGCGGACGCTTGGATATTTGGACGATCGCGTGGCGCATCGTCCACGCGCATCCCTATGCGGGTGTCGGCTTCGGCCAGTTCCCCGAGGTATCCGTCCACTACGTGCTCCAGCCGGGAGCTCTCCAATACATAGGTTTGATCGTCGAAAACCAGATCGTCGTCCACAACCTCTACCTGGCGCTGTGGGTGGAAGGCGGGATCGTCGGGCTGCTGCTGTTTCTGAGCGTCGTTGCGGTCTCGCTTGCCGCGGGATGGCGAGCGATGAAGAGCTTTGACGCCCAGGGCGATATAGAGATGGCCTCGCTGGCGCGGGCGTCGGTGCTCGCCTTGGTGGGGATTCTCTCCGCCTCCTTCTTTCTCTCGGACATCGTCAACGCCGAGCTGTGGATCCTGCTTGCGTTCGGACCGGTTCTGGCCGGGATCGCCGAGCGCCAGAGACGGGCTTCCCGGGCACTGTCGACCTTGGCCTGATACTGGCTGCGACACGACTTCTCCGCACCGTTTGCCGTCCAGCTTCTGTAGGTGTCCAGCCGGTCTTCAGTTGTGGTGGAAAGCCGTCGATGCACCAGTAATTGCGCGACTGAGAGATCAAGAGGGCACGCGAGGCGCGCGCTCACGACAAAGGCACACCCGCCGCGAGGCGGGGCCGCAAAGCCAGGGGTCTCACCGAGACGGCCCGGCCACCGAAAGGAGGCGCACCGATGCGCCCGCGATCCAACAGGACTTCTGCTTCACCACCAGCCCGCGGCGCCGCTTCCCTCACGGCCCTGGCGCTCCTGCTCACCTCCGCGTCTCTCCTCTTCGCTTCCGCGGCAACCGCGCGGCGATCAGTCAACCGCCATCGCGCCGGCTCGAACGTCTGTCAAGCTCACCGGGCGTCCCGCAGGCAGCTGGGACGCTGCTTCAGGGTGAGCGCCGCCCACGCCACGCACGACAGGAGCCGCAGGCGAACCCGCTCCACGGTTGCGTCCGCGCCTTCGACTCTCCCGACGACGGGATCCTCGACGTCTTCCCGAACTGAATCCTCGACGACCAGCACTACATCGACGTTGTCGGAAAGCACCACTTTCACTACAGAAGCAGCTCCTACGACGACAGCCTCCCCTTCGGCGATCGAACCGAACTTGACGGTCGGCCCGCTTTCGTCTCCCGGCACCAGCGCCGGCTGGGACGGCTTCGGCGCCACCAGCCTGCCGGGCGCCAACTGGCGGCCATACGCGAGCACTTCGCCGTTCAACACCAGCACCGAAGGAGCCACGGTGGTCGCGAGCTCGGCGGCGATCGTGCACAAAGTGCTCTCTTGGAGCCTGCCCGGGAACCAGGCTTCGGGCGAGGCGGAAACCTCCGAAGACTGGGGCCACCCCACCTTCTTCGTTCAGCCGACCGATCCGACTTACACCCTGCACGCGACAGAGCCGTGGGGCGCCAACTCGCTCAACGGTGTGCGTATCCAGGTCCCGCAGGACGCCAAACCAGCCGGTGGCGAAGACGGCCACATGACGATCGTCACGCCCGAAGGCTGGGAGTACGATCTCTGGCGCGCGCAGAAGCCGCCGGTCGGTGGCGGCACGCTCGACTTCGCCTGGGGCGGACGCACCCGTATCGACGGCAGTGGGCTCGGCAGCGGTGGCACCGCATCGGGCTTCGGCAATCTGGCCGGCATGATTCGCGCTCCCGAACTGGCAGCTGGGAAAATCAATCACGCGCTCTTCATCACGATCAAGTGCGCGTCCGGCGATACGAGCTTCGGATACGGCACGGTCGCCGGCACCCAGACATCGAGCTACGTCTATCCAGCCACGAGCGGTGGCAGCATCTGCCCCGCCGGTGAAGCCAACGCTCCGCCGCTTGGCACGCGCTTCATGCTCGCGATGAGCGAAGCGCAGATCCAAGCGCTGACGGTGCCCGTCTGGAAGAAGGCGATTCTCACGGCGCTGGCCCACTACGGTGGCTACGCGGGCGACACGGGTGGCCCAGGCTTCGGGTTCATGTTCGAATCGAGCACTTCCTTCACCGCCCTCGGCTTGCCGGATCCGCTGACGACGCTCGGCAAGGCCGGCGGCCTGCCCACCTGGGAAGGCCGCTACGTCTACAACCTCGCAAGCGGCGTGGAATGGGAAAAGTACCTGCGAGTGATCGCCCCGCCGAGCGAATGAGCGCTACGGTCGCTCGCCGGACAGGGAACGCAGCCCCGTCTCGACCTGTTCGGCGACCGTAGCCCATCCAGACCCCTCCAGCGCTCGCGCGCGCCCCGCCTCGCCGAAGCTCTCGGCGAGGTCGGGGTCTTCAAGGACTCTCTGTAGGGCTCCGGCGAGCGCCGCCGGGTCCGTCGGCGGCACAACCAGTCCCGACACGCCGTCGCTGACGGCTTCCGGCAAAGCGCCGACATCGGTGACGACGACCGCCCGGCGCATCGTCATCGCGAGATGCACCACGCCGCTCTGCGACGAGGTCACATAGGGGAGCACCACCACGCGGGCTCGCGTGAACAGAGCCGGAACGTCCTCGATCGGCACGTAGCCGGGCAATGTCTCGACCCGGCCGAGACGCTGACGAGCCCAGGCCAGCACCCTGTCGGCCTCTCCCTCCTGGGACACGGTTGGCCCCGCGATGGTCAAGCGCGCATCGGGCATGCGCGCCGACAGCTCATCGAAAGCCTGCATCAACACGGGCAGGCCCTTCATCTTGCTCCAAGCGCCAAAGAACAAGATGCGCGGCTCCTCGGCTTGTGGTGGCGGATCGTCCGTGAACAGACCCTCGTCCCCATGTGGGATCACCTGCAGTTTCGTGGGGGGCCAGGTCGCTTCGAATTGTGTCCTGTTGCGCTCGCCGTGAACGAAGACCAGGTCGAAGCTCGGGTACAGGCGAGCCAGCAACGCCAAAGTAGGCTTCGAGCTGACATACAACTCGCCTGCGCTCCAGCGGTTCAGCGGGCGCACGTTGTGGCACACGTGGGCGACAGGAGTACGCCCCTTGAGGCCCGTCACGAGCAGCCCCGCGCCGGCGGTGAGGGCCATATCGAAGTTCGCGTTGATCAACACCACGTCGTGATCGGAGCTTCGAACCTCCCGCGCGACGCGTGCCCAGGTCGCGAGGAGCCGGGCGGCGTTGCGTGCGCGCCTCAGCTTGCTTTGCAGGCGCGTCGGATTGGACGGAAGTGGAGCTGTTTCCGCCGGCAATATGTCGCGCCGGCGAGCGGCTCCTCTGTGCGCCGCGAGCTCGTTCTCGCGCGCGAGGATCAACTCGACATCGTTGCCGCGCTCGGCCAACGCGTCGGCGAGCTGAGTCGCATAGTGGAGCAGCCCGCCGACCGGCAAGGGCTCCACGACAGCGATACGCAGCGGCCTTGCCGGGGGCGTGTGGGCGGCCTCTCGCGGTTGTGTCATCTGCTCGGGCCCATTTCGCCGACGACCTGGTCGTAGAGAGCCCGCAGTCGCGCGGCCCACCGCTCGGCCGAGAACTCGAGCTCGAACCGGGCCCGGGCGGCAACGCCCATCCGTGCACGCAATGGCGCGTCGCCGAGTAGACGCTCCAAGTGCTCAGCTACCGTCTCGGCCGTCGCGGGAACGTCGAGCAATAGACCCGTTCGCCCATCGTCGACAATCTCGGGAATCCCGCCCACACGGGTGGCGAGAACCGGGAGGCCGGCTGCGCAGGCCTCCAACAGCACAGTGGGGAAAGCATCCATTTCGGTTGGGTGTACCAACACGTCGACGGCCCGGAGCAGCTCCGCGACATCGTCTCTATGACCCGCGAAGATTGCGCTCGCTCCAGTTGTCGCGGCTCGTCGCTCGACCTCTGCACGCAACGGCCCGTCTCCCACGACCAGCAGCGTGAGCCCCGGGAAGCGGTCTTGCAGCCGTGCGACCGCGTCCACAGCCAGAGCGTGTCCCTTGCCCTCTCTCAGCACCGCCACAATCGCCACCACGGGTGCCTCGCTGCCCAAACCGAGCTCTGTCCGCATCTGGGCGCCAGAGCGCTTGCGCGCCGGCGTGGCTATGCCGTTGTGGACCGTGACCACGCGGTGAGCCCGTTCTCTGTAGCGCTCCAGGTAAGCCTCGCGCGCGGCGTCGGAG
>JBAURN010000221.1:0-4382 GCA_049581225.1 Solirubrobacteraceae bacterium
GACCCGGCCCGCGCCTGGCGGGAGCGGCAGCGGCGGCGGGCCTGGAAGCCGGTGCGGATCCACGGACACCTGCAAGCGCCGTAGCCGCCGCCTCCAAGCGGTTGTACTCGTCGATCAGCGGCTTGAGCTCCGCCAGTCGCTGGTTGATCTCTTGGCGCTTCTCGTCAAGGAAGTCAGTCACGATTTGTGTCCTGTTCACTGGGAGTGAATGCAACCCGAAGGTCAAGTTGCACGGTCTATTGACCTTCACTCTACACAAATCTCCGGATCGTCCGTGCACGTGGGCAGGTTTTGCAACGGATTTACCGGGAATAACGCTCCATCGAGGCGGCGTGCAGGCCTTGATCCTGTGCGTGGTCCAGGGCTCCCGGTGCTCGAGCGTGTGTCCTGTTACCGCTCCAACCTCTCCATCAAGGCGCGCAAGCGCTCCAGCGTGTGCGTGGCTTCGCGCTCGGGCATACCTCCGACCAGCGCACGACTTGCGATCGCTCCGAGCGGGCCCAGCGGTGCGTGGAACTGGTTACGGTAGTCAAAGCGCGTGCAACCATTGGAAACGGGCGTAAGGGTGTACTCCGTGCGTGCGCGCGAGCGGGCGGGCCCACGTCCCTCCCACACGGCGTGCTTGCCGGGCACGCACTGCACCAGAGTCCAGTGAACATCCACGCTGACTCCTCTCAGGTGGATTTGCTGGTCCATGTGGTAGCCCTTGCGCACCGCGCCCTCGTCGCTATGGCGCAGCTTGCGGTGAATCGTGACCCAATCGCCCAAGCGCGCGGGGTCCATCACGATGTCCCAAACCTTCCCCGGGGGCGCCGCTATCTCGATCGAGGTGGTGACTGTGCTCATGTTGGGAATGTGCTCATCGGGGGAGTGCCCTCGGGCAAAGTGTGTGTGTTGGGCATGTGCGCGCGCGACGATTGCTCATCGCGCCGCCAGCTCCTCGCTTCTTTCCCACTCGGCCAGGGCGTGCTCCACGGCCGAGTCGAATGAGTGCAAGTCCACTCCGAGCAAGTCTGCCGGGTCATCTCCCGCGGGCAACAGGTCACCGGTGAGGCTTTCCATCAGGGGCAGCACCAGCTCAGGCTGCTCATCGGCGATGACAGCCGCCAGGCGAGCCGCAATCGGCGTTACCGTCAACCCGATGCCGACGCTGGGACGAGCGAGCATCATCAGCTCGGCGATTCGCTCCACGATTTCGCCATAGCTCAATGTCTCCGGTCCGCCCGCGTCGAGCGCCTGTCCGCCGACCCGCTTCACCGAAGCGCACGCGGCCAGCATCTCCACGATGTCGCGCTCGTCGATCGGCCGGCTGCGAAATCGTCGCCAAGCCGGCAGCGCGAGGATCGGCATGCGCTCGACGAGTCTCACCAAAAAGCGAAACGAGCGAGACCGCGCGCCGACGACGATCGACGCTCTCAAAGCCACCGAATCGGGAACCGCCTCCAGCAGGATGCGCTCCACAGCGTTGCGGCTCGACAGGTGGGGGGACACACGTCCGGATTGGGGGTAGTGCTCGGACCGTGAGAGCGGCCGGCCCGCGACGGACCGGCCTTGCGAGGATCGGCCCGGGAGCGCGCTCAGAGAGCCGGCCGGCAGGGGCCCCCCGAGATACACGATCCTGCGTACGCCCGCCGCGCGAGCCGCGTGCGCAAAGGTGTGCGCCGAGGCCCGCTCGCGAGCGGGAAACGAATCTCCGTCGGGACCGCTTGGTGAAGGCTCCATCGAATGGATCAGGTAATACGCGACCTCCACGCCCCGCAACGCCCCCAGCATCCCGGCGCCGCTGAGCGTGTCGCCGATCGTGAGCTCGAAGTCCTCCAGGCCGACGCGGGCCCGTGTGGGTGAGCTTGCGGCGTCGAGCGCCCGTTCCACGCGGCCGCGGTCCCTCGCCAGCGCGCACACTTCGTGGCCCTCTTCGAGCAGCCGAGGCAACAGTGCGGCGCCGGCGAAGCCGCTGATGCCGGTGAGCAGGATGCGCATGTCCTCATCATGACGGGCCGGCTCGGAGAACCTGCCTGGCGGGCTCCCGAAGCGTCCTTCTCTCGCGGGCTCCCTAAGCGTCCTTCCCTCCTGCGCTCCCGAACGCCTTGCGCTCCCGAACTCCTCAGACCGAAAAACATCCCAAAATGGGCGGTCGATCCGAGGATGATCACAACCTTGAGATGGGTTTGTGGCTATTTGCGGGAAGCGAGCGGTTTTCCTTGCGATTTGCGAGGTCGGCTCCTCCGTGCCCCTTGAGGGAGGAGGTCTCCAGTGCTTTGATGCTGCCTCCCCCGAGTCGAGCCGCAACACAAGGAGAGTCAGTGCCGAAGCAGAGCAAGCGCGCCACCCGCAAGGTCACCTGCGAGGAATGCTTTTTCCACCGCAACCTGCTCTGTGCCTTGGACCTGGCCGAGCCCTGCGCCACCTTCCGTCCCGCCGAGGCCAAGCTCGCTCCTCCACGCCAGCTCCGCTTCGAGTTCCGCCAAGAGCGCCGTTCGCGCGCGGCCTGGGCTTTCCCCTCAGCCCAGGAACAGGCAGCGCTCCACGCCTGAAATTGCTGTTCTGGTCGGCACATGTGCCGACCAGCCGGACCGTACATGTACGGTCCGGGGGAGGGCCGCATGCGGCCCTCCCTTCCTGATTATTGTTTTGTTTGTTCCGCGTGTCTCGCGATCCACCGCGCGCCCGGCGTGTCGGTGAGGCCGTGCGCGATGATCGAGCACAACACGACCAGGGCCGTCAGGTCAAAGATCTGTTGGCCCGCCGCGATGTGTTGGTCGAGGACCAGTAGCGAGAACGTCATCGTGGCGACCCCCTTGGGCCCAAACCAGCCCATGAACAAGCGAGTTTGGGCGTCGGTGTCGGTTCCCATCAGTGCAATCCAAACGGCGACCGGACGCGCGACTACGAATGTCGCGGCGACCACGCCGAGCGCGGCCCACCCGCTGCTCTCCAGTGCGTCGAACGTGAGCAGCGCGCCGAACACCACGAAGATCCCCAGCTTGACGATCTCCACGATCTCATCCGCTCGCTGCTCGAAGTGCCGGCGCAGGTCGGGCCGGCGCACGCCGAGCACGATCGCCGCCACGAACACCGCGATGAAACCGTTGCCGCGCGGCGAAAGCACCGTAATGCCGTAAGTGGCGAAGGCCACCCCTAGCGCATAGAGGGACTTCTGGTGTGAGGGGATTGGGTGCTCCAGCGGGCGCTTGCTCTCGAGGGGCATGAGCAGCGACGCGCACCAGCCGAGCGCCAGTCCAAAGAGAAAGCCGAGCCCCACGTCCTGGAGCACGAAGCGCCACCACACGAAGTCGTTCGATTCGCTTGACAGGGCCGCCAAAAAGGTGAGCACCGCCGGGAGCGCCAAGCCGTCGTTGAGCCCCGACTCGAGGTTCAGCGAGTGGCGGATCAGGCGCGGCACCCTTGGGTTGGTGACGATGCTGGAGGTGAGGACCGGGTCGGTCGGCGAGAGTAGTGCTCCCAACAAAAGCGACTCGGTCCAAGTCAAGCCCACCATCAGGTGCGCCGCACAGGCCACGATCCCGGCCGTGATCGGCATCGCGATCGCCAGCTTGCGTAGGGGCAGGTGCCACGCCTTCTGCAGCATCTCACCCTCGACCTCCAACCCGTCCCTGAACAGGATCACGATCAAGGCCACGAACGCCAGGTCCTCCACGAACCCCGACTGGGCTTTGAAGCTGACCCATTCAAAGCCCCCGTCTCCGACTATGAAGCCGGCGATCACGAACAGCGCGGCCAATGACAGGAACGAGCGCTGAGCCAAGCCCGAGGCGAGCGCCCCCACTATCAATAGCCCACCCAAGAAGGCGGCCGTGGCCTGAAAGCTGGCCACGCTAGGCCGCGCGGGTAGGTGTGGAGCCGATCATGGGGGGTATATTGGAGATCATCGACAAAGCTTTCCCTCAGAGGCGGTGCTTCCATGGCGGCAAAAGACAGAATTGGTAAGGCAAGCGAGGCGGTGCGCTCCAGCGAGTACATCAAACGCTTGATCGAAGACGAGCAACTGCGGGCCAACCTGCTCGCGGCCTACGGCTCGGCGCGCAGCGCCTACGGGCGTGTCAACAACGGCAAGCCGGCCACCAAGGCCCTCTTCGAGGATCGCAAGCTCCAAAAAGAGCTGGCCGAAGCGGCCACCGCATTGCGCGACGCGTCGTACGCGATCCGCGAGCCGGCCCCCAAGCGCAGGCGCAAAGGCGGCTTCGGACGTCTGGTCATGCTCGCCTTCGTTGGTGCCGTCCTGGCCCTGGCCCTGAGCGAGGACCTGCGCTCCAAGGTGCTCGATCTCCTGTTCGGCGCCGAGGAGGAATTCGACTACAGCTCGACCACGATGCCCGCCCAGGAGGCGCCCACGCCGGAGAGCACTCCCGCCGCGTGAGCGC
>JBAURN010000222.1:0-2900 GCA_049581225.1 Solirubrobacteraceae bacterium
GGCGGTGTGGCGGGCTCGGTCGCCCGCTCGGGTGGGGCGGGGGCGGCGGTAGAGGAGGAGCAGGGAGCGCCGGTCGACGAGGGGGAGTTCGAAAAGCTCAAGGCGTGGCGCTGGGAGCGCGCCGAGGGCAAGCCGGCCTATACGGTCGCGGCCAACGCGGTGCTCGAGGAGGTGCTCCGCAGGCGCCCGCGGAGCGTCGAGGAGCTGATCGAGATCCGCGGCATCGGCCCGGCTTTCTGCGAGAAGCACGGCGAGCCGCTGCTGGAGGCGCTCGGCAAGCTCGCGTCGGAGCGCCCTCCGGCGATAGCATCAGAGCCCGCGCCGACGTAGCTCAGCTGGTAGAGCACTTCACTCGTAATGAAGGGGTCCGGGGTTCGAGTCCCCGCGTCGGCTCTTTGGTGCAGTGAGCCAAAGCAGGTCGGAGGCTTCGGGGTGGTGCACGGTCGCCTCGTGGGTAGGGCGGACGGTCACCGTGGGGATCGCGTCCGCCTCGCTTAGGGGTTCGCGGTGGGACGCTTTCGCACTCTACCGGCGAGTCGGTAACCGGCGCCGGATACGCGTTCTCGCGCTGGATGAGAGGCCAAGCCGAAGGCCGAGAAGCAGCAACGGATCTGCAAAGTAGCTCGTAAACGACTATTTTTGCAGATCTATCGAGCCATATGCTCTGCAAAGTAACCTGTTTATGGTATAATTTGCAGTATGGCTCGTCCACTACAGCGCCTGTTCGACGTCGCTGAGGGGCAGTGGGGCCTTTGTACACGCCAGCAGGCCAGTCAAGCCGGCGTCGGAGCGAGCTCGCTCGCGCGGCTCACGGACGACGGACTGCTCGAGCGGGTTGCGCATGGTGTCTATAGGGTCCGTGGGGCAGCCGAGCCAGACCACCTCGAGTTGCGAGCCGCCTGGCTTCAACTCGAGCCTGGTGTGCCGGCGTGGGAACGGGTCCGTGTGCCTGGGGTTGCCCTTGTTTCGCACGCCTCTGCGGCTTCTCTGTATGGAGTTGGCGACCTGCGTGCCGACGTGCATGAGTTCACGCTTCCGGTTCGCCGACAGACCCGCCGGACCGATGTACGTCTGCACCGTGGCTTGGTGCCTGCCGAGCAGTGGATTCTGCTGCACGGGCTCCCCACCACTCGTGCCGGGCGGATGATCGCTGACCTGCTGGACGATCATGTCGAGCCTGCGAGCGTGGCCCAGATCACCGCAGAGGTCGTCCATCGGGTGCTCGATTATCCCGGGACTGTCGCCGAACTTATCGGAGCGTATGCGATGCGCTTCGGGTTTCGTCGGGGTGATGGCGTGGCGCTGCTGGAGCATCTCCTGACGCTGACCGACTACTCAGATCGGGACGAGATGGTTGCGATCGCGCGAGGCGATGAGCCCTAGCCAATACAGCGACCCGCGCGCGTTCCGTCTCGCGGTCACCGACCGCCTCCGTCCGTTGGCCCGTGATCGTGGCGTCGAGCTGACCGACCTTCTGCGGCAGTTCGCCTACGACCGGCTTCTATGTCGAGTATTCACCAGCGACCCGGAGCGGTGGGTGCTCAAGGGGGCTACCGCGATGCTCGCTCGTCTCGAAGGCGTTGCTCGGCATACGCGAGACGTGGATCTACTCAGTCGCGTGGGCGGGTTGAGTGAAGCGGAGCAGGCGCTGCGGGCTGCCGCCGACCTCGATCTGGATGACTATTTCAGCTTCACGCTGAGCCCCGGTAGGCAGATCGTGCAAGGCGCAGGTGCGATGCGCGTCGATGTCGTTGCGTTTCTCGGCATCCGGGAGTTCGCGAAGTTCCACGTCGATCTCGTTGTCGATCGCTCTATGACAAGGATTCCGAATGCCGTCTCGCAGCTTGTAGCGATCGACCTGCCGGGCCTCCCGTCGACGACCTATCGCGCGTATCCCGTCGCCGACCACGTGGCCGACAAGGTCTGTGCGCTGCTCGAACTGCACGAGCGCGCCAGCGGGTTGAAGGAGGGGAGCACTCGCTTTCGCGACCTGGCCGACCTGGTCGTGTTCGCCCACACGGCAACTGTCGACGCTACGGCACTCACGACAGGGCTTTCTTCCGAGGCCGAGCGCCGCGGTCTCGCCCTGCCCAGCCGCATCGCCGCACCCACCGGGCGCGATTGGCCAAGGGGCTACGTGGGAGTTGCACGCGATGTTCCCCACATGCGGGAGCGCGACCTCTCGACCGCGCTCGAGACCGTCGGTCTCTTCATTGACCCGGTGCTCACAGGGACGGCGCGTGGGTCATGGGATCCCGCGACGCTACGTTGGCGTGACGGCGACGTGGCGCCTCGATCCTAGGGTCGATGCCGACCCCTGCCATCGCGCCATGCGCGTCCATCTGAAATGAAGGGGTTATGCCCCGGCGAACCGCGTCCCGAAATATGTCCCGAACTCCGCAAATCTGAGGTAATCTGGGACACGTTTCTGTCATCAAATATGGCTTGCTAGAGCTAACATCTGGAGCCACTCGTAATGAAGATGTCCGGGGTTCGAGCCCCGCGTCGGCTCTAAGGTGGGGTCCTTGGGTGAGCCCACCGTTGGATGTCAAGGCCGCGGGATGCTCGTCCACGGCTGCGAGGACCCCCTGACGATGGCCGAAGCGCTGCGCGATTTCAGCCTGGTTGGACGGGCCGAGCGCATTGCCTGCCCCACGTGGGTCTGCAGTGCGCAGGGCGATGACATCAGCGCATCTGCGCCACGCCTCGTCGACGCGCTGACCTGCGAGAAGACCTAACGTCAACTTCACCGCCGCCGAAGGCGCTGGCGACCACTGCGAGCAGGGCGCGCGAGCTCTCTATCACGCACGTTCCTTCGACTGGCTCGACAACCACCTGCACCCCCGAGACGCAGCGGGCGAGTCATAAGAGCCCCATAGCCGGGGCGCATGGATGTAGAC
>JBAURN010000223.1:0-5275 GCA_049581225.1 Solirubrobacteraceae bacterium
GATCGGACTCGCTCACGGCGGCAGCCAAAGCGGCGAGTGTGAGCGCGGGGTCGGCCACGATCGCATCGCCCATCGGCGCGCGCGCGGCCTCGTCGGGATCGCTTGTGACCGCCACCAACTTCGTGCCCTCCCCAAGCAGGGGTCCGGGCACGTTGGGGTAGTAGGGGAACACCGAGGTGCCCACCGTCAAGACGAAATCGTGGGCGGCCAGCATTTCCCCGACCGGCAGCACGGCCGGAGGCAGGATGCCCTGGAACAGCGGATGATCCTCGGGGAAGCCGATCCGCCCCCCGCCAGGCGCCGGCGTCGCGTAGACCGCCAGGCGCTGGCGCTCGGCGAGATCGATCGCGGCCTGCCAACCGCCGCAGGCGTCGATCTCCGGGCCCGCCACGAGCGCGGGGCGCTCCGCCTTGCTGAGCAGCTCGACGATCCGGGCGATCGTCTCGGGGCCGGGTTGTGCGGCGCCGGTGACCGATCGTCCAGTCTGGTGGGCGACAGCGCCCTCGTCGACCTCCGCACCCCAATCGTCCATCGGGATAGACAGGAACGAAGGGCCGCGCGGCGGCAGTCCCGCCACGTGAATCGCCCGCGCCAGAGCGTGCGGCACGTCCTCGGCGCGCGGAGGCTCAAAGCTCCACTTGACCAAGGGGTGAACCATGCGCGTCGCGTCTCTGTTGGTGAGGTTGGCCTGCAAAGTCATCAACGAGCGGTACTGCTGGCCCGCGGTGACCACGAGCGGGCTCTTGTTGGCCTGAGCGTTGAAGATCGCCCCCATCGCGTTGCCCACCCCGGGAGCGGTGTGCAGGTTGACGAGCGTGGGGCGTCCGCTCGCCTGGGCGTAGCCGTCGGCCAGGCCCACCACGGTGGCCTCCTGCAAGCCGAGCACGTACCTGAAGTCGGCCGGGAACTCGGTCAACATCGGCAGCTCGGTCGAGCCTGGGTTGCCGAACACGGTGGTCATCGAGCGTTCGCGCAGCAGCTCGAACACGGCCTCTCTAACTGTGGTCACGTTGTCTCCCTGGAGTTGTCGCCCGGGCCGGGCACAATAGCCGCGACCGCATCGACCGCACACGTGGTTTGTTGGGGGGTCAGATTCAGGTGAGTCCAGCCGCACATATTCGACAAATCAATACACCATCGCTGCTCAAAGGGCTTGCGTTGGCCTTCGCGTGCCTTGTTCTGGCCGCGAACGCGGCGGTGCTGGGCCGCCCGGCGCCGGCAACCGCGATGGGCCGGGCGAGCAGGGGCGAGGGCGCCGGGTCGCTCTACCCTGCCCAGGCCCAGCGGCCCAGTCGAGTCGTGCGGCCAGGCGAATTCGCGCACAGCTCGGCAACCGGCGCGAAGAAGCCCGCCAAGAAGAAGCCCGCCCTGCACGGCAATCCGGCGCGCGCTCTGCTCGCCTATCAGGCGATGCAACAGAACTTCTATATCCCGGGAACCGGCCTGTACGAGGGCGAACCGTACTCCTACCTGTGGTCTTTCTCGCAAGCGATGGCGGCCACCATAAGCGTGTCCTCGATCTCCGGCCAGGCGGCCGCCCAGGCCAGTGCCCACTCCCGCGAAATCCAAGCGCGCCTGCTCGGTCTGGGCAAGTACTGGGCCACGCCCTCCCCGGTAGCCGGCAAGGCTCCTACGGGCGAGCAGCCCGAAGGCGAAGAAACGGGTGAAGGCTCAGAACCGGCCGAAGCGCCGGGTATCGCGCCACCGGCACTGCCCTCCTTCAACGGCGAGGTCGTGCCGCCCGGCGGCGCCAGCTACTACGACGACAACGAGTGGGTGGGGATCGAGCTGCTGCGCCTCTACAAACTGCGCCACGAAGCGGTGGCCTTGGAAAAGGCTGAGCAGATTATGGCCTTCGTGATGGCCGGTTGGGAGGGCAACCCCAAGCTCGCCTGCCCCGGCGGGGTGCCGTTCTCCGACGCGCCCAGCAACACCGACCGCAACACCGTGACCGATGGGCCCGCCGCCGAGCTGGGGGCCCAGCTGTTTCGAATCACCGGCAACCTCACCTATCTGGGGTTCGCCCAGCAGGCCTACCAGTGGGTGCGCGGCTGCTTGACCGAGTCCAATGGGCTCTATGCCGACCACATTCGCTTGCACGGCGTGATCGACCCCACCGAGTGGAGCTACAACCAGGGCACGATGATCGGCGCCGGCGTGCTGCTCTACCAAGCCACCGGCAACAGCGAATTCCTCTACCAGGCGCGCCAAACCGCCAACGCGGCCCTCGCCTACTACACGATCCCAAGGCTGCTGGGCGAAAACCCTTTCTTCGCGTCGGTCTACTTCAGGAACCTCATGTACCTGGATGCGGTCACCCACGACCCACCCGGCGCGAAGCTCGCGCAGAGCTATATCGACAGCGTGTGGGTGCACCAGCGCCTGAGCGACAACCTGTTCGCCTTCGGCTCGCCGCCCTCCACGCAACTGCTCTACCAGGCGGCGGTCGCGCAGATCTACGCCTTGCTGTCCACCTCGCCGAGCACCTACTTCTGATTCAAAGGACCCCGCGCGCGCGTAGGCACTCCCGATCGGAAAGCGCAAACACTCGGCCGAACAGCCGCCAAACACCCAGCCGAGTAGGCTTGGGGGCGGATGAGCGCGGAGGCCGCCAACATGATCACCGCCGAGGGGCTCGAGCAGCTCAAGGGCGAACTCGCGACGCTCGAGGGCGAGGGCCGTCGCGAGATCGCCGAGCGCATCAAAACGGCGCGCGAGTGGGGCGACCTGAAGGAGAACAGCGAGTATCACGACGCCAAGAACGACCAGGCCCACCTGGAGACGAAGATCGCGAAACTGCGCGAACGGATCTCAACGGCCGAGGTGGTCGAGGCCTCCGAGGCGCCCGACGGAGCGGTCGGCTTCGGCTCGACCGTGGTGGTTCGCGACGAGGCGGGCAATGAGCGCAGCTGGCACATAGTCAGCTCGCACGACGCCTCCCCCTCAGAAGGGCGGCTGTCGGCGGACTCGCCGGTCGCCCGGGCTCTGCTCGGGCATCGTGCCGGCGAGCGAGCCTCCGTCGTGCTCCCCAAGGGCGAGAGCGTCCTCACCGTCGTAAGCGTCTCCTGACAGGGCCCTCGCCGCCCGTTGGGGGTCGATCGCGGGGGCGATGGCGGAGGCGAGCAAGGTGCCGGCGGCCTCCACGTTGAGCAGGGCGCTGGCGCGGCGGGCGGCGACTTCCTCCTTGCGCCGATAGAGGCGCTGGTCGGCCAGTTGCATGATCGAGGATGGGTCGCTGACCTCCGCGGGGATCTGGACGACCCCGTGGGAGGCGGTGATCGAGAAGGAGGGGCTGTGCTCACACAGGGCCGCCACCGAGGAATGCACGAAGCGCTCGTTGGGCTGCGCGGAAACGTCGAACAGCACGCAGAACTCGTCCCCGCCCATGCGGTAGGCGGTGCCGTGCGGCGCTACCACGCTTTGCAGGCGTTCGCTGAGGCGCACCAACAGGGTGTCGCCCGCCGGGTGGCCGAACGTGTCGTTGAAGAGCTTGAAGCCGTCCAGGTCGTACAGGACCAGCTCCCAAGGCGCATTGGCGCCCGCCGTCTTGCAGGCAAGTCGCAGATCGCTCATCAACAGGCGCCGGTTGCCCAAGCCCGTCAAGGGATCGGTCAAGGACAGGCGGCGCGAGTGCTCGAGCAGGCCCAGGTTCTCGCGCAGGGTGATGAGCAGGTGCGCGCCTACGGCCAGGACGGTGGCTGCGGCCAGGATCAACGCGGGCACGGTCAACCGGGATCCCACGTTGCCGTACACGAGCACGCCGAGCGCGGCCACCAAAGCAAGAGCCGGAACGGACATCATCTGCCAGCTCTCCAGGCGGCGAGGGCGCAGCCGCGCCGACGGCGTCCACGCGGCGATCGCAAGCAGGATCGCGGCCAAGGGCCACAGGCATTCAAGCCAAGTGCCCGCCTGGTAGGAGTCGGTGGCCGTCTGGTAGAGGTAGATCGAGTCGGCGATCCCGCTCACCAACATGCTCGCCGCGATCGGCAGCCAAAGATTGCTCCCACGCCAGCCCGTGATCGAGAGCGCTCCGACCGCGAACATCATCAAGAGCAGGTCGCCGATTGGGTAGGCCAAGGACACGACGATCGAGCTGTGCACGCCGCTCGCGTTGTGCAAGATCGGAGGAAGCACGAGCGCGGCGGCCACGCACGCGGCGCCGAGTCCCGCAATCAGCCCATCTAGCCACATGGAGAAGCGCAATTCGCGCAGGTGGCGTCGCGCGAGCAGGCCGAGCGCTACGTAGAAGCAGGGATACATCGTGAGGAACAGCACGTCGGCGCCGGACACGCTGCCGCCCGCTTCGGCGCTGGTCCCTTCGATCAAAAACGAGTAATACAGTTCGCCCAAGCCCCACGACAAGAGGCCCGCGCCCATCGTCAGCCAGGCGGCGCGCTCCTCGCGCACGAGGGCTCCGCGGGCCAGGACGACCACCGCCGAGCCGAGCATCAAGACGTTGTAGATGCCGTCTTGGAAGAGCCCCTCGCCGCCGGGGCCGCCAAAGCCGAAAATAGTGTGCAGGGCGAACACGCCAAGTCCCCCCAGCAGGGCGGCCAGGACCAAGGTCGGGAGATGGAATCTCAGGCGCGTGAGCATTGGCTTTGGCGGGTCGCCAGTTACATCGGCGCCCCTGGGCAAAACCCTGAGTGTTCAGGGGGAAAACGCGGTGCGCAGGCGCTGGGAGAAGCGGGCCGGTGAGCGCTTGTACAGGCGAGCGCCCAGCTTGAGCGCGCGTTTACGCAGGCGCTTGCGGCGACGCCCGATCAGAGCGAGCAGATCCTCGCGCGCGAGGGTGTCCTGGCCGAAGGCTTCGGGGTGCCCCGAGGCGTATAGACCGAGCATCCACAGGTCGTGCTCTTCGCCGAGCAGGTCCCCCAGGCGATCGGCGCGACGCGTGGCCTTGCGGGCACCCCGGGCGTGCTTGCCGCCGAGCATGTCCAGGGCGTAGTAGAGGCTCTTGACGCGCTTGCGCCAATCGTGCATCGCTTGGTCGCTTGGCGCGTGTTCCTGGCCGGCCGGCGCTGGAGCGGCGCGGCCGGCCAAGGGACGTCCGCGCGTCGTCTCCTCGGGGGGGCGATCGCGCTTGGCGCGGGCGTAGCGCTTGCGGCCTTCCTTGTAGATGCGCTCCAGGCCCGGGGCGAGATCCTCGAAGTCGCGTTCGAGCAGGTTCCAGTGCGCCAGCTGTCGGCGCATCGCGGCGATGTCCTCGAGCACCTGCGCGCTGTCGGCGGGCTCGCTCGCCTGGGCGCGCTCGCGCTCCAAGTGGGAGCCGAAA
>JBAURN010000224.1:0-11417 GCA_049581225.1 Solirubrobacteraceae bacterium
GCCTGGCGGCCGCTGCGTGCGTGTCTCGCGTCGCGGGCTCGCGCGGGTGTTGGGCCCCGGCCTCAGGCGGATTCGATTTGCGTTCGAAACCACTCGGCCGGCTCGACGCTCGCGCCCTCGGCGTGCACGCGGTCGGACAGCCAGTGGTCGGACGTCACCACCCTGACCATGCCCGGCTCGGGCTCCAGCTTGAGCAGGCGCACGATCTCGTCGTCGGCCGAGTCCCGCTTGGGCCGGGGAGCGTGCTTGACGGCGATCACGCTCGATTTGATCGGTGGGCGGGGTGGCTGCTCGAACACGACGGTCACGTCCTCGCCGCCGTAGGCGGCCCAGCGCTCGAGCATGTCCACGAGCCGCACCATCGCCGAGTGGCGGTCCTCCCACCAGCCGTCGGGCTTGGTTCCGATCACGTTCATGCCGTCCACCAACCAGCGCATGGCCGCAGCCTATGGGTTCGCCAAGCGGCTCGGCTCAGGCCGTGACGAGCGGCTGCACCGGCCGCAGCCCCAGATCGCCCACCAAGCGCGCAGAGCACACGATCAGCTCGAGCGTGGAGCAGTCCTCGAGCTCCACCAAGAGGTCGCCTCGAGGGTCCTCGACGAGCGTGCGCTCGATCCGAAACAGGGTCTCGCCGTCGGTCAGGTACCCGCCCTCGAAAGGCTTCCCGTGCAGGGCTTGCGCCTTGTCCCGGTTGGCCGAGGCGGTGGGCTTGGTGCGTCTCATGTCCCGAACCTACCCGCTCTCTGGGCCCTCATCCTCGGTAACCCTTGCTACGTTGCCTGCGGGGAACCACGTAACCCGGTTCGGAGTCCCTTACGGACCTCTTAGCGAGTGAGACCGCATCGATCCGGGTAGACGAGAGTTGTCTACATAGACACTGCTTGCTACACAGCGCTTGGCTTCGGGGCCCAGCATCTAGAGGAGGACGGCATGACGTTGAGGTTTCGGGGTTGGTTTTTGGGGATGGTTGCGGGAGTCGCGGCGGTTGCGTGCGCGGCGATGATGATGGCCGTGCCTGCGGCCGAGGCGGCCACGCCGTTCGGCGTCGAAAAGTTCGTGGCGGCGAACTGCCTCACGGGCCACGAAACCTGTGGCGAAGAAAAGGTGGAAATTCCTCTGCCTCCGCCCAACCCGCCGCTCGTGTATTCCGTCCCCAAGGAACCGAGTCGGACCGAAGCCAGGGAAGCGGGCTACACCCAAGTCGCCGGTCATCCGGCCGTTGGCATCACAGGCTTCCAGGTCAAGCTCGAAGAAGGCACCAGCATTCCAAATGCTGTCCCGGCGGGCATCGCGACGGTCGGTCCGGTCACGCACGTCCGCACAGATGTGGCTCCGGGGGTCAGCACGAACCCAGAGGCTATGGAAAAGTGCACGATGAAAGACTTCGAAGGTGAAGTGAAGGCTCCAGGGGTCTTTACGCCGCCGACCTGCGGGCCCAACTCTGAAATAGGCATCAACAAGGTAATCGTCTACGTGCCCACTTCCACACCGAAGGACATACCTCTGGAAGGGAAGGTCTACAACATCGAACAGCCGGCCGGGCTCTCGTCGCTGTTTGGCGTTGCTCTCGAATTGCCGGAAGCATTGACGGGCGCGCCAGGCTTGGTGGCCCATACCTTGATCGAAGGTCACGTCGAATGGGGTAGCGACTACCACGACTACTACGAAATCAAGGTTTCGGAAGCAATTCCTTTGATAGCCTCGCGCTTGGTCCTTTACGGCGACAGGGGTACTGAAGGCAAGGGCGGCTTCATCACGAACCCAAGCCACTGCGCCGGTACCGGCTATTTCACGACCAACACTGTCACGCTCACCTCCGAGGCGGGCTCGCATGAAGCTCGTGAATATGAAGCGCCCATAGGCACCGAAGGGTGCAAGGGAGAAAACGGACTTACGGTGCCCCCGTTCGCTCCCGTATTCGAACTGCATCCGGAAACGACTCAGTCCGACGCTCCCGACGGGATCACGACGGAAGCGAGCCTTTCGCACGATCCCAGCCCAACCGGCATCGACAGCTCGCAGCTGAAGACGGCCAGCTTCACGTTGCCGGAAGGCATGACGCTCAACCCGTCCGCGGCCGCCGAAGTCACCAAGGCCTGCACGCCGGCTCAAATTGGCATAGGGACGCGGAATGCCGTGAGTTGCCCATCGCAATCGCAGATCGGCACCGCCACGCTTACCGTGCCGGATCTTCCTGAAAATCAGCCGCCGGCCAAGACCGAACCCACGCTTCAGGGCAAGGTATACCTGGGAGGTGGCGAAATCGTCACCAAACCGCCGTACACGATCTACGTGACCGCCGAATCGGCTTATTACGATCTCTCCGTGCGCCTGAAGGGCACGGTCACACCCAACGAACAAACGGGCCGCTTGACGACGGTGTTCGAAAACAACCCCGAACAGCCGTTCAGCAATCTGAAGCTCACCTTCAAAGGCGGCGCGCTTGCGCCGATAGCCAACCCGTTGACATGCGGGGCGGCTACCAGCAGCGTCAGTTTCTCGCCCTACACCGAAAGCCCGTTGTCCCTCTCGCCGGCAGTCCCGGCGTTTACCGTCGACAGCAACGGCAAAGGAGGCGCGTGCGCCTCGCCGCTGCCCTTCTCGCTTGGTCAAAGCACCAGCTCCGTGCCCACCACGGGTGGCTCGGCCACCAACTTCACGCTCAACGTGAGCAGGGCCGACGGCCAGCAATACCTGTCCAAGATCAGCGCCGCGCTGCCAATCGGCCTGGTCGGCAAGATCCCGGTCGTGCCGCTCTGCCCAGAACCTAGCGCGTCCGCGGGCACCTGCTCCGCGGAAAGCCAGATCGGTGCGGTCAGCACGACCGTCGGCTCCGGTCCCACCCCGTATCGCTTCAACGGGCAGGTCTACCTGACCGGACCCACCAACGGGGCGCCCTACGGAATGACCTTCGAGGTCAACGCCATTGCCGGCCCGTTCAACCTGGGCACAGTCGTGGCGCGCACCGGCATCTTTGTCGAGCCGCACACTTCGCGAGTCACCGTCGCTGGCGAAATCCCGACGATTCACGACGGTATCCCGTTGCGTATAAAATCCCTCTCGGTGGCGATCAACCGACCGGGCTTCCTTGTGAATCCCACCAACTGTGGGGCCTTGTCCACGAACACAAGCCTTACATCCACGATGGGCGCCACCCAGGCCGTCTCGACCGGGTTCCAGGCCAGCAACTGCAGCGCCTTGGCGTTCGGGCCTAAATTCGGGGCGACGTCCAACGCGAAAACCTCGCGTACCAACGGCGCGGCTCTGGTCACCCACATCAACTACCCGAGCGGCGCCCAGGCGAACATCAAGTCGGTCATGGTGCGCTTGCCAAAGGAGCTGCCCTCGCGCCTGAGCACCCTGAAAAACGCGTGTCTTGAAGCGGTCTTCAAGGCTGACCCCAGTACGTGCCCCGCCAAGTCGATCGTGGGCACGGCCAGGGTGAAAACGCCGATCCTGCCGGGTCAGTTGAGCGGGCCGGCCTTCTTCGTCTCGCACGGCGGAGCGGCTTTCCCCGACCTCGACCTGGTGCTCACCGGCGACGGAGTCGTCGTGATCCTCGAAGGCAACACCAACATCAGCAAAGGCATAACCACTACCACGTTTGCCGCCTCGCCCGACGTGCCGTTCACGGGCTTTGAACTGAACCTGCCGTCCGGCCCCAACTCGGCCGTCGCGGCGGTCGGCAACCTGTGCAAGCAGTCCCTGGTGATGCCCACCACGATCACCGCCCAGAACGGCAAGGTGCTCAAACAGAACACCTCGATCATGGTCCAAAACTGTCCCGTGACCGTGGTGTCCTCGCACACCAAAGGCAACAAGGCCGTGGTCACCGTCAAGGTGCCTTCGGCCGGCCGGGTTAGCGGCGGCGGGTCGAAGCTCAAGACCGTCTACAAGCACCCGGGCAAAGCCAAGAAGGTCACGGTCGAAGTTCCGGTCAAGAGTTCCGGCCGTCCGCTCACGGTGCGTGTGCGCATCGGCTTCATCCCGAAGTCCAAAAAGGAAAAAACCTCGACTGCCTACGCGAACGTGCGCTTCAAATAGCTGAGGGGGTTCTCGCGGGGCGGCTTCTGCCCGCCCCGCGAGTCGGTGCTTGCGCACGTATCGCGTGGTCGGGCGAGCGGCGACGATTGGGCGTCGGCGAGCGCTCCGGGTCTGCCGATAAATGATTAGCCCGGACGGGCCGGGGTATATGCCATCCCATGGAGGGGTTTGCCCATAGGTGGTTGGTGGGGATAGGGGTCGCCGTGGTTATGGCGGCCTCAGCCCCCGCGGCGCAAGCGGCCTTCGGTGTCGAAGAACACAACTTCGAAGCGGGCACTTGCAAGACGGCTTCGTGTACGTACGCGAGCGTCGAAGCCAATCGGGGCGAAGCGTACACCCAGGCCGCGGGGCACCCGCCCTACGGTATTACCGGCTTCGAACTCAACCACCACAGCGCCGGTTTGGGCGCCCAAGAACCGGAAGGCTCGCTCAAGCGTGTGCGCGTAGACATACCCCCAGGTCTCGCGGCCGATCCACAAGCGCTGCCCCAGTGCTCAGATGAAGCCTTCAACAAAAATGCGTGCCCTGCAAATACAAAGGTGGGCACAAACGAACTCGTCGTATTCGCAAGTCTCGCCAATGCCACGATAGACGGCACCGTCTACAACCTGGAACCTAAGCCCGGACTCCCACTGGACTTCGGCATTGACGTGTCCGTCGAACCGCTCGTCAACGTGCACATCTTTCTGGAAGGTCACGTGAGCTGGAACACGGACTATCACGAGTACTTCGAAATCAACAACATCCCCAAGGAAGGCGAAGCGCTTGGGCTGAAAATTCCGCTCGCCGTCCTCAAGTCAAAGCTCATCTTCAACGGCCACGCGCCCGAAGAAGCGGGCAACGGCAACTTTCTCACCCTGCCCAGCGTCTGCTCCAGTACGACTACGTCGCACCTTGAAGTCGAATCGTACGCGGGGGAAATCTCGCGGACCGAAACCCACACCCCCGTGGGGGTGGAAGGGTGCTCGAACGTCCCCTTCAAGCCGACAGCCGAGGTGAAACCAGAAACCGCGCAGTCCGACGAACCCGACGGCGCGATCACCGAAGTGAGGGCCCCCCAGAACACGGGCGAAAACGAAATCAACACCTCGGACATCAGGGACGCTCACGTGACCTTGCCCGAAGGCATGACCTTGGACCCATCGGCAGCGCACGGCCTGCAAGTCTGCACCCCCGCCCAAATCGCGATAGGGACCAGAGAACGCGTCACTTGTCCGGAAGCGTCGAAGGTTGGGACCGTGAGCATCGAAACCGATCTGCCTCCAGGCTCCCTCGCCGGCAACGTGTACCTTGGCGACCCCGCAGGTGGGCCGATCACCGCGCCTCCCTACACGATCTACATCGACGCAGAGAGCGTGTACGACGTCTCGGTCAGGCTCAAGGGGACGGTCACCCCCAATCCGAGCACGGGCAGACTCGAAGCGGCGTTCCTGGAAAACCCGCCGCTTCCCTTCAGCGATCTCATCCTCAAGCTCGACGGTGGAGCGCGAGCGCCCCTCGCCAATCCGCTCATATGCGGCAACAGTCAGGTCGACGCTCTCTTCACCCCCTACACCGGCGGCCCGTCCGCCCTCAGCGCCACGCCGTTCGCCACCACAGGCTGTGCGTCGCCCTTGCCGTTCTCGCTCAAGCAGAGCACTCAGAGCTCCTCCGCCGCCGCACACGCCTACACCTCCTACACGTTCAACTTGGCCCGCGAAAACGGCCAGCAGTACCTTTCACAGGTCAAGACCGTCTTGCCTGCGGGGTTGGTTGGCGCGATACCGTCGGTTCCGCTTTGTGGCGAAGCTCAAGCGCAGGCCGGATCGTGCTCGGCGGCCAGCGCGATCGGGACCGCCACGGTAAGCGCCGGAGCGGGGTCCGAACCGTACTCGTTCTCCGGCTCCGTCTATTTGACCGGTCCCTACAACGGTGCGCCGTATGGCTTCTCGATACCCGTGAGGGCCTTGGCCGGCCCATTCGACCTGGGCACCGTCGTCACACGAGCCTCGATTGGCGTCGATCCTCACAGTGGGCGCGTAATCGTGACCAGCGCGCTGCCCACGATCGTTGCCGGCATCCCCTTGCGACTTAGAACGATCAGCGTCGCGGTGACGCGGCCCAGCTTCCTGTTCAACCCCACCAACTGCTCCCCTCTCACCACCGACACGACCCTGACGTCCACCTTTGGCGCGATCCAACCCGTGTCCTCCGCCTTCCAGGCAAGCGGTTGCTCGGCGCTCCCATTCGCCCCCAAGCTGACCGCCTCCACGAACGCCAAGACGTCGAAGGCCGACGGCGCGATCTTCGTCGTCAAAGTCGGCTACCCGCCTGGCGCCCAGGCCAACATCAAGTCGGTCTATGTGGCCCTGCCCAAACAACTGCCTTCGCGCATCAGCACCCTCAACAAGGCCTGTCCCGCCGCCACCTTCGAAGCCAATCCCGCCGCTTGCCCGGCTCTGTCGAGGGTTGGCACGGCCACGGTCTCAACGCCCGTCCTGCCCGGCAAGCTGACCGGCCCGGCCATGTTCGTCTCTCACGGTGGTGCGGCCTTCCCCGACCTGGATCTCGTGCTCAGCGGCGACGGTGGGGTCACCGTGATCCTCGTCGGCAACACGAATATCGCCAAAGGCATAACCAGCTCGACCTACGCCTCGGTCCCCGACGTGCCGGTATCCAGCTTCGAAGTGAGGCTGCCCCGCAACCCCGACTCCGTGCTCGGCGCGGTCGGCAGCCTTTGCAAGAAGTCGCTCGTCATGCCCACCACGATCACCGCTCAGAACGGCAAGGTGCTCAAACAGAACACAAAGATCGCCGTCGGCGACTGTCCGATCGTGGTGCTCTCTCACCGGGTGCGGGGCCACGAGGCGATCCTCGTGGTCAAGGTGCCCGGCGCCGGGCGCGTCAGCGCCGGCGGGAAAGACCTCCTGGCCCGCCACAAGCGCCCCGGCAAAGCCAGGGACCTCACGATCGCCGTGCCCCTGTCCCGCGGCGGCGTGGGGGTCCTGGCGGGTAGTCCTCGCCATCGCCTCGCCGTCAAGGTGCGCTTGGGCTTCGTCCCCAAAGCAAAGAAATCGCCCAAGTCCTCGGCGTCTGCGACGGTTGTCTTCAAGTAGGCGCAGCCGGCCGTTTACAAATCGTCGCGCCGGCTCGCTAGATTTGATGTATGGCCATCGCATCCATCAACGGCAGCGAACACCCGCTTGAGCCGGCTCTCGTGCTGGCGGGGGTGCGGCGCCTGACTGTGCTGGCCGACGCGGCCGAGGAGCCCGAGGCCGTGTTCGGGGCCCTTGCACGCGAGCTGATCGAGACGATGGGCGCCGATGAGGTCCACATCCACCGGCTTGCCCCCTCGGCCGAGGACGAGCTGGTGGTCGTCTACATGCTTGGTGGCGACGGGCGCCTCAGCTACCTCCAGCCGCGCTCCGAGCGCCCACCCGGGGTCAGCTGGGTGGCGAGCACGGGTCGCAGCTTCTTGGCGGTCGGTCCGCGCGAGCTGACCGCGAGCGTGCCCCGCCTTGCCATCACCGCCCCCGCGGTTGACGGGTCCCCCGGTTGCGCCCTGCTCGCGCCCTTGTCCCTGGCCGGACAGGTGGAGGCGGTCGTGGTGCTGTTGCGGCGCGAGTCCGAGCCCTACGGCGAGCGCGCGATCGAGGAGGCCGCCACGCTCGTCGACCAGGCCGCAACGGTCTTGGCGCTCGTGCAGGCCAGGGCGGAGGCCGGCACCGACTCGGTGGCGGGCTGTCTCAACCACCGCGCGATGCGTCGCCGCCTGCACGAGGAGATCGGGCGCGTGGAGCGCTCGGGCGGGCATTTGTCGTGCGTGATCGTTGACCTCGACGACTTCAAGCTGGTCAACGACCGCTACGGCCACCAGGCCGGCGACTCGATTCTGCGCCAAGTGGCCCAGGCCCTGATGGGCGAGTTTCGTGCCTTTGACCGGGTGGCGCGCTACGGCGGCGACGAGTTCGTCGTGATCCTGCCAAACGCCGACCTCGAGAGCGCCGTCGCGGCGGCCGAGCGGGCGCTGGAGCGCCTCGGCCAGGTCTTGGTGCCTGACGGCTCGCGCGGGGTCTCAGCGTCGATGGGGGTGGCCGAGTGGCAGAGCTCGATGACCGAGCAGGAGCTTTTGCGGGTCTGCGACGCCGCCCTCTTGCGGGGCAAGCGCGAGGGCAAGGGTTGCGTTACCGGAGCGGTCGCCCGCCAGGCATGAACAGCTTCGGTGCAAAGAGTACGCTCCAGGCCGCCGGGCGGGAGTATGAGATCTTCCGGCTGGACGCCCTGCAAGAGCGCTTTGACGTAGCGCGCTTGCCCTTCTCCTTGAAGGTTCTGCTCGAGAACCTGTTGCGCACCGAGGGCAACGGCTCGGTGCGGGCGGCCGACATCGAGGCTCTGGCCTCTTGGGAGGCGAAGGCCAAGCCCTCCAAGGAGATCGCCTTCACGCCGGCGCGCGTTTTGATGCAGGACTTCACCGGCGTGCCCGCCGTGGTCGACCTTGCCGCGATGCGCGACGCGATGGCCGCGATGGGCGGCGACCCCGCCAAGATCAACCCGCTCGTGCCCGCCGAGCTGGTGATCGACCACTCGGTGCAGGTCGATGCTTTCGGCACACGCGACGCCTTCAGGGTCAACGCTGAGCGCGAGTTCGAGCGCAACCAGGAGCGCTACTCGTTCCTGCGCTGGGGGCAAGGCGCCTTCGAAGGCTTCGCGGTCGTGCCGCCCGACACGGGCATCGTGCACCAGGTCAACTTGGAGTACCTGGCGAGGGTCGTGTTCTCCACCGAGGGTGTCCCCGCGGAGGAGGGTGGCTCTACGCCGGGGGGTGACTCGCACGTGCGGGGGGGGTCTTCGAACGGAGACGTTCCCATCCAGGCATATCCGGACACGCTGGTCGGCACCGATTCGCACACGACGATGGTCAACGGCTTGGGCGTGCTCGGTTGGGGCGTCGGTGGGATTGAGGCCGAGGCGGCGATGCTGGGCCAGCCGATGCCGATGCTGATCCCGCAGGTGCTCGGCTTCAAGCTGCACGGCGAGCTGCCCGAGGGCGCGACCGCGACCGATCTCGTGTTGACCGTCACCGAGATGCTGCGCGAGCGCGGCGTGGTTGGCAAGTTCGTCGAGTTCTACGGCGCCGGGCTGGCCGGTTTGCCGATCGCCGACCGGGCCACGATCGGCAACATGAGCCCCGAGTTCGGCTCGACCTGCGCGATCTTCCCGATCGACGCGGAGACGCTTCGCTACCTGAAGCTCTCGGGGCGCCCGTCGGAGCGGATCGAACTGGTCGAGGCCTATGCCCGCGAGCAGGGCCTGTGGCACGACAAGGACTCCGAGGCGCCCACCTATTCGGATCTGATCGAGCTGGACCTGGGCGAAGTGGTGCCCAGCATCGCTGGCCCCAAGCGTCCGCAGGACCGCGTCTCCTTGACCGACGCCAAGCGCGCCTTCGGCGAGGCGCTGGAGGGGATCCTGCCTGAAGTCGATGGCGAGGACGAAGCGCTTGGGGGCACGTTTCCGGCCAGCGATCCGGTCGCCTCCCAGGAGCCCGCCAATGGCGACGGCGCGCGCGATTCGGCACGGACGGAGGGTGGTGTTGGGATCGCCGACGCGGGTTCCCTACGCGCGCGCCCAGGGGGGGCTGTGGCGTTGAAGATGGCCGATGGGCGTGAGGCCACGCTCGACCACGGCCACGTGGTGATCGCCGCGATCACGAGCTGCACCAACACGTCGAACCCGTCGGTCATGGTGGGGGCGGGCATCTTGGCTCGCAACGCGCTCGCCCATGGCCTGCAGAGCAAGCCATGGGTGAAGACATCCTTGGCGCCAGGTTCGAAGGTCGTGACCGAATATTTGGACAAGGCGGGCCTGACAGAGTCCTTGGAGCAGCTCGGCTTCGATCTGGTGGGCTACGGCTGCACCACGTGCATCGGCAACTCAGGGCCCCTGCCGGAGGAGGTCTCCAAGGCCGTCGGCGAGGGTGACCTCGCCGTCGTGTCGGTGCTGTCGGGCAACCGCAATTTCGAGGGTCGCATCAACCCGGACGTGAAGATGAACTACCTTGCCTCCCCGCCCCTGGTTGTGGCCTACGCTTTGGCGGGAACGATGGACATCGACATCGTGGGGGAGCCGCTCGGTCAGGACTCAGACGGTCAGGACGTGTACTTGCGCGACATCTGGCCCTCCGAGCACGAGGTCGCCGAGACGATCGCCGCGGCGATCCACTCGGACATGTTCCGCAAGAGCTACGGCGAGGTGTTCGCCGGCGACGAGCGCTGGAACTCATTGGAGATTCCCGAGGGCGACCGTTTCGCGTGGGAGCCCGACTCGACGTATGTGCGCTTGCCGCCTTACTTCGAGGGGATGCCCGTCGAGCCCGAGCCGCTCGCCGACATCGAGGGCGCGCGCGTGCTGGCCTTGCTGGGGGACAGCGTGACGACCGACCACATCTCCCCGGCCGGCTCGATCAAGCGCGACGGTCCCGCCGGGGCCTACCTGCAGGAGCATGGGGTGGCGCCGCGCGATTTTAATTCGTACGGCTCGCGCCGCGGCAACCACGAGGTGATGATGAGGGGCACGTTCGCCAACATCCGCCTGCGCAACCAGATTTTTTCGGGCCCCACCCACCCCGAGGGTGGGGTGACCGTGTACTTGGGGCCCCCGTCCGCCCAACCCGCCGGTGGGGGCGAGTCCCCGGCCGGAGGCGAGCAAATGTCGATCTACGACGCGGCGATGCGCTACGCGCGGGACGGCGTGCCGCTTGTGGTGCTGGGTGGCAAGGAGTACGGCTCAGGCTCCTCCCGAGATTGGGCCGCCAAGGGCACCAAGCTGCTCGGCGTTAGAGCCGTGATTGCAGAGAGCTTCGAGCGCATCCACCGCTCCAACCTGATCGGGATGGGTGTCCTGCCATTGCAGTTCCCGGCTGGAGAGTCGGCGGCGTCGCTTGGTATCGACGCTCACGAGTCCTTCGAGGTGAGCGGGTTCGCCGAGCCCATGAATGCGGGCGAGCTGCCCAAGACGTGCTCGGTCAAGGCGGGAGAGATCGAGTTCGAGGCGACGGTGAGGATCGACACGCCCAAGGAGGCCGACTACTTCACGCACGGGGGCATCCTGCAGTACGTGTTGCGAGGACTGCTCGCGGCGTGAGCCGCTCCGGTATGGGCGAGCGGGCGTTGGTATGAGCGCGGACGCCGGTGTGAGCGCGAGCGGCGACGCGAGCGGCTTCACCCAAACGCTGCGCGACCTCTTGGTGGCGCGCGGCCCCTCCGGCTATGAGACGGCGCCGGCGGCCGTGTGGAGCGCCGCGGCGCAGGCGTTCGGCGCCGACGTGCAGACCGATGTGGTGGGGACTCCTTCGGCGAAGGTCGTCTCGAGCGGGCGCATCGAAGCGTCCGCTC
>JBAURN010000225.1:0-3299 GCA_049581225.1 Solirubrobacteraceae bacterium
CGGCGGCCCTGAAGGCGGCGAGGGCGCGGGCGGCGAGGTTCTCGCCGGGCACGCCGGGGCAGAGGACCTCGTCCGCGGAGGCGCCGGGAGCCGCCTCCAAAGTCAGCTCGTCGGCGAGGGAGATCGACTGCATCACGCTGACCAGCTCGTGCCGGCCGTCGGCACGGATGGGGCCGAGGAACAGGCCAAGGTTGATCTTGGCGGGAGCCAGCGCGCGCAGGGGGAGGTCGGTCATAGCGCGAGGGCCTCCGCTAGGGCGACGAAATCCGCGGGCGCGAGTCGCTCGGCGCGCACGTCGGGGGGATGGCCCAGGTCGACCAGGGCCGCCTGGATCTGCTCGCGCGGATTGTCGATCCCGGAGATCGCCAAAGACCGCGCGAGCGCCTTGCGCCGGTGCGCGAAGGCCGCGCCCACCAGCCTGCTAACGGGGGGCGCGGGAGCCGGGCCGGTGCGCACGACCCTCACCAGAACCGAGTCGACGTTGGGCACGGGCCGGAACACGGTGCGGGGTATGGCGCGCACGACGCGAACGTCGCCGGCCAATTGGGCCAGGACGGAGGTGACCCCGTAGGTGCCATTGCCGGGCGCGGCCGCGAGGCGCTCGCCGACCTCGCGCTGGACCATGACCAGCCACAGCTGGATCGAGTCGAGCTGCTCGATCGTGCGCAGGAGCAGGCCGGCCGCGATCCCGTAAGGGAGGTTGGCCACCATCTTGGTCGGCTTGGGCTCGAGCGTGGCGAGGTCCAGGCGCATGGCGTCGCCCCAGAGGAGCGTGACGTTGTCGAACTCAGCCACGCTCCCCTGCAAGACAGGGCGCAGGCGCTCATCGAACTCGACCACGTGCAACCGGCGCACAAGCGGAGCGAGATGGGCCGAGAGGACGCCCTCGCCTCCCCCAACCTCGAGGACGACGTCCTCGGCGGACACGTTCGCTTCGCGGGCGATCACGTCGAGGATATTGGGGTCACGCAGGAAGTTCTGGCCCAAATCGCGACCGCGCCGCGTGGACCTGCCTGCGCCCTTTGGGGTGCCCCCCGCACGGGGGGCCCTGCGTGAATGAGCGCCCCCCGAATGAGGGCCCCCGCCCTCCGAATGGGCGCTCACCAGCCGAAGACGCGCTCGGCGTTGCGCTCCACGAGCGCGCCCAGCTCGTCGACCGAGACGCCGCGCAACTCGGCGATGAAGGCGGCGGTGTGGGCCACGTAGGCGGGCTGGTTGCGGTGCTTGCGCACGACCTGGGGAGTGAGGTAGGGAGCGTCGGTCTCGATCAAGAGGCGCTCGCCTGGAGTCACGCGAGCGGCTTGGGCGAGGTCGCCGACGCTTTTGTAGGTGACGTTGCCGGCGAAGGAGATCCAGTAACCGAGGTCCACACACTCCTGCAGGCGGTCGGGCATCGAGAAGCAGTGGATCACCACCTTGAGCCCGCCGGCCTCGGCGGCGAGCGTGTCGAGGGTGTCGTCGTCCGCGTTTCTCGTGTGGATGGAGAGGGGCTTGCCGGTCTCCCGGGCCAGGCCGATCTGTGCGCTGAACGCGCGCCGCTGGTCGTCCCGGGGGGCGTTCTCCCGGTAGTAGTCGAAGCCGGTCTCGCCGATCGCCACACAGCGGGGGTGTTCGGCCAGGGCGGACAGCTCGGCAAGGTCGGCGTCGTCGAAGCCGTGGGCTTCGTTGGGGTGACACCCCACCGCGGCGAACACTTGGGGAAAGGCTTCGGCGGAGGCGAGGGCCGCCCGCGAGGACTCCCCGCTGGTGCCGACCGCGAGCATCTTCACGACGCCCGCCACGACGGCCCGCTCGACCAGATCGGCGTCGGGCTCTTCGCACAGGTAGAGGTGGGTGTGGGAGTCGATCACGCCGGCTCCAGGGCCTTCGGGAACAGCGCCTCGATCTTCTCCACCCGCTCGATCGCCCCACCGCCGAACCCGGCGCCGGCATAGGACACGTCAGGCGCGCCGAGCGCCGAGAGCAACTTGGAGGTCGCCTCGGGCAGATAAGGGTGCAACAGCACCGAGACGACCCTGAGCCCCTCGGCCAGCGTGGCAAGCACGCGATCCAAGTCCTCCGCGTGCGCGGGGTCCTTGGCCAGCTGCCACGGCGCTTGCTCCTCGACGTAGCGGTTGAGCCGCCGCACTCGCTGCCAGATCTCGTCGAGCGCATTCGTCAGCTCGACTCGGTCGAGCAGCGCGGAGACGCGCTCGGGGAGCCCCGCGAAATCGGCCGCGAGCACCTCGTCGAGGCCTCCGCTCACGACGCCGTCGCGATAGCGCACAATCATCGCGAGCGTGCGCGAGGCCAGGTTGCCGTAATCGTTGGCCAGCTCGGACTCGTAGCGCTGCTCAAACGACGAAGTGGAGACCGAGCCGTCCTGACCGAAGGAGACGTCCCGCAGCAGATAGAAACGGAGGGCGTCGGCGCCGAACCGGTCGATCACCGCGAACGGGTCGAGCACGTTACCGAGGGACTTGCTCATCTTCTCCCCGTCCATGAGCAGGTAGCCGTGCACGAACAGCTTGTGCGGCAACTCCAAGTCGGCGGCCATGAGCAGGGCGGGCCAGTAGACGGCGTGGAAGCGCAGGATGTCCTTTGCGATGAGGTGGACGGCGGCGGGCCAGAACGTGGCGGTAAGCCCTTCGGGGGGTGCCTCCGCGGGGGGTGTGGGTGTCTCTCCGAAGGGTGACTCGCGCGCGCGGGTATAAGGGCCGGCGCCGCCGGGCGGGGGCGCGTACGTGAGGGCGGAGTAGTAGTTGAGGAGGGCGTCGAACCAGACGTAGAAGACGTGCGTGGGGTCCCACGGCACGGGCACGCCCCAAGTCAGCTTGTGACGCGAGAGGGGCACATCGCGCAGGCCCGACTGGATGAAGGAGAGCGCCTCGTTGTAGCGCGTGCGCGGCGCTACGAAGTCCGGGTGCTCGGCGTAGAGCCGTTCCAAGGGCTCCTGGAAGGTGGAGAGCGCGAAGAAGTAGTTGTCCTCCTGCTCGCGCGTGAGCGGGACATGGTGAATGGGACACAACTCGCCCTCATCCACTTCGTTCTCGGCCTTGAAGTCGGCGCACTTGGGGCAGTACCAGCCTTCGTAGGTGCCCATGTAGACGTGACCGTTGTCGCGCACCTTGGCTAGGACGTCCTGCACGACGGCCATGTGCTGAGGATCGGTGGTGCGGATGAAGAAGTCGTTGGTGGCCTCGATGCGGGGCGCGAGAGCCCGGAAGCGCTCGGAGTTGCGGTCGGCGAGCTCCTGCGGCGGGACCCCAAGCGCGTGGGCGGCGTCGGCGACCGGCTCGCCGTGCTCGTCGGTGCCGGTC
>JBAURN010000226.1:0-2509 GCA_049581225.1 Solirubrobacteraceae bacterium
GCGCAACACGTTGGAGGAGGCCGCCGGATGCACGGCCTCCAAGGCCGGCAGCAAGCCGTGGCGCACGCGCGCACGTGCATAGGCCGGGCTGTCGTTGCTCTCGTCTTCACGCCAGGCCAGCCCCAGCTCTCGGCAATAGTCCGCGGTCTCGATGCGCGTGATCCCCAACAGCGGCCGCACCAGCCTGCCCTCACGCGGGGACATGCCAAGTAGAGCCCGCCGCCCCGGCGAAGCCGCGAGACGGTAGAGGATCGTCTCGACCTGATCGGTGGCGGTGTGGCCGGTCGCGACCGGAACGGCCCCCCGCGCGCGCGAGTCATCCCGTTGGGCGACATTCGCTCCAAGCGTCTCGCCCAACTCCTCTAGACCAAGTTTCTCCCTCACCCCCTCCAGACGCTCCGCCCGCTGAAAAGCCGCCCGATAGCGCAACTCGCGTGCCCATCCATGCAGGTTTCCCTTCGCACCGGCTTGACGCTCGGCGCGCACGACGTCGATCTCCACGCCAAGTTGACCGCACAGCTCACGACAGTGAGCCTCGTCGTCGTCGGCGTCGGCCCGCAACCCGTAGTTGACGTGCAACGCGTATACACGCCTCGAGCCGCACAGCGCCACGGCGATGTCCAACAGGCAAACAGAGTCGCGCCCGCCGGAGAGCATCGCGACGACCGGGACGCCATCCCCCAAGAGGCCCCCGGCGCGCACCTGCTCGCGGACCTCGGCGACCGTCACCGCGAGGCTCCGATCGCGAGAGGCAAAACGAGCGCCTACTCGCCGGCGGGAAGCGCGTTGAACAGCTCGATCGGCTCGGTGAAGCCCTTCAGCCCGATTTCGCCGATCAGCTCGAAGCGAATCCCGTCCACGCCGACGACACTGTCCACCACCGGGCGAGTGGCCAATACCTCGCCGCCGGCGGCGCGGGCGACCACGCGCGCGGCCTGGTTGACGTCGCGCCCGTAATAGTCGCCGTCGCGGTACAGGGCCTCGCCGGAGTGGATGCCGATGCGCGGCGCCGGATCCCCGGGCTCGACTTCGAGCTGGAAGTCGACGGCCCAGCGGGTGAGGGCAGCCACGTCGGAGCCGACGACCATGACCTCGTCGCCGAGCGTCTTGATCACACGAGCATCGATCGGCAGGGAGTGCTGGACCGCATCCACAAAGCGTTCGACCACGCCGACGGCCTCCTCGTCGCCGCGCTCCTCGGTCAGCTTGGTGTAGCCGGCGAGGTCGGCGAAGGCGATCACGACCCGCAAACGTCCCTCGTCGGGGATCCCACCGGCGAGGTCCGCCTCCATGTGCCCGATCACGTCCTGCTCGATGAAGTGCCCGAGGAAGCGGCCGTGCAGGTATCGCATGAAGGGCGCCGCGAAGGGCAGCAGCTCGGCGGCCAAGCCCTCCATCGCCTCGGCCATCTGGGCGCCGGGCATGCCCTCGCGCATCATCGGCTCGTGCACGTGCAGGTGGATCAGGCGGACCTCGGCGTCGGCGATCTGGGCCAGCGTCTGGCCGTACACTCGCGCCAGCTGCAGGAGCACGGTCTCGGGCATCCCGGCGGAGAGCATCGCGGCGATGTAGCGCACCATCTCCATGTCTTCCTCGCCGATCGACTCCAGCGAGAGGGCACTTAGGCCGAGGCTCATGTAGATGCGCTCGATCAACTCCTCGTCGATTTCCGCCTCGCGGGCCACCTGGGCCAGGGTGTAGCGGCCCTCCGGCGGGGCGAACATGCCCTGGACGTAGCCGGCCAACTGCCCGCTCTGGTATGCGCGGCGGATGTCGGCGAGCGTGTGCCCGCGCTCGCGCAGCCTCCCCACGATCCCGACCTGGGCGACCGCCTGGGGCGTCCAGGCGCCTTCGTACTGGGGCACCAGGCCCTCCTTGACCCAGCGCCTGACGGTAGCCGCGGAGACGCCCGCACGCTCGGCGACCTCCGCCAGGGTGGGCTGCTCGGGCGCGAACCCGGCCGGCTCGCTTGTGGGGGACGCCGCCATCGTGCGCAGTCTAAAGTCGCCGGGCGTGGAGCACAGTGAGCCGATCCACCTGCGCCCGACCGCGACCTTGGCCGAGCGGGTACTGCTGCCGGGGGATCCGGGCAGGGCGTTGCTGCTGGCCCAACACTTGTGCGAGCAGCCCTTGATGTTCAACCACCATCGCGGCCTGTGGGGCTACACGGGCACGGCCGCCGACGGGCGGCCTTTGACGATTCAGAGCACCGGTATGGGCGGCCCGAGCGCGGCGATCGTGCTGCACGAGCTGATCTCCCTTGGCGTCACGCGCGCGATCAGGGTCGGCACCTGCGGGGCGCTCGACTCGACGTTGAGCCTCGGCGATCTGGTCGTGGCACGCGAGGCGATCTCCGCGGATGGCACCAGCGCGGCGCTGGGAGCCGACCGGTTGACGCACGCCGAGCAGACGCTTGCCGACGCCTTGGTCGCGGAGGCGAAGCGCTGCCGGCAAGCCGGCGAGCGTGCCTGCCACGAGGGGCGGATCGTAAGCACCGACCTCTTCTACG
>JBAURN010000227.1:0-6169 GCA_049581225.1 Solirubrobacteraceae bacterium
GCGACGGGGTCGCCGAGCTTGTGCTCGGAGCGCCCGGGGCCGAGGTGTTGGTGCTTGTGCGAGCGGGTGCCCCGCTTGCGCGCGCATGTACGCGCGAGGAGATCTCCGAGCGCCTCGGCGCCCTGGAGCGCATCGACTCGATCGACCCCACGCGTCCCACCGCTCGCGTCGCGCCGGCGGTGGATGTGGGGGAGGCGTTGGAAGGAGATGTGCAAGCCGGTCTGGATCGCGCCCTGGTGGCGGTCTCAGCCGAGCTGGTCGGAGTGTGCGAGCGGGCGCTCGACATGACCGTGGCTTACGTCAAGGAGCGCAAGCAGTTCGGAGTCCCGGTCGGCTCCTTCCAGGCGGTCTCTCACCGCTGCGCGCAGATGCTCTTGGATACCGAGCGAGCCCGCTCGGCGAGCTACTACGCCGCTTGGGCGGCCGACGCCGACCCCGATCGCCTCCCCGAAGCCGCCGCGATGGCCAAGGCCTCGGCCTCCCAGGCGGGAGTCGAGGTGACCGCGAGCGCGATCCAGGCCCACGGCGGCATCGGCTTCACGTGGGAGGCCGACGTCCACTGGCTTTACAAGCGGGCCTTGCTGGATGCCTCGCTGCTGGGAGGCGCCAAGCATCACCGGGCGCGCCTGGCGTCCATCCTTGCGCATACGTGATAACGTACATCTGTATGCCAGAGATACGCGCGTGGGACGGGGCCAGCTACGACCGCATTTCCGGTCCGATGGAGGCGCTTGGGCGCGACGTGCTGGGGCGCTTGGATCTGGCCGGAGACGAGACGGTTCTGGACGCCGGATGCGGTTCCGGACGGATCACCGAAGCTTTGATCGGGCGCCTGCCGCGAGGTCGAGCGATCGCGGTCGATCAGTCGTCCTCGATGGTGGAGGCAGCCAGGCGGCGGCTCGGTCCCGATGCGGACGTGCGCGTCGTCGATCTGCTCGAGCTCGACCTGGACGAGCCGGTCGACGCGATCCTCTCCACAGCCACCTTCCACTGGATCGCCAACCACGATCGCCTGTTCGAGCGCTTGCGCTGCGCCTTGCGTCCCGGAGGCCGGCTGGTTGCGCAATGTGGGGGAGAGGGCAACATCACCGTCCTGCGCGGCAAGGTGCTGCCGCTGCTCTCCCAGGAGCCGTATGCCGAGCGCTTCCGCGATTGGACCCCGCCTTGGAACTACGCGGGAGCGGATGCGACCCAAGAGCGGCTGATCGCCGCGGGCTTCGCCTCGGCGCGCTGCTGGCTTCAACCGGCGCCGCGCGAGCCCGAGCACCCGCGCGAGTTCCTCTCCACGATCGTGCTCGGCCCGCACGTCCAACAGCTGCCCGAGGAGCTGCGCGAGCGGTTCATGGACGACGTCATGGGCGTCCTCGGAGAGCCTGTTGTCGTGGACTACGTGCGTTTGAACATCGACGCCGTGGCATAGCCGCAGGTCCGCTTCAGGCCGCCGAGGGTCGCGCTAGATTCGGATGAGGTGTCCTCATCCGTCCTCGAAACCGCCGAAGAGTCGACCGAGCAGCCTCGAGGACAGGCGGCAAGCACCTCGGACGCGCGGACCGTCTCGTGCGTGGCCCACCTCGACGCCGACGCCTTCTACGTCTCGGTCGAGCTGAATCGCAGGCCTGAGTTGCGAGGCAAGCCGGTCGTCGTCTCAGGTACCGGCCCCAGGGCGGTCGTCACGACCGCCAGCTATGAGGCGCGGCGTTTTGGCGTGGGATCGGCGATGCCTGCCGCGCGCGCGCGCCGCCTGTGCCCGCAGGCCGTGTTCTTGGCGCCCGACTTCACCCACTACCGAGAGGTCTCGCGGCGGATGATGGGGATCGTGCGCGAGAGCGTCGAGCGCGTCGAGGTGGTCGGCTTGGACGAGGCCTACCTGGATCTCGGTGGGCTGTTCTCCCCACGCGCGGCCATGCGCCGCATCGTCGAGCGGATCAGACGGGAGACCCAGCTCGTCTGCTCGGTGGGAATCGGGCCCAACAAGCTCGTGGCCAAGGTTGCCTCCGACGCGGAGAAGCCGGCGGGCTTCGTGGCGCTCACACGCGAGCAGGCGTGCGCCCGATTCGCCTCCGCATCGCCCGGCTTGATCCCCGGGATCGGGCCGAAGACAACACTCAAGCTCGAGCGGCTCGGGCTGCGTACGCTCGGCGAGTTGGCCCGCGCTTCCGAGTCGATGCTGGCCGAGCGGTTCGGCCCCAATCTCGGCCGCGACCTCGTGCGCAGGGCGCGCTTCGAACACGACGGCCGGGTCAGCGAGGAGCGGAAGGTCGTCTCCGAGTCGCGTGAGCGCACCTTTGACCATGACATCCACGATCCCGCACGCCTGCGCGAGGCGTTGACGCAGATGGCCGTGGAGCTCTGTGAAAGCCTGGTCGCACACGACAACCACGGGCGCACGATCGGCATCAAGGTGCGCCTCGACGATTTCTCGACGGCGACACGCGCGCGTACGCTGGCGACGCCCACGTGTGACGCCGAGCAGGTCAAGCAGGTAGCGCTCGCTTTGTTGGACGAGTACGCGCCCCCGCGACCCGTGCGCCTGCTCGGGGTGCGTGTGGCGGGCCTGGTATCGCGCGCCGCCGTCGCCGAGGGTGAGGGCCCCCGAGATGTCGCCGCCGCTCAGATGGCATTGCCGATGTGATTTTGGCGGTCCCTTCGCGGTAGTCTTCCCCCACGATGCCGCTCGCCAAAGCAGGACAGATCGAGCTGAGCTATGACCGCGCAGGCGAGGGTCCGCCGTTGCTGCTGATCATGGGCATGAGCGGCACCAAGCACCATTGGGGCGAGCGCGTGCTCGAGCGGCTGCGAGGCAACTTCGAGACGATCGTCTACGACCATCGCGACGCGGGCGACTCCACCAGGACGGGCGAGCCGTTCACGATCGTCGACCTGGCCGGCGACGCCACCGGCTTGCTGGACGCGCTTGGGATCGAGTCGGCGCACGTGATGGGCATATCGATGGGGGGCATGGTCGCCCAGGAGCTGGCGCTGGCCGAGCCCGAGCGGATCGCATCGCTCACGCTTGGCTGCACCTATTGCGGCGGGGAGGGCAGCGCGCTCGCAAGCGAAGGCGTCATGCGCAAGCTCGCCGAAGCGATGTCATCGGGCGACCGGCCGACCGCGATCCGCGCCTCGTGGGAGGTCAACGTGTCGCCGAGCTTCGCCGCCAACCAAGCCGAATACGACAGATTCCTCAAGACAGGCATGAAATATGGAATGCCGGTCGAGGTGATTATGCGCCAGATGCAAGCCATCGCCGGGCACGACACAAGCGGTCGACTGGCAAGCCTGGCTCCGCCGACGATGGTCGTGCACGGCACGCTCGACCAACTGCTGCCGGTCCAGAACGGACGTATGATCGCCGGGCTCGTCCCCGACTCGCGACTGGAGATCCTCGACGGGGTCGGCCATCTGTTCTTCTGGGAGCAGCCCGAGCGGGCGGCGGAGCTCGTGCGCGAGCACGCCGCCGCCGTAAATGTCTGACGCCGCATCCCGCCGGTTCGAGACTTCAAGCGTCGACGGGGTTCGACTCGCCGGCGAGGAGAGCGGTGAGTTGACGCCGATCGTGCTCTTGCACGGCCTCACGGCAACGCGACGATACGTGGTGATGGGCTCGCGGGCCCTGGAGCGCTCAGGTCATCGCACGATTGCCTACGACGCTCGCGGGCACGGGCATTCCGGCCCCGCGCCTGACTCTGACGGTTACACCTACCAACTGCTGGCAGAGGATCTGGGTGCGGTACTCGACGAGCTGGAGGTCGAACGGGCCGTGCTTGCCGGCGCCTCAATGGGAGCGCAGACGGCGTTGCGCTTCGCCTTGGATCATCCCCAGCGGGTACAGGCGCTTGGTCTGATCACACCCGCATTTGACCCCGACGCGACCGTCGACTACCAAGGTTGGGATCGCCTCGCGAAAGGTCTGCGAGAGGGCGGGGTGGAGGGCTTTGTGGCGGCCTACGATCTCGATCCGGTTCCCGCCGCTTGGCGTGAGACGGTTGTCAAGGTCCTTCGTCAAAGGCTCTCCGGCCACGACTATCCGCTTGCGGTAGCCGACGCCTTGGAAGCGGTGCCCCGTTCGCGGCCGTTTGAGAGCTGGGGCGAGCTGGGACGGATCGCGGTCCCCACGACGGTCATCGCGAGCCGTGACGAGGCCGACCCAAGCCACCCATTGGCGATCGGGGAGCGCTACGTCGCCGCCATTCCCGGCGCGAGGCTCGTGGTCGAGGACCCCGGCAAGTCCCCGATCGCGTGGCAGGGCGGACAGCTCTCCAAAGTGCTGGGAGAGCTCGTCGCCGCCTAGCTTTCAGGCAAGCGCGGCAGGCGCTTCGGCGGCGGGAGCATCGGCGGGGGCCACATTCGCGCTGGGGCCGCCGGCCGTAAGGGTGTCCTCTGTGGTCGTGGCGGCCGCGGGATCGTCCTCGGCGATGGCCGCTCCACTCAATAGGGCCGCGTATCGTCCGCCCAACTCGACCAGATCCTCGTGAGTACCCCGCTCGACGATGCGCCCGGCGTCCAGTACGAGGATCTGGTCGGCGTCGCGGATCGTCGAGAGGCGGTGGGCGATCGCGATCGTGGTGCGCCCGCGCGAAAGATCATCCAGGGCTCGCTGGACGGCCCGCTCTGTCTCAGTGTCCAAAGCCGAAGTCGCCTCGTCGAGGATCAGCACCGGCGGGTTGCGCAAAACCGTACGCGCGATCGCCATACGCTGCTTCTCACCGCCTGAGAAGCGATAGCCACGCTCGCCCACCGGCGTGTCATAGCCATCCGGCAAGGAGGAGATCAGATCATGGATCTGGGCGGCCCGCGCCGCGTCTTCGATCTGCTCGTCGCTCGCTTCCGGGCATGCAAAGCGCAGGTTCTCGCGGATCGAAGCATGAAACAGATAGGTCTCCTGGGACACCAGCCCCACGGTGGCCGCCAACGAGGCGAGCGTCATGTCGCGAATGTCCACGCCGTCGATTTCCACTCGTCCCCGTTGCGGCTCATACAGGCGCGCCACCAGATAGGCAAGCGTGGTCTTGCCCGAGCCCGTCTCCCCGACGAGTGCCGTCCTGGTGCCGGCCGGGATCTCCGCCGAGATCTCGCGCAAGGTCCACCGCTCCTGGTCGGGGTCGTAGGTGAACCACACATCGCGCAGGCCCACATCGCCGCGCACGCCGTTCACCGCCTGTGCATCGGCGCGCTCTTCGATGTCCACCGGCAGGTCGAGGTACTCAAAGATGCGCCCGAACAGCGCCAACGAGGTCTGCACTTCCAAGCCAACCGACAACAGCGACTGGATCGGGAACAGAACCCGAGTCTGCAGGGTCGTGAACGCGATCACCGTACCGATCGAGATCGCGGCGCTGCCGTGGGCGATCGAATAGCCCGCAAACCAGTACACGGCGGCCGGCATGATCGCGAAGCTCATCTGCACCGAAGCCATGCGCCAGCGCCCGGCCATACGGGCGCGCACCTCCAGGTCGGCCAGTTCGCCGGACTCGTCGCTGAAGCGGCGCACCAGCTCCGGGGAGCGGCCCATCGTCTTGCCCAGCAGGATGCCCGACACCGACAGGGACTCCTCGACAAGTGTGGACATGTCCGCCAGGCGTCCCTGGCGCACCGACTGGATGCGCCGGCGCTCCTCGCCCACGCGACGCGTCAACCACACGAAGAACGGCAGCAAAAACAAGGAAAAAGCGGCCAGGCGCCAGTCGAGCAGAATCATCGCCACGACCACCGCCACGACGGTCGTCACGTTCTGGACGATCGAGGTGGCGGTCGAGGTCACTACCGAGTCGATCCCACCGATGTCGTTGGCGATCCGCGACTGGACCTCTCCCGTGCGCGTATGCGTGAAGAAGGCCAAGGACATGCGCTGCAGGTGCGCATATACCGACGCCCTCAGGTCGTGCATGACGCGCTGGCCCACCTGATTGGAAATCCAGGTTTGCGCCACCCCTATCACGCCGCCGACGATCGACAGCGCGATCATGCCGCCGACGAGCAAGCTCAAGAGCTGGGTGTCGTGCTTGGGTATCGCCACGTCGATCACTTCGCGCAACAGGAACGGGCTCACCACCCCAAGACCGGCGGAGACGAAGATGAGCGCAAGCAGGCCCGTCAAGCGCAGCCGGTAAGGCCGAAACAGCGACGCGATGCGCCGCAGCGACACGTGCGAGGCGGCGCGATCCTCCGG
>JBAURN010000228.1:0-1687 GCA_049581225.1 Solirubrobacteraceae bacterium
GGGCGCGATTGCGAGCGCGGTCACCGCGAGCGTAGGGCCGTTGCAGCTCGACCTTCAAGCGCCGTGGTCCGAAAGCGTCAAGCAACCGTCGCGCCGTCGGCTCGTCGCGAATGCCGTGCTCGGCGCAGCCGGTCAGGCACACCAGACCCCTCGAGTGCTCCAGCAAAGTGGGCAGGTCGATCGAGGGCCGGCCGCGCTCGTGTCTGGCGCCATCGCGTGTGTGCGCGTGAGCGCGGGTGAGGATCCGGCACAGGTTGCGCCAACCGACGCTGTCCGCGACAAGCAGCGTCAGATGTGCGTGAGCCGAGTCCCCACTCGCCGTCCCGCGCATGCGCGCGCGCGCCGCGCCGTCCGTCGCATCGCCGCTTGACAAGTCCAGGTCGATCTCGGCGCCGTGGATAGCCCGCACGCCGGCGTTGGCCGCCACTTGGGCCAACTCCATCGAGCCCGACACCGAGTTGTGGTCGGTGAGCGCCAGGGCGACATGACCGAGCTCGGCCGCTCGCAGAGCAAGCTCCTCGGGCAAGGATGCGCCATCCAGGAACGAATACGCCGAATGACAGTGCAGCTCCACATATGGCGGCGTGCCGGACATCGCCTGGGCGCTAAGAGCCTTGCGTGAACCAGCCGCCGGAACACAGGTCGTGGAAGACGATCGAGTTGCGCCCGCGCACGCTGAGGAGCTCCCAGTAGCGTCGGCGCAGGGGCATATCCGTCCACCAGCGATCCTCGACCAACCATGACTCCCTCACGGCCTCCACCCGCTCGCCGTTCACCTCCCCGGGGACCCCGGCTCGCACGCGAACCCGCACCGCACGAGGCGTGTTCAGGACACGCGGACGCCCAACCACCGCTTGGGAGCTTGGCGCCCGCGAACCGGGCTGACCGCGAGGAGGTCTCATCCCGGAAGCGGCGTGAGCACAACCCTGCGCTCGGGCACGCGCGAGTCGGGATCGATGCAAACGGCCCGCAGCGCCGCATGGCTCCCCGCCACAGCGCGGACTTGACCGACGGCCTCGCCGAGGCGCCCGTAGCGTGCCTGGCGGCTCTGCTCCAGGAGCGTGTGCTGCTCTCCTGTCCCTGGACCGAAGCGCTCTACACCGAGGCTCAAGGACTCGGCGGGCGCCGGCAACAGGGCCAGGCGCAGCGACAAGGCCAAGCTCATGCGCTTGGCTTCGCCGAGCGCCTGGCGGAACACGACTCGCTCGCGCCAGGTGCCGCCGCTCACCAGCCGCGCGGAGAGCACGACCGCGCGCACGCTCCTGCCACGACGCTCAGGACGCGCGAGCAGACGGTCTACGAGCACCCCGAGCACACGCTCGAGCATCGGTCCGCTGCCCGCATCGTCAACCTCCAGAGACTCCTCCAAGCGATCCTCCACACTGCGGGGCGCGAGCGGCCCGTCCTCTCCACCGGCGAGACGGTAGACAAGCGTGCCCGCCTCGCCGAAGCGGTCGGCCAAAGCGTGGCGGCCGAGCTTGCGCAGCTCGCCCAGCGTGCGCACGCCGAGGCGCTCCAGCGGCTCCACCAAGGTCTCCGTATCGGCGCGAAAGCCGAGCAGGCTCACCGGCCGGTCGGCCAGATAGCGCGATGCCGACTGGGCTTGGAGGATCTTGGAGCGACGCGAATTTGCGTCGAGCGCCGCAACCAGCGCGGCGAAGCGCGTCGGGGCCGCACCGATCCGCGC
>JBAURN010000229.1:0-6852 GCA_049581225.1 Solirubrobacteraceae bacterium
GGCGATCGCGCCGTCGCGGACGACCTCACTTGCCTCAGCGGACGGTAACCGTCTGCCTATCCGTGCCGAGACCCGACGTGAGCACCAATGTGTAGCGACCGCGCGACACTTTCCGGCTTGCCGCGAGCCTGAGACCACCGTCGCGCGCCGCGGACGCCTTGAACGAGCCGCTCGCGTACAAGACGCCGCTGCGCTCCAGAGTCGCCTTCGTGGCAGACGCAGACGCGGAGCGCACGCTCACATAACAAGCCTCCTGGTAGCTGCCGTTACGTCGACGCGGATGACACACATAGGTGGCGGTCAACCCGCGGGGGCCCTGTGAGCCCCTTGGTCCGGCAGGGCCTTGCGGCCCGACAGCACCCGGCTTACCCGCTTCGCCAGCGGGGCCGGCCGGTCCTTGCGAGCCGTTTTCGCCCTTGGCGCCCGGCGTGCCTCCTGGGCCCGTTTCCCCCGTGGCGCCAACCGCCCCTGTCACGCCAGGTTCGCCCTGTGGCCCTTGCGGAAGGGTGCCACCGGTGCCGCTCAGCGCAATCGTGGTTGGGCCGGCGCCCATGTTGCCCGCGATCTGCAGGGTTGCCGTGCGCGCGCCCGTGCCCTGCGGCGCGAAACGGACCTTCAACTGACAGCTTGTTTCAAAGCCAACCTCGCCCAGGCAGCTTGAGGAGTCGATCAGGAAGTCTTCGGGATGATCGCTGGAGAGAACTGGGTTGGAGTCGCCGAAAGTCTCCGAAGAGATCGCCAACGGATTGCCGCCGCTGTTGGCCAAGGTGATCGTCTGCGGCGCGCTCACCGTCGAGAGCGGTTGGGTGCCTGGGAAGACGACCGTGCTCGATTCCGGGGTCGCGGTAGAAGACGTCTCATACGTAATAGACACAGACGGTTCTGTGGAGAGCGAGGCCAGACCGACCGAGGCCGAGGTCGCTTCTTCGGAGACGTAGCTTGAGCCGCCACCGCCGCCGGCGCCGCCCACGGCTGAATCCGCGAACTCGCAGAAGCCTTCACCGCCACCGCCGCCCCAGTAGCCGCCGCCGCCACCACCACCACCCGTCAGGGGTAGGGGGCCTTGCTCACCGCCTTCTCCTCCAATGCCGAACACACCTTCACGACCGGACCACGGCGTCAGAGTCCCGCACCGTTCGCCACCGGCTCCGCCGCCCGTGAGCGTGCCAGCGCCCCCGCCGGCGCTCTGCGAAGGCTCGCCGCAGCAACCGCCGTACTGCGAGGTCGTCCCGTCCGCGCCTGGAGTCCCGGCGTCACCGCCACGACCGCCACTGCCTTCATCGAAAGTTCCGCCTCCCCCGCCGCCGCCGGCCGCGACCAGCAGACGAGACTGAAGTGTTTCGGGGGCGCTGAGGGACAGGGCGCGAACGTCGCTCGCAGCGCCGCCGCCACCGCCACCGTCGAGACCGGGCTCGCCGCCGCCGTTGAAGCCTCTGGCGGCCACCTCCACATACAAGGTCTCGCCAGGCGTCACTGGCAAGAAGCCCGCCACAACGGCACCCGCTCCGCCGGGAGCCGCGGTCTGATCGGGGCTGTCAATCTGGCCAGCTTCGCCCGACTCGCCAATCGCTCGCACCCGCACGCTCGTCACGCCCGCCGGCACCACAAACGACTGCTCAGCGCCGGTCGAGTTGAACGTTTCGGTGACCTTGGAGGCCGCCGAGGCGGTCCCGGCCATCCAAGCACCCATCGCAATCACAGCGACCATCGCGCTGAACGCAATCCGCGCCGAAACGCGAGCCGGGCTACTGAGACGCGAAGCGCCGGACACTGTGTTTGCACAAGATGGGCCGCCTGCGTGCAAGCAGGTTGCAGAGCTATGGGTCATCAGAATGTGGCTCCTCAGCTGGGGTTCGAGACGCGAATTGATCGCTCGTAACCCTTCGACAACCACGTGTCACCGCTTGAATGGTGCGAGACGGCACGCGGAGATCAGGTCATGCATGAGGAGAAGCCCGCTGTGGACTCCACCAGCTATCGAGCGATACGGCTAAGCCATGGGCCCAGCCGACGAGGTGCCTTACGCGACCTTTGACGCGATCGCCGGGCGGTGAGGCTCCACCACCCACTCCTCCCCATCCGGATAGACGAGCACCACGGCTCGGGCTTCGCTTGCATGCCGCGCAAGGATCTCGCCAAGACCCGGAAGATCGGCACCCACAAATACAGCGCCATTTGGATATCGAGCGGGACGTTCGGCGATGCCGTCCTCGATCGCGGCATCGAACCGCTTTGAGGCAAGGATACTGCCGGGTGTTCGAACCTCTTTGCTTACCCTCGCCATGAATCGATCATCTCGCTATAGCCGTCTCGCACCGTCTTAATCGCGCTCCGTAGAGCCTCGCTCGCAGTCCCGCTGTGAAACATCTCGGCTGGCTGCTTTTCGTCTTCTCGATTGTATCGGTGCATGTCGTTGACGTTGTGGGCGTTGTCATAGACGCGTACCGCGCGCCAGGCTCCCCCCTCCTCCGCAAGGAGCACCACGGTGTAGTCCGTGACGTCTCCCCGCCGAGTAAAGAAACGGACGTCGATTTCCGCTTCAACGTTGAGTTCATCGCGGTATTTCGTTTCATGAATGCGCACCCACCGGTCTACTACGACCAGTCGACCAACACAGGACAAGAGCGCCCCCGCCAGGATTCGAACCTGGGACCCTCGGATTAGAAGTCCGATGCTCTATCCAGCTGAGCTACGGGGGCAGTGTCTCTGTCTACGTTACGCCACGAGGCATGACTCGCACGCGCGCGCGTGCCTCGGTATGCGCCTTGTCTGCGCCAGCGCGAGGCCCAACCCGACCGGCTCGCGCCAGGCCGACGAGAAGTCCTTAAGCAATCTTCAGGCGAAGTATGCAAAAGTTGGGACATGAGCCCAGTCGAGCCCGAGTCGGATCTGACCCGCAAGCAGCGCCGCGAGCAGGCGCGTGAGGAACGCAAAGCGATCGAGGAAGCGAGCGCGGCCCAGTCGGCGCAGCGCAAACGCCTGATCCAGCTCGGCGGCGTCGCCGCCGTGGTCGTCGTGATCATCGTGATCATCCTCGTGGCGACCGGCAGCGGCAAAAGCGCCCCGCCCACCTCGACCAGCCCGGCGGCCAAGACCGCCCAGACGGAAGTCGTGTCCCTGCTCCAGGGCATCCCCCAGCACACGGTCACGTTGGGCAACCCCAATGCTCCGATCACGCTGCAGTACTTCGGCGACTTGGAGTGTCCGTTCTGCAAGCAGTTCACCATCAGCGCCCTGCCCACGGTGATCAAGAAGTACGTTCGCACGGGCAAGGTCAAGATCGAGTACCACTCGATGCAGACAGCCACGCGCGAACGCGAAACCTTCCAGACCCAGCAGGTCGCGGCCTTGGCCGCCGGCAAGCAGAACCTGATGTGGGACTACCTGGAGCTCTTCTACCACGAGCAGGGAGAAGAGGACAGCGGCTATGTCACCGAAAGCTACCTCCAGGGCTTGGCCAGCCAGGTGCCGGGACTGAACCTCTCCGCATGGAGCTCGGCGCGCAACGATCCTGAATATCCCAACCAGGTCATCGCCGACGCGCAGGCCGCCAACCAGAACGGCTTCACGGGCACTCCCTCGTTCATGATCGGCAAGACGGGCGGCGCTTTGAAGAAGCTGGAAGTGTCCGGCTTCACCGACGCCAGCCAATTCGAAACCGCGATCGAAAAACTCCAGAAAGAATGAGCCGGCGCACGGTCCGCATTGCGATGATCGTGCTAGCTGTGATCGGGCTGGGGATCGCCAGCTACCTAACCTACGTGCATTACGCCGGGATTAAGCCGGCTTGCACCGCCGGGGAAAGCTGCACCAAGGTGCAGACCTCGATCTACTCCAAGCTTGTGGGCGTGCCGGTGGCTCTGATGGGTCTGATCGGCTATATCGCCATCCTCGGCTCGCTCCTGGTCCGCGAAACCGAGACGAGCCGCTTCGCCACGCTCATCTTTACGCTGGCCGGCTTCGGCTTCTCGGCCTACCTCACCTACCGCGAGCTGTTCTCGATTCACGCCGTCTGCGAGTGGTGCGCCACCAGCGCGGGGATCATGACGATCTTGATGTTGATGTCTGTGTGGCGCTTCCTGCGAGGCGACGGTTCGCTCGAAGCTCCACGGATTGAGACGGGGGAAGGCGCCAGAACCGCACAGGCCAGCGCCAACTAAAAAAATCCGTCCATTGGAATAACATGTGGTGCTGTTCGGCGGGGAGGCGGCCGAGTACACCACGTGAGTTACGCACGGTCCACGCGTGAACGGATCACCGAGATGCCCCCCGCGTTCGAGCAACCCCCGGAACGGCCTCGCGACGACTCGTTGACAGAGGCCGGCGACGTTCTCTCGACAAGCGGCGAAGCTCCTACAGCCGTCGAGTGGGAACAGATCCAGCGACTGTTCGAAAGCGCCGGCGATCTGCTTGCGACGATCACGCCCGACGGGCGCCTCTCCTTGCTGAACCCCGCCTGGGAGGAGCTCTTGGGCTGGACGCGCGAGGAGCTGCTCGCCCGCTCGATGCGAGAGCTGGTGCATCCCGACGACCTCGAGCAGACGGTTGCCGTGCTGCTCGCGGGACGCGATCACACCGCCCAGCTCGCCAGCTTCACCAACCGCTGTCGCCACCGCGACGGCTCCTGGCGCTGGCTCTTGTGGAGCGCTCGCAGCGACGGTTCCCTGTGGTACGCGGCGGCCAAGGACGTGACCGACCGCATGTGGTTGGAGCGCCAGGCCCTGCACGACCCCCTGACCAAGCTGCCCAACCGTCTTCTGCTTATGGACCGTGCCCACCAGGCACTCACACGGTTGCATCGCGGCGGCGGACTCGTGGCCCTCCTGTTCGTGGACCTCGACCACTTCAAGGCGATCAACGACAACTTGGGCCACGCGCTCGGAGACCATCTGCTCGTCTCGGTCGCCACGCGCCTGGAGCAGATGATGCGCGACAGCGACACGGTGGCTCGACTCGGCGGCGACGAGTTCGTGGTGCTCGCCGAGGATCTGCAGAGCGACACCGAGGCGCTCGCGGTCGCCGAGCGCGTCCTGCGCGCGCTGCAGGAGCCTTTCGTGGTCGGCTCGGCCGAGGTCTCGATGCTGGCCAGCGTCGGCGTCTCGGTCTCCCACGACCCCGAAGCCGACCCACAAGCCTTGTTGCGCGAGGCCGACGTTGCGATGTATCGCGCAAAGAGCTCGGGCGGCCATAGCCTGGAACTGTTCGACGAGAGCTTGCGACGTGAGATGACCTCCCACCTGGACATCGAACGGCGCCTGCGCGACGCGCTGCCCAGACAGGAGCTCTCACTCCTCTACCAACCCTTGTTCCCGCTCGCGGGCGAGCGCGCGGTGGCCTGTGAGGCGCTCGTGCGTTGGCATCCCGCCAAGGGCGACCCCGTGGCGCCGGCCCTGTTCTTGGCGCGTGCACAGGAGAGCGGTTTGATCGTGCAGATCAGCGACTGGGTGCTCGACACTGCATGCGCCCAAGCGGCGGCCTGGCGAGGCGCGGGCGAGCTGGTGTCGGTGTCGATCAACATATCGGCGCGCGGCTTGACCGAGCTCGACCTGGCCGATCGCGCCGAGCGGGCGCTCGCCCGCCACGACCTGCCCCCGCAAAGCCTGTGGATCGAGGTTCGCGAGAGCGCGGTCCTGCGCGACCCCGAGCGCGCCAAGGCCACCCTGCGGGACGTGAGAAGCCTTGGCGTGCGCATCGCGCTCGACGGGTTCGGCTCGGGCGAGTCGCGCCTGACGCTGCCCCTGAGCTTGCCAGTGGACATGCTCAAGCTCGACCGTACTCTGATCGCCGGTCTACCCGAGGACACGCACAAGCGCGCAATCGTGGAGGCCCTGATCGCGCTCGCGCGCACCGCGGGTCTGCAGACGGTCGCGGTGGGAGTCGAGAGCGAGACCCAGCTGCGCCTGGTGCGCGAGCTCGGCTGCTCCCTGGCTCAAGGGTTTCTGCTGCAAGCTCCCGAGTCACCCGAGCGGCTGACGTGGCGAGCCCCGAGCGCTGTAGGCTCGCAGGCACTATGGGGTCCACGCGCGCGCCAGCACCAGCGTCCCTGAGCGGAGTCGAAGCGCTCAAGCAGGCCGCCGCCCGGGCCGCGGCCGAGCTGGTGTCAGACGGGGAGAAGGTCGGTCTGGGGACCGGCACCACCGTCGCCCACCTTCTGCCGGCGCTCGCCGCGCGAGGACTGAGCATCCGCTGTGTGGCAACCTCCCCCGCCACCGAACAGGTCGCGCGAAAGCTTGGACTGGAGCTGGCCGAGCTGGACGAGCTGGCGCCGCTTGACATCGCGATCGACGGCGCCGATCAGATAGACCCCGCTGGTTGGCTGGTGAAGGGCGGCGGCGGCGCCCACACGCGCGAGAAGATCGTGGCCGCCGCGGCGAGACGCTTCGTGGTGATCGCCTCCGCCGAGAAGGCAGTGCCGAAGTTGGGTCCGCCGGTGCCGCTCGAGCTGATGCGCTTCGGCGCCCATACCACCCTGGCCTCGCTGGGTGAGGCCAGGCTGCGCGACGCGCCGCCGAGTCCTGAGGGCAACTTGATCGCCGACTATTTTGGTCCCGTCGAGGACCCACGCGCGCTGGCCGCCCGTCTGTCGTCCACGCCGGGCGTGGTCGGCCATGGCTTGTTCGCTCCCGAGATGATCGCCGACATCCTGATCGCGGGCACCGCCGGCATCGAGCATCGCACCTTGGGCCAAGGCGCCGATCGATGACCGAGTCATCCCTCAACGGGCTCGGCGCCCGTCCCTACGTCGTCGTCGTGACCGGAGCTTCGAGTGGCATCGGCGAGGCCGCGGCGCGCCGACTTGCGCTCGTGCCAAACGCGGCGGTTGTGGTCGTGGCGCGACGCGAGGATCGCCTG
>JBAURN010000230.1:0-6268 GCA_049581225.1 Solirubrobacteraceae bacterium
GGCGAGGTCTCGGTCTGGAACCGCACGCCCGGGCGCGCGCTCGCCATGGCTCACGAGCTGGGGGCCAGGGCGGTGCGGCAGCCCGTGGAGGCCGACCTGCTGGTCAACTGCACGTCGGTGGGACTGCAACGGTCGGCCACTGAGGCCAAGGCGCTCAACCAACTCCAACTGAGCGCCGATCTGCTCGGTAAGTATGCGTATGTCATCGATCTGGTCTACCGCGACGGTCTCACGCCTCTGCTCGCGGCGGCTCGCCGCGCCGGAGCGGTCACGGTCGACGGTCTCGAGGTGCTGGTCGCACAGGGGGCTCTCAGCTTTGAGCGCTGGACCGGCAGGCAAGCCCCGCTTGACGCGATGCGGCTCGGGGCGGGTCTCAGCTCTACATAATCAAAGGCGCACTGATTGGCGGCGGGAGCGATGAGCACCCCCTCCAATGGCCTGCGCGACGAGGAAGGCCTGTTCGGCGAGCGGGCTCCCGAGGTGAGCGTCGAGTTCAAGCGCCACGATTCCGATCGCGCCGGAGAGGGCGCGGGCGCCGGCGGGGGCCGCCATGCTCGCGGCGGGCCGGCCGAGGATCCATATGGCGCGCCCGAGCCGGACCCGCGCATCCCCGAGGCGGCTGAGCCCTCGCCGGGTGTGACGCAACCGAGTCGCAGAGGCTCCTCCTCTCGCTTCTTGACAGACGTGATCGGGGAAATGGGCTTGGCTCCGCGCGAGCGGGTCGATCTCGCGATCGAGGCCTCGCGCAACGAAGGCACGACGCCTGAGCGAGTCCTGCTCGCCGGCGGCGCGATCACCGCCGACGGTCTGGCTCGGGCGCTGGCCGAGCGCTACGGCTTGGATCACCTCGACCTCGAAGTGTTTCCGGTGGACATGGGCGCCGCCAACCTGGTCGTGAACACGGCCGCCAAGCGCTATCAGGCGGTACCGGTCGCTTTTGTGGACAAGCGCACCTTGCTGTTGGCGATGGCCGACCCGTCCAACGTGCTGGCGGTCGACGACGTGGCGATCATGACCGGCTACGAGGTGCGCGTGGCGGTCGCCTCGCCCGAGGCGATCGGCGATCTGATCTCGCGCATGGCGCGCTTGGAGGACGTGGTCAGTGGCGAGAGCGCCGTCGAGGAGGCCGAGGACGCTCAGGCGGAGATCGTCAACCTGCGCGAGACCGCCGACGACGCGCCGGTCGTCAAGCTCGTCAACCAGATCGTGGCCCAGGCGATCGAGCGCGGAGCCTCCGACGTGCACATGGCGCCCGACGGCCACGAGGTGCGCGTGCGGGTGCGCGTGGACGGGATCATGCAGGACATCACGACGGTACCGAGGCGTATGGCGGCCGGTGTGGTCTCGCGCGTGAAGATCATGGCCGAGCTGGATATCGCCGAGCGGCGCTTGCCGCAGGACGGTCGCGTGAGCCTGACGGTCGAAGGACGCCACATCGACCTGCGTGTGGTCACGCTCCCGAGCGTTCACGGCGAGTCGATCGTGATGAGGATCCTCGACAAGGACTCGGTCGTGATGAAGCTCGAGAAGCTCGGCATGGCCGACACCGAGCGCGAGCGCTTTGAGAAGGCGTTTCACGAAACGCATGGGGCGGTGCTCGTCACGGGCCCCACCGGTTCGGGCAAGTCCACCACCCTGTACGCGGCGCTGCTGGCGTTGAATACGCCCGAGAAGAACATCATCACCGTCGAGGATCCGGTCGAGTACCAGCTCGACGGCATCACCCAGGTGCAGGTCTCGGCCAAGGTGGGCCTCACGTTCGCGACCGGCTTGCGCGCGATGGTGCGCGCCGATCCCGACGTGATCATGGTCGGTGAGATTCGCGACCGCGACACGGCTCAGATCGCGGTGGAGTCGGCCTTGACGGGGCATTTGGTGCTCTCCACGCTGCATACCAACGACGCTCCGTCGGCGATCACGAGGCTGGTTGAGATGGGGATAGAGCCGTTTCTGGTCGCCTCGGCGCTCGACTGCGTGCTGGCCCAGCGTCTGGCGCGAATGTTGTGCTCGAACTGCAAGAAGCGCACGATCGTCTCGGCCGAGGTGTTGCGCGAGAACGGCTACAAAGCGCTCGTGGACCTGGAGGCGTATGAGCCGAGCGGCTGCCGTCGTTGCAACGGCAGCGGCTATCGGGGCCGTCTCGGGCTGTATGAGGTGATGTCGGTGTCCTCAGAGATCCGCTCGATGGCCTTGGAACGCCGTCCTTCGGAGGAGATACGCGACGTGGCGGTACGCCAGGGTATGCGGCTGCTGCGCGACGACGGCCTGCACAAGGTCCGCCAGGGCCTCACTTCGATCGCCGAGATAGCACGCGTGATCGGCAGCAGTTGAGATGTGGAGCGAGTCTGCCGATAAGTCGCCCATGAGAGCCCATGTGCATGTCCGCGCGAACGCTGAGCGAAAGGCAAGAGGATGAACATCGACTTCGCCGATCTCCTGATGGAGGTCGTGTCGCGACGCGCCTCGGATCTGCACCTGTCGGCGGGAGCGCCTCCCACCGTGAGGGTGCGCGGTCGTCTCGTGCAAGTGGACGGCTACCCGCTGCTCAGCGACACCGATACGCGCGAGATCGTCTATTCGATCCTCTCCGGTGATCAGCGTCAGCGCTTGGAGACAAACTGGCAGCTCGACTTCGCCTACTCGATCCCGGGTCACGCCCGTTTCAGGGTCAACGCCTACTACCAGCGCGGGGCGATCGGCGCCGCCTTCCGGCTGATTCCCTTCGGGCTCACTTCGATCGACGAGCTCGGGTTGCCGCCGATCGTGCACGAGCTGACGCGCAAGCCTCGCGGGTTCGTGCTCGTGACCGGCCCCACGGGCTCTGGCAAGTCGACGTCGCTGGCGGCGATGTTGGACGAGATCAACATGACGCGCGAGGAGCACATCATGACGATCGAGGACCCGATCGAGTTTCTGCATGCGCACAAGAAGTGCCTGGTCAACCAGCGCGAGCTCGGCTCCGACGCACAGTCTTTCGCAGATGCCCTGAAGGCCGCGCTGCGCCAGGACCCCGACGTGATCCTGGTCGGCGAGATGCGCGACCTTGAGACGATCTCCACCGCTTTGACAGCCGCGGAGACCGGGCACCTGGTGTTCGCGACCCTGCACACCCAGGACACGGCCCAGACGATCGACCGCATCATCGACGTGTTCCCGCCCGAGCAGCAGGGGCAGGTGCGGGTACAGCTGTCGGTGGCATTGCAGGGCGTCGTCACCCAGCAGCTTCTGCCGACGGCCGACGGCGCTGGGCGAGTCGCCGCGTGTGAGGTGCTGGTGCCAAATCCCGCGGTGCGCAACCTGATTCGCGAGGGCAAGACCCACCAGATCTACTCGGTGCTTCAGACCGGCTCGGCTCAGGGCATGCAGACGATGGATGCCGCCCTGGTCTCCCTCGTGCGGACCGGCAAGGTTTCACAGAAGCAGGCCGAATCGCGCTCGCAGGCACCCGAGGAGCTAAGGCGTCTGATGGGCGCCGGAGCCATGGCGGCATGAGCACATACGTTTTCAAGGCGATGGATCTCGCCGGCGTGAAGGCGCGCGGTGAGATCGACGCGGACTCAAAGGAGGCGGTCTCCAACCAGTTGAAGTCGCGCGGCATGATCGTGCTCGACATCGCCGACAAGCACGCTTCGCGCGAGATCGAGCTGAGCTTCATGAAGCGCGTCACGGCCGCGGAGCTGGCCGTGTTCTCGCGCCAGCTGGCGACGATGATCTCCTCCGGGCTCTCGATTTTGAGGGCTCTGTATGTGCTTGAGGAACAGACCGAGAACAAGTTTCTGAAGGAGACGGTCGTCCAGGTGCGCAAGGACGTCGAGGCGGGCCTGTCGCTGAGCGGGGCGATGGAATCTCACCCGAAGGTCTTCAACCCGTTGTTTGTCGCGATGACAAGGGCGGGCGAGGCGGGCGGTCTGCTGGAGGGCTCGCTGATGCAGGTCGCCGACCAGCTTGAGAAGGAAGCTTCGCTGCGCCGCCAGATTCGCTCGGCGATGATCTACCCGGTGCTGGTCATCACCTTCGCGGTGGGTGTGATGATGGCCCTCGTCGCGTTTCTGGTGCCGGTGTTCGTGGGTGTGTTCAAGCAGTTCGGCGGCGAACTGCCCGCCATCACCCAGGTGTCGGTGACGATGTCACACGCGGTCGTGGGCTACTGGTGGGCGATGTTCGGCGGAGCCGGCCTGTTCGCCTTCAGCTTCATCAAGTGGAAGAAATCGACGTGGGGGCGACCCCAGTGGGATCGCTTCCGGCTGCGCGTGCCGATGAAGATCGGCGCGATTGTCCAGCAGGTCGCCGTGGCACGCTGGTCGCGTACCCTGTCCTCGTTGATGAGCGCGGGTGTGCCGCTCCTGCTCGCGCTGGAGATCGTGGGCAAGACGGGCGGCAACGTCGTGGTCGAGGAGGCGATGGACGGCGTGATCGCATCTGTTAAGCGCGGTGGCACGATCTCAGAGCCTTTGTCGAAAACCTCGATCTTTCCGACGATGGTCACCCACATGGTGGGCGTTGGCGAGGAGACGGGCGCGCTTGACGAGATGCTTGGCAAGGTCGCGGACTTCTACGAGGACCAGGTCGAAGCGTCGGTCAAAGCGCTCACTTCGATCCTCGAGCCGATCATGATTATCGTCATCGGCTCGATCGTCGGCTTCATCGTGATTTCGATGTACATGCCGATGTTCACGGTTTACAACCACATCGAATAATTACAGCCGAGTAGTGAAAACCGCCTGATCTCGGATCGACAGGGAGACCTTCCCGTCGAGCAGCGCCAGCAGCTCCTCGCCGACCAGCTGCAAGCGCCAACCTCGCAAAGTGCGGACGTCGGCTCGCTCGCTGGTTCGATGGGCGGCCACGATCGCCTGCAGGTCGGCGCGGGAGGCAAGCAGCTCATACGCGAGGTCGGCCTCGCGTGCTCGGGCCCGCACCAGGGCCTCTGAGAGCGCGATCAGGGGGGCGTCTTGGGGTCGAGGCTGGACGGGACGCGAGCCGCTGGGGAGCGGCTCGCCGGCGTGGGCGATGCCGCGCTGGACGGCGGCGAGCAGATCCTCACCTCCTTTGCGCATACTGCCTTGGCCGACGCCGCGGATGTCTTCGAGCTTGCGCGTGGAGCTGGGCTTGCGCTTTGCTATCTCGATCAGGGGCGCGTCGCCGAGCACGCTTTGGACGGGTCTGTCGCGGGCGGCGGCGGTGCGCTCGCGCCAGGCGACCAGCTCGCGGGCGATGCCTTGGGAGGTGGCGTTCATGCCTCTGATGCGCGGTAGCCGGGCGAAGATCGTGTCGAGGTTGCGCTCGTCGCTGACGGTCTCCAGGAATTGGCACTCTTCGCGTGCCCAGGCGAGGCGTCCTGACTGCTGAAGGCGGCGCTCCAGCTCGGTGGCGAGGGCGCTCAAATGGACGACGTCCTCGCGCGCGTAGGAGAGTTGCTCAGGCGAGAGCGGACGCGTGTCCCAGCGCGTGAAGCTGGCGCTCTTGGCGAGCTTCACGCCCAGCAGCTCGGAGAGCAGGGTGTCGTAGGAGCATTGGGCGGGCATCCCCACGAAGCCGGCGGCCACCTGAGTGTCGAACACGGTGCGCACCTCGCACCCGAGGGCGCGGCGCAGGAGGGCGATGTCCTGGCGGCCGGCGTGCACGACCACCTCGATGTCGGTGTCTTCCAAGACCTGCGCAAGCGGCTCGCCGGCGTCGCCGAGTGGCTTCAATCCGGCGTCGTCTCCGCCGCGGGAGGCGGGGACCGCGGAGGGCACACCCTTGGAGGCGCGGGCGAGCGGGTCGACGATCTCGATTCGCTCGCCGCTGTCGCCGTCGGCCACGGCCAGCTGGATCAGGCATAGGAGCGTGCGATAGCGCCCCTCGCCCATGAACTCGGTGTCGAGCGAGATGCGCCCGGACTCGCGCGCGAGCGCGGCGATGGCCTCGAGCTGGGGCGCGATGTCTGTCATGGGTCTTCCTGATCGAGATGGGCCACGGGCAGGCGCAGTGTAAAGCTGGCGCCGGGCCGGTCTTCGCCAAGACGCGCTTCGATGTCCTCGCCAGGGGAAACCGGAAGGTCGAGTTCGAGCGTGCCGCCCATGCGGGTGGCGAGCTCGCGGCCGATCGCGAGGCCGAGCCCGAAGCCGCTGCGCCCGCCGGAGGTGGAGCCGCGTTGGAAGCGTTCGAAGATACGCTTGCGCTCGGGCTCGGGGACGCCGGGACCGGAGTCGCTCACGGTCAGTTGCGCCCACTCGTGGTCGGCGCCGGTGGCGGTGTGGATGGTGGTGGCGGCCGGGGCGACGCC
>JBAURN010000231.1:0-1697 GCA_049581225.1 Solirubrobacteraceae bacterium
CAACCATCACCGCATACGACCCCATCCAAAACAAAAACACCCCAGCACACCTCACCAACCAAACAGCCAACACCGCAACCATCGAAATAGCCGCCACCGACTACCCACGCATACTCACAATCAACTACACAAATCCTTAACATCTGCGCGCACGGGCGTGGCGGGCGCTACCTAAGATGCGCCGATGGCCTCGAAAGTCCGGGCGAGCTACCTGATCGCCACAGCAGCAGTCTTGATCGGTGGACTCGCGATCTGGAGCGCTCCGCCACTGCTCCGCTCCAAACACCGGCACTCCGCACAGCTCGCCGTGCGCCCCCACTCGCCACTGCCGGCGGCCTCGAAGGACGGCGTGCTCGCCGATCCGATCGACCCGCGCTTCCTGACAGAGGTTCCATTCGGACGCAGTTCCTTCTGGATCCAGCCGTGGCGCGCCTATCTCGATACCTGGCCAGCTTCGCGGCTGCTCGATTCGCTGGGGATCAACTTCAACGTGAAGGCCGCCGCGGCACGGGCTACGGCGCGCCTATTGCACGAAAGCGGCTTCAAGCTCGCGCGCATCGAGATCAACTGGAGCTCGCTCTCCTACCAGGATCCGCGCCGGTTCGCCGACGAAGCGAGTGTGCGCACGCGCCTGCAGGCTCTGCGCGAGAACGGCCTGCGCCCGCTGATCCTGCTCGACGCCAACAGCGGCGCCCCGACTCCCGCCAAGACGATCGCGCTGCAACTCTCCGCGCCTGCTGCCGCGGGTGCCGACACGGTCACTTTGAGCCCCTCGAGCGTCGCGGAGGTCGTCCCCGGTAAGACCGGCTTCAGCCCGGCCGCGTTCAATCCCGGCCACCGCAAGCATCAGCACAAACACGCAGCTGGCACAGCCCAGACGGCGAGCGCGCCACTCACACCGGAACAGAGACGCGCGCGTCGCGAAGAACGGCGTGCGGCCCGGCACGCGCAGGGCCAGGCGGGCCTGACAGCGCTCGTGCGCCAGGGCAACCCCGCGATCCTGATCACGAAGCTCGGCCCAGGCGGCGTGGCCACGCTCTCGCGCCCGCTGCCGACGGCATTGGCAAGCGGGGAATACCGCGGATCGACCCTGCTGTATGCGCCGTTCTCGCCTCCCGACCTTACGGGCGGCAAGCCCAATCCTACGTTCCAAGCGACCTTGGGGGGCTGGCTGGCCTACGTGGACACCGTATGCAAATACGCCCGCTCGATCTTCGGTCCCGAAGGCTTTGACCTGGAGGTCTGGAACGAGCTGAGCTTCGGCTCGCAGTTTCTCAACTCCGCTTACTACTCGAGCCCAGCCGGGGCCAAGGGCCTCGGCAAGCAGACCCAGGAAGTTGCGCGGGTGTTGTTGGATGAAACGGTGCGTTTTGTGCGCGATCCCGCGAACGGTGTCTCAGCGGGTGTGGGTATCACCGACGGGTTCGCAGACCAGACACCGTTCACCTCAGGAGCGCAGGCGCCCGCTGGTTTGACGGCGCTCAGCAAGCACCTGTACGCGGGCGCGAAGGACTATCCCGGCGATTACCACGAACGAACGATCCGACCCCTGAACGCGCTCGGCGCCAGGGACACCCTCCCGAAAAGCTTCACACCACTGTTCATCCCCCACTTCCAATCATTGTTCCCCGAGTACTACCTCTCAGCGCTATCCACCGAGACAGCGATCCGCGACATCGCACCAATCACAACCAGCA
>JBAURN010000232.1:0-8172 GCA_049581225.1 Solirubrobacteraceae bacterium
GGGCGGGCGGGACCGGATCCTCCGCCGGTGCCGACGCTCGCCAGCTCCTCGACGCTCTTGCCGGCGACCTCAGGGTCCTCGGCGAGGCGCAGGCCGATGCGGCCGCGCTCGCGGTCGACCTCGACCACGCGCACGTTGATCTCATCGCCCTTGTTGAGCACATCCTCGACGGTGTCTACCCGCTGACCGGGCGACACGTTTGAGATGTGCAGCAGACCGTCGGTGCCCTTGGTGAGCTCCACGAACGCGCCGAAGGTGGTCGTCTTGACGACCTTGCCCGCGAACTCGTCGCCGACCTCGACCTCCTTCATCATCGTGCGGATCCGCTCCACGAGCGCGTCGCCGAGCGTGCCGTTGGCCGAGTACACGAGCACCTGACCCTCGTCGTTGACGTCGATCTGCGATTCGAACTCCTCGGAGAGGCCCCTGATCGTTTCGCCGCCCTTGCCGATCAGCATTCCAATCTGCGAAGGGTCGATCTGGATCGTCTGGATGCGCGGAGCGTGCTGTGAGAGCTGCTCGCGCGGACCCTCGATCACGTCAGCCATCTTGCCGAGGATGAACGTGCGCGCCTTGTGGGCTTGCGTGAGCGCGTCTCTGAGGATGTCGAATGTGACGCCCGAGATCTTGATGTCCATCTGCAGAGCCGTGATGCCCTGCTCGGTGCCGGCCACCTTGAAGTCCATGTCTCCGAGGTGGTCCTCCACGCCCGCGATGTCGGTGAGCACGATGTAATCGTCGCCCTCCTTGATCAAGCCCATCGCGATACCAGCGACTGGGCGCTTGATCGGCACGCCAGCGTCCATCAAGGACAGCGAGGAGCCACACACCGAGGCCATCGAGGAGGAACCGTTTGACTCGAAGATGTCCGAGACCACGCGGATCGTGTAGGGGAACTCCTCGATCGAGGGAATCACCGGCACGAGCGCACGCTCGGCGAGCGCGCCGTGGCCGATGTCGCGACGCTTGGGGCCGAGGCGGCCCGCCTCCCCAACCGAGAACGGCGGGAAGTTGTAGTGGTGGAAGTAGTACTTCTTGGTCTGAAGCCCGAGCGTGTCAAGGCGCATCTCCTCCTTGAGCGTGCCCAAGGCGGCCGCGCTCAGAGCCTGGGTCTGTCCACGCGTGAACAGGGCCGAGCCGTGCGTGCGCGGCGTGACGCCCACTTCGATCGTGATGTCGCGGATCTCATCCTCCGCTCGGCCGTCGGGGCGCTTCTTGTGGATCGCGATGCGCTCGCGGATGATCGCCTTCTCGAGCTTGTCGAAAGCGAGCTGCGCTTCCGCCCTCCTCGCCTTGGCCTCCTTGGCGGCCTCCTCGCCTGCGCCCTCGGGCGCGGCGGGGCCGTACTGCTCGAGGATTGCGCCCTCGACCGCCTTGCACGCGTCCTGGCGCTCGAGCTTGTCCTCGACCTGGGTGGCCTCGTCGAGCGCGGCGCCGTGCGATGCCTTCACTTTCGCGAGCAGCTCCGGATCGACGCTTGGCGCGGTGATCGGGGTCTTCTCCTTGCCGACCTTCTCGGCCAGCTCGTGCTGCAGCGCACAGAGCTTCTTGATCGCCGAGTGGGCGATGTCCAGGGCGTCGAGGATCTCGGCCTCGGAGATCTCGTTCGCGCCGGCCTCGACCATCAGGATCGCGTCCTCGGAGCCCGCGACGACGAGGTCGAGGTCTGAGCTCTCGAGCAAGTCCTCCTCGTTGGGGTTGACGACGAAGTTGCCGTCGATCTTGCCGATCCTGACCGCGCCTACGGGACCTGCGAAGGGGACGTTGGAGATCATCAAGGCGGCGGAGGCCCCGTTCATCGCGAGGATGTCATAAGGGTTGACGTGGTCCACCGAGATCGGGATCGCCACGAGATGCGTCTCGTAGTTCCAGCCCTTGGTGAACAGTGGGCGCAGGGGACGGTCGATCATGCGCGCTGTCAGCGTCGCCTTCTCTCCCGAGCGACCCTCGCGCTTGAAGAACGAGCCGGGAATCTTCCCGGCGGAGTACATCCTCTCCTCCACATCCACTGTCAGCGGCAGGAAATCCACATCGCGCTGACCGCCTGCTGTGGCGGTTGAGAGGACCATCGTGTCGCCCTGGCGGACGACCACTGCGCCGGAGGCCTGCTTGGCCATCCTGCCGGTCTCAAACGAGATCTCACTACCTGCAATCTCCACGGAGACCCGTGTAACGGCGTTGCTACTCATATTGAACTGCCTTCCCTCTCCGCCCGTCGGTCGGCGGAGCCGTTTTCTTTTTATCCTTGTATCCGAACGTGTGGAGCTTAGCGGACGCTAGGCGTTCTTCAATCCGCCAAGGATCATGTGCACCGGGGGAAGGTCTGCCGGCGAGGGCGCCTGATAGCTCCAGCGCACGACGCCGTCGGGACCGGTGATCACGAGCGCGCGCTGGGGAAAGCCACCCGGGTGCAGCACGCCGAACGCGGCGCAAGCCGCTCCCTTGGGCTCGAAGTCCGAGAGCTGCGGGATGCTCACGTCCAGCTTCTCGCGAAACGCTTTCTGGGCCCAGGTCGAGTCGCATGAGACGCCGTAGATGTCTGCGCCCTGAGCGGTGATCTCTCCCAAAGACCGCTCGTACACCTGCAATTGATCGGTGCACACCGGGCTGAAGGCGAAGGGGTAGAAGACGAAGACGGTCGTCTTGCCAAGCAGCTGGGCCTGGGTGAAGTCCTCGCCGCCTTCGGTGGCCAGCTTGAAGTCTGGCACCTGTGTGCCGGGGCCCAGCACGGTTGTGTTCGCGTCAGTGGCGCTCATCTTCCGAGAGCCCCGCTCACTTACGGAGACCGAGCTCCTTGATCAACGCACGGTAGCCCTCGAGGTCCTTGCGCTGCAGATAGTCAAGGAACCTGCGGCGGCGACCAACGAGCATGAGCAGGCCCCGGCGCGAGTGGTGATCCTTCTTCTGCTCGCGCAGATGCTCGGTCAAGTGATTGATGCGCTCGGTCAACAAGGCCACCTGGACCTTGGTGTTGCCGGTGTCCTGCTCCCCGGAGCCGAACTTGGCGGCGATCTCGCGCTTGCGCTCTGTGGTGATCGTCATAGCGGTCGCACAGGCTAGCAGCCGGCGAGGACTTCGCGCGTGCGCGCCACGTCGCCGTGCATCTGCTCGACCAGGGCCTCGGCCGAGGGGAAGCGTCGCTCCCCCCGTAGGCGCTCGATGAAATCCAGGCGCAGGTGTGCACCGTATATATCGCCGTCGACATCGAAGTCGAGCAGGTAGGCCTCGACCAGCTCGCCGCGCCCGGTCACGAACGTTGGCCTTACCCCGATGTTGACCGCCGCCGCCCAGTGTGGATCATGACGCCGGCCGTCGATCTCGGCCAAGCACGCGTAGACACCGTGTCCTGGGCAAACAAGCGAGTCGTCGGGCACGAGGTTGGCGGTCGGGAAACCAAGTTCTCGACCGCGTTTGTCGCCCGTCACGACCTCGCCGCGCAACTGAAACGGGGCGCCCAAAAACCGCGTGGCCTGCTCGATCTCGCCGGCGAGCACGAGCCCTCGGATGTGGCTTGAGGAGACGATTTCTCCGTCGATTTCAAGCAGGGGCACCACTCGCGTGGAGAAGCGCTCGTCCTGGGCGAGCATCCGCGGGTCGCCCTGGGCGCGGTTGCCGAAGCGAAAGTTCTCCCCGACCGACACGTGCGTGGCGCCGAGCGCGTCCACGAGAACTTCGTCGATGAACTCTTGAGCGCTGCGCTGGGCGAAGTTCGCGTCGAAGGGGATCACGATCAACTCCGTCGCGCCGAGGGAGGCGACGAGCTCGGCCTTGACCTCTAGGGAGGTGAGCAGCTTGGGCGTGTGTTGGGGCGCTACCACCGCCGAGGGGTGCGGATCGAAGGTGAGGACGCTGTCGGCGCCGCGGATGACCTCGCGATGGCCGAGGTGGACGCCGTCGAAGGAACCCACCGCCACGCGTCGCTCCCTGGGCCTCACGTCGGGCAGCCGAATTATCTCCACGGTGGCAAAGCCTATGGCAGAAGCGCGGCGGCCCGCTCGACGCTCAACAACGGAGCGTTCTCCCAGCGGTGTTCACGCGGCGGTGGAGGCACGGCTTGGGCGAGCTCGAAGGGGCCGATGGCGGTACGCCTCAGCTCTTCACAGTAGGCGTCGCCGAGGTCCGCGATCAGCGAACGCACATAGGTGCCCGAAGAACACTCGATCTCATACGCGGCTCGGCTCGGCTCGCGCCAGAGCTGCACGAAGCGGTACACGGTCACGACTCGTGGCGGCATCTCGAACGACTCGCCGCGACGGGCCTTGCGGTAGGCGCGCTCGCCTTTGATCTTGATCGCCGAGTAGACGGGGGGCGTTTGGCGAATCTCGCCTGTCGGTAGCGACGGTGGGTCCGGCGGCAATTTGCCGGTCTCGGTTATCTCCCCCTCGGGGTCTCCGGTGCTCGACAGTGCGCCCAGGCGAGCGACCGTCTCGTAGCGCTTGGGCAGTTGCATCACCCGGTCCTGCAGCTTGGTTGCCTTGCCAACGAGCACGACCAAGAGACCGCTCGCGAAGGGGTCCAAGGTTCCCGCATGGCCGGTCTTTGCGCCGCCCAGCGAACGACGCACGCGCGCGACGACATCGTGCGAGGTCATCCCCACCGGCTTGTCGATCAGCAGCAGGCCCTCGGTCGGCGGCAGGCCCTCGGTCAAGCCGGGGTGGGCAGGGCGGGCCCGTTGGGCGCCGGATGCAGTTGCAAGGCCAGCTCGTGGCGCAGCAGGCCGATCAAGTCCGACACGTCCAGCGTCGTCGAGAAGCCCGCGGCGCGACGGTGCCCGCCGCCGCCCTGGGTGCGCGCGATCGCCGACACATCGACGTCGTTGCCTGTCGCGCGCAGCGAGACCTTGCGCTTGCCGTTGTTCTCCGGAGCGGTCAGCTCACGGATCAAGACGGCGACCTTGGTGGCCTCGATCGAGCGCAGATGATCGATGATCCCCTCCGACAGGCTTTCCTCGGCGCCGGCTCGGTCGAAGTCCTGGGCGTCAAGCGAAACCAGTGTCAGCTCGCCGGCATCGAAGCGCTGGATGCGCTCGAGTGCGATCCCGAGCAGCGTGATCTTGGCCTGGGGAATCTCCTCGTAAAGCCGTGTGTTGACGGCCGCAACGTCGACTCCGACGGAGATCAGCTCGGCGGCCATGCGATGTGCGCGCGGCCCCGTGTTCTCGTACATGAAGCGGCCCGTGTCCGTGACGAGTCCGACGTACAGCGCCTCGGCCATCGCCACAGTTGGAGCGACCTGCAACCCGTGCATCAGGCCCCACACGATCTCCGCCGTGCACGACGCGGTGGGGTCGATCAGATTGAGTGTGCCGAAGTGGGTGTTGTCGTGATGATGGTCGATGTTGAGCAGGTGCGCACCGTGTTGCAACACGGCGGCCGGGTTGCGGTCGATGTTGCCGCAGTCGAGCATCACGACCGTGCGCTCGCCGATGTCCTCAGGAGGGGACTGAAGCGCGTGCTCGAGCGCCGGGCAGCGATACTCGCGCGGCAGCGGAAGATCGCTCTCGGAGATGAACATCTCCGAGCTCTTGCCCAAGGCGGTGAGCAGGCCGTGCATCCCGAGCAGCGAGCCGAGCGCGTCGCCGTCGGGATTCTCGTGGGTCGCCACCACGAAGCTCGCGTCGGCGCGGATACGCTCCAACACGAGCTGACGGGTGCTGTCGATCGAAGCGGACTCGCTCACGCGCCTCGGTCCTCGCCTGGGGCTCCTTCGACCCCGGCCTGCTCGGGCTCTCTCCTTGGGCCGTTGGGCTGCCGGTCTTCGATCTCGGTCTCGATCAGGGCGTCCAAGCGCATCGCCCGGTCGGTCGTATCGTCGTAGGCGAAGGCGAGCGTCGGCGTGCGCTTGAGCTTGAGCTCTCGCGCGAGCCTTGCCTGCAGGTAGCCGTGCGCGCTCTCCAATCCGGCCAGCGTCTCGACACGTGCTTCAGCCTCGCCGAGCACACTCACGTAGACGCGAGCATGGCTCAAATCGGCGCTTGTCCTCACATCGGTAACGGTCACGAATCCCACCCTCGGGTCCTTCAAGTCTGACGCGAGCGCGTCGCCAATCACCTGCCTGATCGCCTCGTCCACACGACGCATCCGCTCCGAGCTCATCCTACTGGTCCATGTCCCTCGAATGATCCAACTTGCACCGCGGCTTGCATGAGCAACCCCTTATAGGAGGTGGCCTTAGGCCAGCTGGCGCTCTTGGAGGCGCGTCTCGTAAGTCTCGAGGACGTCGCCCTCCTTGAGGTCCTGGAAGTTGGTGAGCACGATGCCGCACTCGTAGCCGGCCGAGACCTCGCGTGCATCCTCGTTGAAGCGCCGCAGGGAGGCGATCGTGGTGTCGTAGATGACGGTGCCCTCGCGGACCACCCTGACCCTCGCTCCGCGCGTGACCTTGCCCTCGCTGACGTGCGAGCCCGCGATCGTTCCGATCTTCGAGGCCTTGAACAGTTGACGCACCTCGGCCTGACCCAGCGAGGTCTCCACCTCGGTCGGCTCGAGCATTCCCTGCATCGCCGCGCGCAACTCTTCGATCGCGCGGTAGATGACCGAGTAGGAGCGGATCTCCACGCCCTCGCGGTCGGCGATCTGGCGGGCGTCGCCGACGGGACGCACGTTGAAGGCGAGGATCAGGCCGGAGGATGCCGAGGCGAGCATCACGTCGGACTCGTTGATGCCGCCGACGCCGCGGTGGATGATGTTGACCGAGACCTCGTCCTGGGGCAGCTTGGCGATCTCGTCCTCGATCGCCTCCAAGGAGCCGGCCACGTCCGCCTTGATGACAAGGCTCAGCTCCTTGACGGTGCCTTCCTGGGCGAGCTTGAAGACATCCTCGAGCGACACCTTGCGCCCGGAGCGGCGCGCGAGCGCCTCGGTCTTCAAGCGGTTGGCGCGCTCGCCGGCAAGTTGACGCGCACGACGCTCGTTCTCAACGGCCCTGACGAATTCGCCGGCCTCGGGTACGCCGTCGAAGCCGAGCACCTCGACCGGCTCCCCTGGCTCCGCCGTCTTCACGCGAGCGCCGACGAAGTTGTGCATCGCGCGCACCCGGCCGAAGCTGGCGCCCGCCACAAGCGCATCGCCGACCTGCAGGGTCCCACGCTGGATCAGGATGCTCACCACCGGTCCACGGCCCGGGTCGAGCTTTGACTCGATTACGGTGCCCGAGGCGGTCGCGTCGCGGTTGGCCTTGAGCTCCTCCAGGTCGGTTACGACCTGAATCGTCTCAAGCAGGCTGTCGAGGCCTTCACGGGTCTTGGCGCTGACGTCGACGAACTCGGTCTCCCCGCCCCACTCCGCCGGCTGCAGGCCGAGCTGTGTCAGTTCGGTGCGGACGCGCTCGGGCTGCGCGCCCTCCTTGTCGATCTTGTTGACCGCCACCACGATCGGCACCTCGGCCGCCTTGGCGTGGTCGATCGCCTCCTCGGTCTGCGGCTTGACGCCGTCGTCGGCCGCCACCACGATCACGGCCAGATCGGTCACCTGCGCTCCGCGTGCGCGCATCGCTGTGAACGCCTCGTGACCGGGGGTGTCGAGGAACGTGATCACCTTGTCGTCGTGATGGACCTGGTAGGCGCCGATGTGCTGCGTGATCCCGCCCGCCTCACCCGCGGCGACCTCGGTCTGGCGGATCGCGTCCAGCAGAGAGGTCTTGCCGTGATCGACGTGGCCCATGATCGTGACCACGGGTGGGCGGTCGACGAGATCCTCCTCGACGTCCTCGAACACCGGCTCGATCTCGATGTCGTCAGCCGCGTGGACGATCTCGATCTTCTTCTCGAATTCGCCGGCGAGGACCTGGATCGCGTCGTCGGAAAGGGTCTGTGTGAGCGTGGCCATCTCGCCGAGCATCATCAGCTTCTTGATGATCTCGGGCACCGGCACCCCGAGATACTCGGCCACGTCCTTGACCGTCGAGCCGGAGTTGACGCGGATCAGGTCGGTGGCCTCCATCGCCGCGTTGTCGATCGGGGCGATCGTCTCGTCGTAGGTGCCCCTGCGGCGACGGCCCCGGCGGGGACGGCGCACGGGCTGGTTGGCAGGGCCGCCCTGCTGGCGGCGAGAGGCTTGGGAGTCGATCACGACACGGCGTCTTCCGCCCGCGCTCGTGCTCGCCGGTGTGCGCTCGCCGGTGCGCGAGTCACGCGTGGGACGCACGCGCTCACCCGACTGGGCGCCGTCGGCC
>JBAURN010000233.1:0-27011 GCA_049581225.1 Solirubrobacteraceae bacterium
GCGGCGCCGCCGACTCGGAGCCTGCCGCCGACGGTGCCAACTCCGGTCCGGCGAGCGCCGGCCAGGGTGCGGAGGAGCTGTGGATGATCTTGTTCGTGGTGCTGCGCGACGGCTTGCGTCTGGAGCCAGAGCTCGAGGTGAGGATCAAGCAGCGCATCCGCGAGGATTGCTCGCCGCGCCACGTTCCCAACCAGATTTTGCAGATCGACGAGGTGCCGCGCACCCTGTCGGGCAAGGTCTTGGAGGTGCCCGTCAAGCGCATCCTGATGGGCGCCGTGCCGAGCGAGGTCGCGAGCGTGGAGTCCCTCGCCAATCCGCACTCGCTCGACTATTTCGTCGATTTGGCCACTCAGTTGCACACGACGTAAAGGAGTGTGGGGCGCGGCCGTCGAACAAATGCGCCGTGAGACGACTAGCCACTCCCCCAGAGAAGCCGCCGGTGAGCGGCGCGGCCCACAAGGGCGTCGGCGCGCTCAAGGGCGCGGGCGCTCAGCCGGGCATAAATGAGCACCAGAGCCTTTCGCTGTACATCCAGTCCCGCTTCGAGGAGTGCTCTCGCTCGCAGAAGGACGTGGCGCAGTACATCGTGGACCATCTCGACGAGGCGGCGTTCCAGACCGCCGAGGAGCTGGCGCGCCGCGCCAACACCTCCAGCTCGACCGTGGTCCGCTTCTCTCAGGCGCTTGGCTTCGAGGGCTTCCCCGAGTTGCAGGCGGCGGCGCGCGAAGAGTACCGCCGTGTGCACGCCCAGCCGACCGCCAAAGGCACGGGCGGGGACGCCTCCTCGGCGCCCCTGTTCTCGCTCGACCAGAACGAGTTCGAGACGGCCCTGGCCGCCGATCATCTGAACGTGGAGGAGACCGCGCGCAAGGTTTCGCGCCCCGCGGTCGAGGAATTGACCGACGCCATTGTGAGCGCGGAGAAGGTGCTCGTGGCCGGCACCGACCAGATGGCGTTCTTCGCCAGCTACCTGCGGCATCTGTTGATGCTCTTGGACCTGCGTGTCGATGTCGTGGCCAGCCCCTCCCAAGAGGCCCTTTCAAGACTCGGCAGGATCGACTCGACGACGCTCGTGATCGGCCTGTCGGCCGGGCGTCCCCATCCCTTGGTGGTGCGCGCGATGAAGCTCGCCCGCCACCGCAAGGCGAGGACGGCGGCCGTCACCGACGCCACCCTGTCCGAGGTCGCCAAGCTGGCTCAGATCAAGCTCTACTACTCATCGAACAGCCCGGCCTACGTGCGCTCGCACACGGCCCTGCTCAGCCTGATTCAAGCGCTCGCCTACGGTGTCTACGCGAAGGACACCGCCCAGTACGACGATCGCATCAAGGCTTTCCGGCTCAAGTAGCCTCGCGCGGATAAACTGCGCAAGATGCGCGACGAGGCGACATTCACAGTCAAGAGCGGCCTGGCCGAGATGCTCAAGGGCGGAGTCATCATGGACGTGGTGACCCCCGAGCAGGCCAAGGTCGCCGAGGACGCGGGCGCCGCCGCCGTCATGGCTTTGGAGCGGGTGCCCGCCGACATCCGCCGCGATGGGGGAGTGGCACGCATGTCCGACCCCGAGATGATCTCCGGCATCCAGGAGGCCGTCACGATTCCGGTGATGGCCAAGGCCCGGATCGGCCACTTCGTCGAGGCACAGGTGTTGGAGGCTTTGGAGGTCGACTACATCGACGAGTCCGAGGTGCTCACGCCCGCGGACGAGTCCAACCACATCGACAAGTGGGCATTCAAGGTGCCTTTCGTGTGCGGCGCCACCAACTTGGGCGAGGCGCTCAGGCGAATAGGGGAGGGCGCCGCCATGATCCGCTCCAAGGGCGAGGCCGGCACCGGCGACATTGTCGAGGCCGTACGCCACATGAGGGGCATCACCGGAGAGATCCGGCGTTTGGGCGCCTTGCAAGAGAGTGAGCTGGCAAGCGCCGCCAAGCAGCACGCCGCGCCGCTGGACCTCGTCCGCTCGGTCGCATCCGCCGGTCGCCTGCCCGTCGTGCTGTTCTGCGCGGGGGGAATCGCCACGCCGGCCGATGCGGCCTTGATGATGGCCCTGGGAGCCGAAGGGGTGTTCGTGGGGTCGGGCATCTTCAAGTCCGACGATCCGCCCGCGCGCGCGAGAGCGATCGTCGAGGCCACGACCCACTGGCAAGACCCCGAGCGCGTCGCCGCCGCCTCGCACGGGCTCGGACCGGCGATGGTGAGCCTGGAGAGCTCCAAGCTCGCCGACGAGCAGCTTTTGGCCCAGCGAGGTTGGTAGCACCGGCCGTGGAAGGAGCGCCTGCGGGAGCACCGCCGGCATCCCCAAAGACGCCTCTAGTTGGGGTGCTTGCCATCCAGGGGGACTTTGAAGCGCATCGTCGCGTTTTGGAGGGTCTAGGCGCGCGCGTTCGCGAGGTGCGCGTCCCGCCGGACCTGGACGGCCTCGACGGCCTCGTGATTCCAGGCGGGGAGTCCACCACGATGACCCTTGGCATCGAGCGCGAGGGATTGGCCGGCCCCCTCCGTCGGCTGGCGGGCGTAGGGGAGGGGCGGAGTGACACCGGATCGGCCGGAGTGCCCGTCCTCGGCTCCTGCGCAGGGCTGATCATGCTCGACCGCGATCACCTGGGGATCATGGACATCCGTGCCGAGCGCAACGCTTTCGGGCGCCAATTGCGTTCTTTCGAGGCCGATCTGGAGGTGAAGGGGCTGGCCGGAGGGCCGCTCAGGGGCATTTTCATCCGTGCCCCTTGGATCGCCGAGCACGGCCACGATGTGGAGATCCTGGCCGAGATCGACGGTCATCCCGTGGCCGCCCGGCAAGGTCGTGTCACCGCAGTCGCGTTCCACACCGAGCTGGGGTCCGACGAGCGCCTTCACCGACTGTTCTTGACCGACGTGGCCGCCAGCTCCGGATCTGACGAGAGCGTCGTCTCGGCGGCTTGAAGGGTGAGTGGAAGCTGGGGCTCGTCCAGCACACCGAGCACCCGATTCAGCGCGTCATGGATCTCCCCCGCGAGCAGCCCGTCGTCGTCCAGCCGCTCGGCTTCGTTCCAGTCCCACGAGCGAGACACGTGAATGGTGGGCCGCAGATGGGCAAAGCGCCGTCCCAGTGCGTGCAGGAACGGGTCGAGCCGGTCGCGGTCCTGCTCTGAGGCATAGCCTCGCTCCAGCAGCCACGGCCACAGGTCGGGAACGATGTGATTGCGATGGTGGGCACCCACCTTCTTCCAATCCTCGCCCTGCCAGCGCCTCGCGTACTCGCCCGGGTCCAGACGACATGTGAGATACACGCGCGTGCGAACCGGAGCGTTGCGAAAGCCGAGCAGCGGCTGCGGCTTGACCTGCCAGGCGCCCGGACCGTCCGTCTCCTCGAGCTCGCACAGATTCTCAGCCCGTCCACCGGCGTACAGTTGCTCGGCCTGCGCCTTGAGCTCTCCGGGCCACACGTGCAGGGTCAAGCGCTCCTCCTCGATGTCCAGCGCGGCTCGTTGCAGCGACGCGACCCCGAGCGCCATATCCAGGCGGACGTGCACGAGGCCCGCGCGCTCGGGCACGATCCCCGTGGCTTCGCGCAGCAAGGAGCGCAGCCTCCACTTGCGCCGTACCGGGTCGCTGCCGACGCGGCGGAGGGTGCCGAACGGCAACAGTTGCCCGAAGTCCTGGTGAGCGTAGGAGAGCACGTCCTTGACGATCGCCTGCTCGGCGGGCCCGAGCACGCCGAGCTCGACCAGGCGCCACCAAGACTCGAGCAGATCGTGCCAGCGCAACACGCTCGTGCGCTGTTGCGCAAAGCGAGTCCCAGCCAGGTTCAGCTCGGCCACGCGATGGCCATTGCGCCGCGCCCAGCGCCTGCACACCTTGCTCTCCAGCACCACCACCAGGTCCGGGTCGAAGCGGAGCACCCCGTCGAAGCGCTGGTTGTCCTCGGTCTCGCTGACCTCCTCGGCCAGCTCGAAAGGCTCGGTGTCGGGAGTCAGAAAGACGCTGACCAAGCGGCCCCGCTGCACCGCGCCCCCCGCCACGTTTTCCTCTGAAGGATCAACGAGGTTGGTGGCCTGCATGTCAACGACGCAGTCCGGCAGTTGGGCTTGCGAGGGCTCGTCAATGGCTCGCAGCAGCGTCTCTCTGGCCAAAGGCACCAGGCGCAGCACGATCATCGCCGCCCGCGTGAGCTGATCCTCGTGGCCGCGTCCAAGCTCGCGATAGGGCTCGAACACGTTCAGGTGCGGATTTGATGTGGCGCTCTCCACGACCCCTCCTCTAAGCAGTCATGGAGTTTATTGTACTCTACTGTTTCAAGTGGCTTGGAAGCTCGTCACGCCGTCCGTCTTGAGCTCTCTCACGCGGCCTTCGTCGATCAGCACGTCCACGTGACCCAACACCTCCGACAAGGTCAAAAAGGCCTGCGTGACGGCAACATTGCCCCACATCTCCTGCGCCAGCTCATAGGCGCTGCGCGGGCGTTCGGCGATCAGCGCGTACAGCTTGTTCGCGCGCCGATCGTGCATCTTCATGCGCTCGTCGATCAGTTTGCGATGGTCTTCGACCGGCACGCCGTGTCCCGCGTACACGACCTCCAACTCCATCTCCCGGGTCGCCCGCAGCGAGTCCATGTAGATCATCAGCGCCCGCGGACGCTCACCGACATCGCCCGCCGAGCTTGCCTGCTCCTCGCCCCCATTGCCGGCACCGACCGGCACGGGCCGCAAAGGCCTGGATATCAGCGGGTTCGAGGAGATGTGCTTGATCAAATGATCCCCGCCGAACAGCTCACCGCTCGCTTCGTCAAGAAACACCGTGTCCGAAGGGGAGTGCCCGGGCCGGAATAGCACGCGCCAGGCGCGCGAGGCGAACTGGAGCAGCTCGCCCTCGGCCAGCCGCCTGGTCACCTGCGCGGATGCGCCCCACGCGCGAAAGCTGGCCGAAACCGTCCTCAGCGCATACGTCACATCCTGGGGTATGCCGTTGCACAACATGATTTCCGCCGAAAAGCTGTCGTTCGCCTCCATCTCCTGCTTGTAGCCGGCAAGCCACGGGGCCAAGCGGTCGAGCGCACACACCTCGGCGCCCGAGCGCTTGGCGAGGATGTCGAGCAGGCCGATGTGGTCGATGTGCTGGTGGGTGACCACGATCCGCTCCAAGTCCTCGACTCGACGCCCGTGCTCGTCCAGCGCCGCTTCGAGCGCCGTAAGCGAGGTGCCCGAGTTGGGTCCGGCGTCCAACAGCGTGAGCGGTTCGTCCTCGATCAGGTAGCAGTTGACGCGACCCACCGCGAAGGGGGTGGGGACCGCCAAGCAATGGACCCCGCGCGCACCTGCGTGGGGCGTCACCGTACTCACGAGCGAGCCCGGGACCCGGGGTCGACAGAATCAAAAGTGGTGCCCTGCGCGCGCGCGCGGGGCGAGGAGGTCCGCATCACGAGCGGATCAGCGCGAGAACCTCGTCGCGAGCCTGTTCCATGTGCTCGCGCGAGCGCAGCGACTCCAGGCACAGCCTCAGCAGCGGCTCGGTGTTGGATGGCCGCACGTTGAAGTGCCAGTCCTCGTAGTCGATCGACACCCCGTCGAGCCAGTCCTGCTTGGCGTCGAAGTAGCGCTCTGAGATCTCCTTCATCTTCGCCTCCTGGTCTGAGACCTCGGTGTTGATCTCACCGGAGATGAAGTACCGCTCTCTGTAGGGCTTCAACAGCTCCGAGAGGCGCTTGCCCTGCTTGGATAGCTGCTCCAGGATCAAGAGCGCCGGGATTGTGCCCGAATCGGCGCAATAGAAGTCCCTGAAGTAGTAGTGCCCTGAGACCTCGCCGCCGAACAGCGAGCCCTCCTTGCGCATCCTCGTCTTGAAGAAGGCGTGACCCACTCGGTTGATGTAAGGCGTCCCGCCCGCACGCTTGACCGTGTCGGGCACCGCCCAGCTGGCTCGCACGTCGTAGAGGATGGCTGAGCCTGGGCTCTTGCCGAGCAGCGACTCGGCCAGCAGCGCCGTCAGAAAATCGCCGTCCACGAACTCGCCGGTGTCGTCGATGAAGAAACAGCGGTCGGCGTCCCCGTCCCAGGCGATACCCAGATCGGCGCCGGTCTCGCGCACCTTCTCGATGATGAACGTCCTGTTCTCGGGTAGCAGCGGATTGGGCTCATGGTCGGGGAAGTTTCCGTCAGGCGTCCAATAGGTCTCGATCAAATCGAACCCCAACAGGTCGAGTAGCGGGCCGACCATCGGTCCGGCCATCCCGTTGCCGCCGTCCACGACCACCTTCAAAGGCCTGATCGCCTCGGGATCGATCATCGCCAGCGCGGCCGCTTGGAACTCCTCATAGACATCGACTTCCTGCAGGGTTCCGAGCGCAATGCCGCCCTGCTCGCCGCCATCGCCTCTCAGGTCCTCGAAACCGGCCTCGATCGCGCGGCGGATGTCCTGGATGCCCTCGTCGCCAGACAATGCGATCGCGCCCTCGCGCACCAGCTTGGCGCCGGTATAGGCCTTTGGGTTGTGCGAGGCGGTGCACATCAACCCGCCGTCGAGCTCGCGCGAGCCGACCAGGTAATAGAGCATCTCGGTACCCACCTGGCCCGCGTCGAGCACGCTGGCACCCTCCATCAGCATCCCCTCGCGGTAGCGCGCCGCAAGCTCAGGAGCGGTGAGGCGCATGTCGCGGCCCAAGCCCACGTGCAGGTCGGAGGTCGGCTTGCCCGACAGCGCAGACAACACGCGGGCGAAGCCACGGCCTATCGCCAGGGCGGTCTCGCCGTCTATCTGCTCGCCGTAGAGACCGCGGATGTCGTACGCCTTGAAGATGCTCGGGTCGATGCTCATGCGGTCGCCAATCCTAGTCATGGGCGCGCTCGCAGGCGTATCGCTTCGTTTCGAGACACGATCCCTGATGCGGGCGCGCACGCCGGACCGTATGTGCCCGAAGTATCCTCATGGCCATGTCCGGACATTCCAAGTGGGCTTCAATCAAGCACAAGAAGGCGATCGTCGACTCCCGCCGCGGCCAGCAGTTCACAAAGCTTGCGCGCGCCGTCACCGTGGCCGCGCGCGACGGCGGTGGCGATCCAACCGGCAATGCCCCGCTTGCCCTGGCGATCGCCAAGGCCAAGGCGGCCTCGATGCCCAAGGACAACATCGAGCGCGCGATCGCCAAAGGCACGGGTGAGGGAGGCGAGGCCGACGCGATCGAGACCGTTCTCTATGAGGGCTATGGGCCCGGCGGCGTGGCGGTGCTCGTCGAGGCGCTGACCGACAATCGCAATCGCACCGGCGCGGACGTGCGCCACGCCTTCTCAAAGCACGGCGGCAATCTCGGCGAGCCGGGCTCGGTGGCTTACCTGTTCGAGAAGCAGGGCTCGATCGCCGTCGACGCCACCGCTTACTCAGAGGACGATCTCATGGTCGCGGTCGAGGCGGGCGCCCAGGACATCTCGATCGACGAGGACGTCTTCGAGGTGATCACCGCCTTGGCCGACTTCGCGGCGGTGCGCGGAGCGCTGGAAGAGGCCGGCGTCGAGATCCAGAGCGCCGAGCTTGCCTACCGTCCCAAGACGCTCGTCCCGATCGACGAGTCTCAGACAGTCCGCTTGATGAAACTGATCGACGTGCTCGACGAGCTCGACGACGTGGACGAGGTGTACGCCAACTTCGACGCCCCCGCCGAGGTGCTCGAGCGCGTCGCCGGATGAGCCGCGACCGCTCGGTCGAGCGGGCTCACATGACAAGCGCGCGAAATCGACCCCCGGTCGTGATCCTCTGCGGCGGGCGCGGCACGCGCCTGCGCGAGCACACCCAGGAGATCCCCAAGCCACTCGTGGAGATCGGGGGGCTTCCGATCCTGTGGCACGTGATCCAGCTGTACGCCGTGCACGGGTTCACCCGGTTTCTGCTGGCCACTGGGTACAAGGGCGAGCTGATCGAGCGCTTCGTCGGACAGACGCCTTGGCCTAAGGGAGTGGAGGTCCGCTGCGTGGACACCGGCCTGGATACCCCTACCGGAGGGCGCATCAAGCTCCTCGAGGATCGGCTGGCCGGAGAGCGCTTCTGTGCGACCTACGCCGACGGAGTCGCCCGTCTGGACCTGGAGCGCCTGCTCGACTTCCATGCCGAGCACGGCGCCCTGGCGACGATGACGGTGGTCCGGCCACGCTTGCAGTTCGGCGTCACCGACCTCGACCCGGACAGTGGGCGAGTGCTCGGCTTTCAGGAGAAGCCGCGCTCCGAGCATTGGATCAACGGTGGCTTCTTCTGCTTTGAGCCGGGCGTATTGGGGTATTTGGAGCGCGGGAGCGTGCTCGAGCGCGAGCCTTTGGAGCGCCTGGCCGACGCCGGGGAGTTGCGGGCTCATCGACACGAGGACTTCTGGGAGTGCATGGACACCTATAAGGACGCGGTCGCCCTCAACGACCTGTGGGAGTCAGGCGAGGCTCCTTGGCGCATTTGGGAGCTCGAGTCGAGCGGCTTTCACAGCTGAGTCCTATGGCTGTCTGACGCGCGTTCGTGGGGCGCGAGGCGGGGCGTTGTGTTGTCTGTCGAGGGGTGCCCCGCGCGCGCGGGGGGTGCAGGCGTCCGGGCTTGCACGCAGAATCCTTCAAGCGATGCTCGTTCTAGGCATAGATCCCGGACTCGCCAACACCGGCTACGGCGTGGTGGCGCGCGTGGGCGGCCAGTTCGCGGCCCTCGACGGGGGCGTAATCGAGACCCCAACCGGATTGCCCATCGAGCACCGTCTCACAAGTATCGCCGAGCGTATGCGAGCGATTCTGGGCGAGCACGAGTGCGCGGCGGTCGCGATCGAGGAGCTCTACTTCGGCCAAAACGTGCGCACCGCCTTCGCCGTCGGGCACGCTCGGGGCGTGACGATGCTCGTCGCAGGCGAACACGGCATCCCCTGCTTCTCCTACACCCCCCAGAAGATCAAGTCCTCGGTCTGCGGGCATGGGCGCGCCGACAAGGACCAGGTCGCCCGGATGGTGCAAACGCTGCTCTCCCTGGAGCGGATGCCCGCAAGCGATCACGCCTCCGACGCGCTCGCGGTGGCGCTTTGCCACCTCAACGGCGCACCTTTGGCCGACGCGCTCGCCAAAGCGACCCGGCTGGCGGGAGTGTCCACGTGATCGCGCTCGTTCGAGGCGAGGTGGCGATCCGCCGCTCCGACCACGTCGTGGTGCTGTGCGGCGGCGTGGGCTATCGCATGGCGGTCTCCTCAGAGACGCTCCGCCACGTGCCACCGGTCGGCGGCGAGACGACCTTGCACACACACCTGGTCGTGCGCGACGACGCCCTGCTCCTGCATGGCTTTCACTCCGAACAGGAGCGCGACCTGTTCTTGATGTTGATCTCCGTGCAGGCCGTCGGTCCGAAGGTCGCATTGGCGGTCCTCTCGAGCGGTCCCCCGCGCGAGCTGCTCGCCTCGATCGCCGGCGCGGACAGCGCTCGCTTTCAAGCCGTGCCGGGAATCGGCAAGCGCACCGCCGAGCGCATCATCGTCGAGCTGCGTGAGAAGGTGGCGCCCGATATCGAGCTCGAGAGCGCTGGAGCGGCCACGCCGGGATCCAGCCCGCGGGCTCTCGCCCACGAGGGGCTGCTGGCGCTCGGCTACAACGCGATCGAAGCCGACGAGCTTTTGCGCGACCTCGCGGGCGAGAGCCCCGAGGAGCTGATCGCCGGGGCACTGCGAACCGCTCGCCGAGCCGCGTGACGCCACTCGACCGATGACCCAGGCCGAACGCATACAGACCCCGCCGGAGCGCATCCAAACGCCCTACCTCACCTCAGAGGACGAGCTTGACCGCTCGCTGCGCCCGCGCGCGCTGGAGGAATTTGTCGGTCAACCGGTCCTGCGCGAGCAATTGGCCGTTGCGATCGAGGCCGCCGCGGCGCGTGGCGAGGCGCTCGACCACCTGCTGCTCGCCGGCCCCCCGGGACTGGGCAAGACTTCGCTTGCGCAGATCGTCGCGGCGGAGCTGGAGGTGCCTTTCGTGCAGACGGCGGGACCGGCTTTGGAGCGCAAGGGCGACATCGCCGCGTTTCTGACTGCTTTGGAGCCGCGCAGCGTGTTCTTCGTCGATGAGATCCACAGGCTGCCGCGCACCTTGGAGGAGACCTTCTATCCGGCGATGGAGGATCGGCGTCTGCCGATCACCGTCGGTCAAGGGGCGGGCGCACGGGTGGTCACGCTCGAGTTGCCTCAGTTCACCTTGATCGGCGCGACCACCAGGGCGGGGCTGCTGACCACACCCTTGCGCGACCGCTTCGGCATCCAGGCGCGCCTGGAGCACTACGCCGTCGAGGAGCTTGCACAGATTGTGAGCCGCTCGGCGGAGATTCTGCAAATCTCGATCGACCGGGACGGTGCGCACGCGATCGCCTCGCGCAGCAGGGGCACGCCACGCGTGGCCAACCGCTTGCTCAAGCGCGCGCGCGACTACGCAGAGGTGCGCGGCGACGGGACCGTGAGCGCCGAGACGGCATACGGGGCGCTTGAATTGCTGGAGGTCGACGAGCAGGGCCTGGACCGCCTGGACAGGGAGATCCTGAAGGCCATCTGCCTCAAGTTCGACGGAGGTCCCGTCGGACTCTCGACGCTGGCGATCGCCGTCGGCGAGGAGCGCGACACGATCGAGGATGTTTACGAGCCCTACCTGCTCCAGCAGGGCTTGATCAAGCGGACCGCGCGCGGTAGAACGGCCACGATGGCGGCCTTCGAGCATCTCGGCGTGGAGCCGCCCGCCGCCCAGGCGAGCGGCCCTGGGCTGTTCTGATCGTGTCCGTTTCGACGCCGACGACATCGCGCAAGGCGATCGCTCTCATCGCGTTTACACACCGATAAGCCGGCTCCCCTACTCTGTGGAGTCCAATGGCTCATCCCTTCATCTGCCCAAACTGTGGGCACCGCACAAGAGAGATCGACCGCAATATCGGCTTCACGCGCCAACCGAAGGGCTGTGAGAAGTGCGGTTTCGCTTTCCTGTTCGAGTTGCTCGACGACTACTACCCCGCCCCTGACGCCGCCTTCTTCGTGTGCGACGGGGAGGGACGCGTGATCGGCTGTGGACGCAACTCCTTCGCCTTTACGGGCCTCGAGGAGGAGGAAGTGATCGGTCAGCGTGTCGAGCAGGTACTCGGCCTCACCTTTCAGAACGGCGACGACCCGGTCGAAACGGTGCTCGAGTGGGGCGTGCGCGCCCTGGACGTACCGGTCCAGGTGAGCGGGGAGCGCGACGTCGACGCGGGCGCCAAGGCTGACATGTTCCCGGCATACGACGACGACGGTGGGCTGTTGCTCGTGCTCACCCCGGACAAGTAGTCTCAGAAGCCATGGGCAGCCGTCGCCGAAACACTCTCGTGCTGTTGATCGTCGCCGGACTGGTGGCGGCCTCGCTGGCTGTCATCGCGACGAAGCCCACCCGTCTCGGCTTGGACCTGAAGGGCGGGGTGCAACTGATCTATCAAGGACGCGCCACGTCCGAAGCCAAGGTGGACACCGAATCGCTGAACCGAGCGATCGACATCATGCGCAAGCGCGTCGATCAGCTGGGTGTCGCCCAGCCGGAAATCCAGCGTACGGGCAGCAGCGAAATCGACGTGGCGCTGCCGGACGTGAGCAACGCGGCGCGTGCTCAGCAGCAGGTGGGCAAGACGGCTCAGCTGTTCTTCTACGACTGGGAGCCCAATGTAGTCGGCCCCGACGGCAAAACGCCGCAGGGCCTCGAACCGAAGGTAACCGGGGGGCCGTCGCCGGCGCAAGCCGAAACTGGCATCCCCGAGTACGAAGCGGTGCAGCGCGCGGCCAAGCGCCCGACGATCATCCGCAAAAACGACACGACCTACGAGCAGGGTTGCACGCCGGCGCAGGTCAACGGGTGCATCTATGGTCAGTGGTACCTGCTCGACGAAACCCACAAAAAGGTCTTGAAAGGTCCCGAGGACACCGAACAGGATCTCTACGCCGACGGTTACAAAGTCCCCAAGGGCGTCAAAGCAAAGGCGGTGCGCGTCAATCCGGGCACCGTGCTCGCCCAGGCACAACCGGTGACCGGCAAGGAAGGCAAGGTCACCCAGCCCTCGCCGGAAAGCTACTACGTACTCAACGACGACCCGGTGCTCAACGGCCAGGAAATCAAGAATCCCCGCCAGAGCTCTGACAACGGCGGCTCGGGCGCGCCGAACGTCACTTTCGAATTCGACTCGAAAGGAATCTCGACCTTCAAGCGGGTAACCCGCGAAATCGCCGAACGTGGCCAGCGCGAACAGCTGCCGGGTGTCTCCAAAGAAGAGGCCCAGCAGCACTTCGCGGTCGTGCTCGACAACCAGATCATCACCGCGCCCTTCATCAACTACACCGAAAACCCCGAAGGGATCGACCCGACCACAGGCTCGCAGATATCCGGCGGGTTCACGCTTACCTCAGCCCAGAACCTCGCGGACGAGCTTCAGTCCGGCGCGCTGCCGATCAAGCTCGAACTGATCTCCCAGTCCCAGGTTTCGGCCACGCTGGGCAAGACAGCGCTCAAACAGGGCCTGATCGCGGGCTTGGTTGGCCTCTTGATTGTGTGCGTCTTCCTACTCCTCTTCTACCGCGTGCTCGGGGCGATCGCGGTGGGCGGGCTGATCATCTACGGGATCTACTTCTTCGCGCTGATCAAGCTGATCCCGATCACCTTGACCTTGCCGGGCATCGCGGGCCTGATCCTCACTATCGGCATCGCCGCCGACGCCAACATCGTGATCTTCGAGCGCGTCAAGGAGGAGATCAGAGGGGGTCGTTCGATCGCGGCCGGCATCGCGACCGGTTACAAGCGCGGCTTCGCCGCGATCGTGGACGCCAACGTGGTGACCTTCATGACCGCGTTTATCCTGTTCGCCCTGGCCACCTCCGAAGTGCAGGGCTTCGCCTTCACACTCGGGATCGGCACGCTCTTGACTTTGTTCACGGCGGTGCTGGCGACCCAGGCCGCGCTCGGCGCGATGGGTCGCTCGCGCGCGGTCTCCCACCCGGCGCTGCTGGGCGCCAGCAAGCGCAACCGCAAATGGACCTTCGACTTCATGGGCGCCTCGCGCTGGTTCTTCTCGCTGTCGGGCTGCATCCTGATGATCGGGGCGCTCGCGATCGGCGGCAGAGGCCTGAACCTGGGCATCGACTTCACCTCCGGCACGCGCATTCAGACCGCTTTCGTCAAGCACGTCAGCGAGAACCAGGTGCAGTCGGCGATTGCCCAAGCCGGCTTTCCGAGCGCCGAGGTGCAGGGCTTCACGAACAAGAGCATCGGCGGGCAGGGCTACCAGATCTCCCTGAAAAAGCTGAAGCCCGAAGAAGTGGTGAAAGTCAAGGAAGCGCTCGACAAGAAGTTCGGGTCAGGCCCAAATTCGCCTGGGACCAAGAACTTCTCCAACACCTCGATCGGACCGACCTTCGGACAGACCGTCGCCAAAAGCGCGATCATCGCGATCATCGCCTCGCTGCTGGTGATCTCTGCCTATATCGCCTTGCGATTCGAATGGAAGTACGCCGTTCCGGTCCTGATCGCCCTGATGCACGACCTGCTCATCACCAGCGGCGTCTATGCGTTGACCGGTCGCGAAGTCACGACCTCCACCGTGGCGGCGCTGCTGACGATTCTTGGCTATTCGATGTATGACACGATCATCGTGTTCGATCGTGTGCGCGAGAACGTGCCCCGTATGCCGCGAGCGGCGTTCTCGCAGATCGTCAACCGCTCGATGTCCGAGGTCCTGACCAGATCCTTGGCGACGAGCTTCTGCACGCTGCTGCCCGTGACCGCGATCCTGCTGTTCGGCGGCTCCACGCTGAAGGACTTCGCTTTCGCGATGATGGTCGGTATCGCCTCAGGCGCATACTCCTCGATCTTCATCGCCTCGCCGGTGCTCACCCATTGGAAGGAGCGCGAGGGCGTCTATCGCAACCGCCGCGCGCGGATCGTGCGCGACCTGGGCTACGTGCCCGCTTACGCGACCACCATCGGGGACAGCCCGGTCGACGTGGAGCCCACGCCCAAGCCCTCACGCAAGCGAGGTCGACGGGGCGCGGCGCTCGCCGAAGAGGAGGCCGGCGAGCCGCTCTCCAAGGAGGAGTTCGACGAACTGGTGGCGGACATTGGACCGGAGCTTGCCGAGCAGCAACAGGCCGCCCGCGCCGCCGGCGGGGACGCGAGACGCGGTCGGCAAACCCGCACGGGCAAGCCGCAGGCGGGCCCGCGCGCCGGCGCGACAGCCGCGGAGGTCAAGGCCAACGGCAAGGGAGCCGTCAACGGCAAGGACGAGGCGACGTCCCCGCGCGACCCAGCCGCCGACCTGACCCCCGAGGACTTGGTGCTGAAGCAGGACTCGCCCCAGCGCGGCAAAACACGCAGACCGCGAAACCGCCGACACGGGAGATCTCGCTGATGGGAATGCTTGGCTGGGTCATGATGGGCCTGTCGATCTGGCACTTCACGATCTTCCTGCCCGACCGCTTCTGGGGCGGGATCGTGGGAGCCTTTGTGGGCTCACTCGTGGGAGCGATCCTTTCTGGGCTCCTGATTTACGGAGTCAAGAGCGGCTCCTTCGGCGTGCCCGGCCTCAAAGCGACGGACATATCCGTTGTCCTGTACGCCGTGCCCGGCGCCCTGCTGGGGATTGCCGCGATTTACTTCGAGGGTGCCCGTCGCGAAACGGCTCCGATCGAAGAACTTCGCGCCTGAGGCGGTGACCCCGAGCGGCTCGCTCCACGAGCGAGCCCACACGGCTCATCGCGGGCCGGACACATTTATCCGTCTAGTCCGCAGCGTAATGTCCCGGCGATGGTTCGCTTCGACATTCCCAGCTGTGACCGCAGCGATGTGACGGTGCTGTGTGAGCTGTTGGAGGTAAGCGACGCCCTCGCGCAGATACTGGTGCGACGCGGTTTCGAGGATCCTCTGCGTGCGCGCGCCTTCCTCGCCGCCGACGAGCGCCACGAGCTGGACGCGTTCGCGGGGCTGCGTGACGCCGCCGACTCGATCCTGGCGAGTGCGCGGGCGGGACGCAGGATCACGATCCACGGCGATTACGACGTCGACGGCGTCTGCTCGACGGCGATCCTGGTACGCACCCTGCGCATCCTCGGCGCGCGCGTCGACTGGTTTCTGCCCGACCGAGCTGACGGCTACGGGCTCAGTACAGACACCGTGAGGCGCTTGTCCCAGCGTGGAACGGAGCTGCTCATAACCGTCGACTGCGGGATCACCGCGGTCGAGGAGGTCGCCCTGGCCGGCTCCTTGGGGATCGAGACGATCGTCAGCGACCACCATCTGCCGCGCGCAGACGGCATACTGCCCGACGCCCCGATCGTGCACCCAGCCCTGTGCGGCTATCCCTGCGGTGACCTCTGCGCGGCCGCGGTCGCACACAAGCTTGCTCAAGCGATCCTGGAGGCGGCTGGACACGAGCCGAACGTGGCCGAGGAGGATCTGGATCTGGTCTCCTTGGCGACAATCGCCGACGTGGTGCCGCTGATCGGCGAGAACCGCAACTTGGTGCGACGCGGCTTGCGTGCGCTTGCCGCCACCGCCAAGCCTGGCTTGCGCGCCCTGATGGCGGTGGCGCGCGTGCAGCCGGGCAAGGTGGACGAGCGCGCGGTCGGATTCGCCCTCGCTCCTCGCATCAACGCGGCGGGACGCCTCTACCGAGCCGACGCGGCGCTGGAGCTGATCCTCACCGAGGATCCCGTGCGGGCAGCCCAAATCGCCGACGAGTTGGACCGCGCCAACAGCGAGCGCCGCCACACCGAGCAGACGATTCGCATCCAGGCCGAAGCGCAGGTGGCACGGCTGGACCGGGACGGCCCACGGTCGGCCTATGTGCTCGCCGGCGAGGGTTGGCATCCGGGCGTGATCGGCATCGTCGCTTCACGCTTGGCGGAGCGCCATCGCCGGCCGGTCGTGCTGATCGCACTGGACGGAGAGGGTGGCCGCGGTTCGGGACGCAGCGTCGAGGGATATGACCTGCTCGCCGGGTTGACCGCGTGCTCTGAACACCTCGCGCGCTATGGAGGCCACAAGGCGGCCGCGGGGGTCGAGCTGGAGCGAGACTCGGTGGCCGGCTTTGCCCAGGCGCTTGACGCACACGCCGCGCACGCTCTCCGCGCCGAGGACCTGATCGCGCGCGAGCGGGTCGACGCCATCGTCAACGGTCCGCAGCTCGACATGGAGCTGGCCGAAGAGCTGGGCCGCCTGTCTCCGTTCGGGCGTGGCAATCCGTCGGTCTCGCTGATGGTCGCCGACGCGGTGCTCAGCGATGTGCGCCCGATGGGAGAGGGCAAACACGTGCGCTTCACCGTCGAGTCCGACGGCGCAAGCGCGCGAGCTGTCGCTTTTGGCAACGAAGGTCGGCTGGGCGTCGCCGAAGGTGAGCGCGTACAGGCCACGTTCGCGCTGGAGATAAACGAGTGGAGGGGTGCCGTCGAGCCCCGTCTGGTGCTCCGCCATGCCCAATCGGCGCCCAAGGAGGCTACCCTTAAGCCATGTCCCAAAGCAGGCCCAGCCCAGTCCACACTGTTCCCCCTGCCGACACCCGTCGCCGCGGCCGCCGCCCAGAGCTGAGCGAGCTCGAGCGGCGTCTGCTGGACGACCTGTTCGCGATCGTCTCAGAGCACGCCGCCGACGCGGTCGTCGAGATCGACCGCGAGCGCGTGGAAGACGCGTTCGTGTTCGCCTGCGAGCACCACGCCGCCCAGCGACGCAAGTCGGGCGAGGACTTCATCGTGCACCCGGTCGGGGTGGCACGTATTTGCGCTGGTATGCGCCTGGACACAGAGACGCTGTGTGCGGCCCTGTTGCACGACACTGTCGAGGACACCTCGGCTTCGCTGGAGGAGGTGCGCGAGCGCTTCGGCGAGGAGATCGCTCTGATCGTCGACGGTGTAACGAAGCTGACGGGGATCACTTTCCAGTCGCGCGACGAGGCTCAGGCCGAGAACTACCGCAAGATGATGGTCGCGATGGCAAGCGACGTGCGGGTCATCCTGATCAAGCTCGCCGACCGCTTGCACAACATGCGCACGATCGGCGCGATGCCCAAGCAGAAGCAGCTTGAGAAGTCGCGCGAGACGCTTGAGATCTACGCCCCGATCGCCCATCGCCTGGGTATCCACGCGATCAAGTGGGAGCTCGAGGACTTGGCTTTCGCGACGCTGCATCCACGCAAGTACAAGGAGATCAAGGAGCTCGTCTCCCAGCAGCGCGAGGATCGCGAGCGCTACGTGGCCGAGGCCGGCGACTACCTGGCAAGCGAACTTGAGACGGTCGGGATCGCCGCCCAGATCGCCGGGCGAGCCAAGCACTTCTACTCGATCTACTCGAAGATGACCAAGAAGGGCCGCGAGTTCAACGAGATCTACGACCTTACCGCCATGCGCGTAATTGTCGATTCGGTGAAGGACTGCTACGGCGCGATCGGCGTGATCCACTCCTTGTGGAAGCCGCTGCCCGGTCGTTTCAAGGACTTCGTGGCGATGCCCAAGTTCAACATGTACCAGTCCTTGCACACGACTGTGATCGGACCAGAGGGGCGTCCTTTGGAGATCCAGATCCGAACCGGAGACATGCACGAGATGGCCGAGTTCGGGGTGGCGGCCCACTGGATGTACAAGCAGCGTCCTCAGGCAAAGGACGGCGTGGCTTCTGAGGGCGAGGACGCCAAGATGAAGTGGCTGCGCTCGATGCTCGACTGGCAGCAGGAGATGTCAGACCCTCAGGAGTTCATGGAGAGCCTGAAGATCGACCTGTTCGAGGACGAGGTGTACGTGTTCACGCCCAAGGGCGAGGTCAAGTCGCTTGCGGCCGGCGCCACGCCTTTGGACTTCGCCTACGAGGTCCACACCGAGATCGGCCACCGCTGCGTCGGCGCGAGGGTGAACGGCAAGATCGTGCCGCTGCACTACGAGCTTCGCTCGGGCGACATCGTTGAGATCCTGACCGCCAAGCGCGAGCGCGGCCCTTCGCGCGACTGGCTTGCGATGGTCAAGACGACCCGAGCCCGCAACAAGATCAAGCAATGGTTTAAGGCCGAGTCTCGCGAGGGCACCGAGCACACTGGCAGGGAGCTCTTGCAGGAACACCTCAAGAAGCAAGGCCTGCCGGCTCAAAAGATCACGGGCTCGGCGTTGCTGGCGGACGTGATCAGAGAGATGGGCTATCGCAAGGCCGACGACTTCTATATCGCGCTCGGCGCCGCCAAGATCTCGCCAAAGGTGGTCGTCAACAAAGTGCTGCAGCGCCTCAAGCAGGGCGAGGCCGCCGATGGCGATACGAGCGCCACAGACCTGCTCAAGGTGGGACGCCCACGCCAGCGTCCGACCAGCTCCTCAGGCCAGTACGGGATCAGGGTCGACGGGGTGGAGGACGTGATGCTGCGTCTGGCCAAGTGCTGTCGCCCCGTGCCCGGCGATCCGATCATCGGCTACATCTCGCTCGGCCGCGGGATCACGATCCACCGCAAGGACTGCCCCAACGCCAAGCTTTTGCAACGCAACCCCGAACGCTTCACCGACGTGAGCTGGGAAGGCGATCAGGCGACCTCGTTCGTCGTGGAAATCCATATCGACGCTTGGGACCGCCACCGCCTGCTGGAGGATCTCTCGCGCGCCTTCTCGGAGTCGGGTGCGAACATCCTTGAAGCGCGCTGCTTGTCGAGCCCGCCGATGGTCAAGAACCGCTTCGTGGTCGAGTTGGCCGACACCCAGAGCTTGAAGGGCGCGATCTCGCGCCTGCGCAACACGGAGGCCGTGTTCGACGCCTACCGGGTCACGCCCGGGGGCGCCGGCTAGGAAATCACGCTGAGGGCACGCGGCAAGACCGAATAGGTCGCCTGCGTGACGTCGCCCAAGTAGTCGCCGTCCACCTGCAAAGGCAGGGGCTTGCCGTCGCTTGAGGAGACCGTCAATTCGCTTGCCTGCGCCAGCGAAAGCACCTGCCGGTGGCGCGTGACCCGGGCGCGTTTGGAGAAGGCGCGGAAGGCGATCGAAGGCATGTCGAAGGGTCGCGCGCGGCGCAGCACGCTGGTCTGCAGCGTGCCGGAATCGAGCTCAGACGCCTCGGCGACCTCGATCGGCCGATCCTTGAAATAAGTGAAGGGCGAGCCGTTCTGGATGATCGCCGTGACGCCCTTGTGCTGCTCGCCGTCCAGCTCGACCGTGAGGTGGGGGGCTTTGAGGATGTAGCGGCGGGTAAACGTGCTGACCGCTGCCCACGTGAAGTAGTAGGCGCCGAAGCGGGCCTTCAGGTGCGGGTTGGAGTCCACACGCTTTACGACGCTCGCGTCCAGACCCAGCCCGGAGGCGAACGTGAAGCAGCGATCGTTGACCACTCCGAGGTCGACCTTGCGTGGACGCCAGTCGTCGGCCATGCCGAGCAGATGCTCGGTCGCGTCGACAAGCTCGCCCGGGATGCCCAGGATCTTGCCGTACACGTTGGCCGAGCCGCCCGGCAGGCAGGTGAGCGGGGTGGGGGAGCCGCGCAGGCCGTTGGCCGCTTCGTTGACGGTGCCGTCCCCGCCGAAGGCCACGACCACGTCATAGCCCTCGTGGGCGGCCTCGCGGCAAAGCTCGATCGCGTGACCGCGCGCCTCGGTGTCCACCGCATCCACCTCATAGCGACCCTGCAAGGCGTACACAACCAAGTGACGCAGACGATCGGAGACGGTCGTGGCGTAGGGGTTTACGATGATCAGCATCCGCTTCTTGGTCGCCGGATCGAGCGGCTCGAAGACCTCGGGAGAGTCGGTTGGGAGGCGTTCCAGATCGGCGGGACCGGTGGTCATCGATAGGCCCTACACCAGGGCTCCCCAAGCGTTACCTGCCGGCTCAACGGCGCCCGAACACGCGTTTGTGAACCAGGCCTTGCGTTCCGTCCAGAGGCCTCCTATACTCTCGACGAACATAGCTGGACACATCCAGAGGGGTGGAGGGACTGGCCCGATGAAACCCCGGCAACCGCCGTCTAACAGCGGAAAGGTGCCAATTCCTGAGAGATGTGTGGCGGGCTTCCTGCTCTTCGCCACACGGGTTACCGGCGAAGATCAATAGAAGGAGTCCCGACATGGCTGTGACACACCTGAGATGCCGAGAGTGCAAGGCCGAGTATCCGCTGGAGGCTTTGTATGTCTGCGACCGCTGCTTCGGGCCGCTGGAGGTCGCTTACGACCATTCGGCGCTCGGCTCCGACGTCGGACAGCTGCGCAGGCGTATCCAGGCCGGCCCGCAGAACATCTGGCGCTACGCGGACTTCCTGCCGGTCGTGGACGGGCCTCCCGGGCCATCGGGTCGCCTCGCCTCGCGCACCGGCCTGCCCGCCGGCTGCACGCCCCTGATCAAGGCCGACCGCTTGGCGCAGCGCTTGGGCCTGCGCGAGGTGTGGGTCAAGAACGACGCCGCCAACCCGACCCACTCGTTCAAGGACCGGGTCGTCTCGGTCGCCACCGCCCGCGCTCGCGAGCTTGGTTTCAAGACGATCGCGTGCGCCTCCACTGGCAACCTGGCCAACTCGGTGGCCGCTCATGGCGCCGCCTTGGGGCTTGAGTCCTACGTGTTCATCCCGGCCGACCTGGAGGAGCAGAAGGTGCTCGCCACCGGCATCTACGGGACCAAACTCGTCGCGGTGAAGGGCACCTATGACGATGTCAACCGGCTCTGCACGGAGCTCTCGGCCGAGCGCGATTGGGCTTTCGTGAACGTCAACCTGCGGCCCTACTACGCGGAGGGGTCCAAGACCTTGGCATATGAGATCGCCGAGCAGCTCGGTTTCGAGCTGCCCGACCGCTGCGTCGTGCCGATCGCCTCGGGCTCCCTGTTTACGAAGGTGGCCAAGGGCTTCTCCGAGTGGCGCGACTTGGGACTGATCGACGGCGAGCTGCCGGCAATGAACGGTGCCCAGGCCGACGGCTGCTCGCCGGTCGCGAGTGCTTTCGCGGCCGGTCACGACGTGTGCAAGCCGGTCAAGCCCAACACGATCGCCAAGTCCCTGGCCATCGGCAACCCGGCCGACGGTCCGTACGCGATCGAGGAGGCCCGGCGTAGCGGCGGGGGCGTGGATTCCGTCTCAGACCAGGAGATCCGCGATGGCATCGCCCTGCTGGCGCAGACCACAGGCATCTTCACCGAGACCGCTGGCGGCGTCACCACCGCCGTACTGGCCAAGCTGGCCGCGCGCGGAGACATCGACCCGGACGAGCGGGTCGTACTCGTGATCACCGGCGACGGCCTGAAGACGCTCGACGCGGTGCGGGGCTCGTTCGAGGCACACGAAATAGAGCCGTCGGTGGAGCAATTCGAGACTCTGGTCGAGCAGGCTCCCGCAGACGCGACCGGCGCGCCCACCGCATTGGCGGGCTTCGCCTCCCGGAACTGATCGGGATGGCGGTCACCGTCAAGATCCCAACACAGCTGCGGTCTGCGGCAGGCGGAGAGAGCGAAGCGGAGCTTGAAGGCGCCACCGTGCGCGAGGTGCTGGACAGCTTGTACGAGCGCTACGACGGGCTCAGCGACCGCTTGGCGGATGAGAGCGGTTCGCTGCGGCGCTTCGTGAACGTGTATCTCAGCGGCGAGGACATCCGCTTTCTGGATGGGCTCGATACGCCGGTGGACGACGGGGCGGAGTTGACCATCTTGCCTGCGGTCGCCGGCGGATAAAGCTCGCGGGCAGAGACCAAGTAGAGCTGTCGGGTTTGGGAGACGCCGGCTCGCTGGGAGCTAGCGAGCTGGATGCGACTGTCCGTGCTGGGCGGCGGAGACGGGGTGACCGGTTGGCGGCGAGGAGCCGCTGACACCGACAGTGGCGAAGAGACCGGCGGCGCACATGGCGCCGACCGTGAGCGCGCGCATCCGCTTGGGGGTCAGCCAGCCCAAATTGTGAGTCTGTAGCCATGTACGCAGCCCGCTTGCCGCTGAGGCCGCTGCCATTGCACATCCAACGCACATCGGTTCATCTTATCGGCCCCATGCCATTTGTGCGCAGCTTGCTCGAGGAAGGGAAAGGCGGGGTTTGCCCGACCTACGTCTCAGCTGTGCGGGGGAACGCGCTTGTGCCGAACTTGGCGAAGTAGTAGTGGATGCTGCGGCTCGCGATGTCGTACATCACATCCATCATCTCGACCTGGCTCCACTCCTCCTCGCGGAAGAAGAAGCTACCTCGGTTGAAACGGCCACCGTCGCCAAGATTGACAACGCTTACCTCATTGAGCTGTCCAAACATCGCAATCGTCATAACGCGGTCGCGTATGCTGCTGCCCTCGGCAAAGTCGCAGCCATAGCCGAAACAGACGAAGGGTGTGATGTCCTCGGAGAGCATCGCAGTGCGAAACCCGATGACGTTCTTACCGAGGCGCTCAATAGCGTTACCCATAGCCTGGCGTGGCTTGCCCTCGGCGGCGCGGGCGTCGTTTGTGCCCTGATTCTTGACCTCAGCGATGAGGATGGGATGTTCGTGCCCCTCACTGTCAATGAGCGATAGGATGCCGCCGTCAGGCTTCATGCTTGAGCGCTTCATCGGCTCGCCGAATGACACATCCGGAAAATCGACGCGCAACTGCGTGATGACATCTGAGAGAAGCCAGTCCTTCTTGTGGTGGAGCACGACGCCAAAGTCCGCAACGAGCTTTGCAACGACCTCCGTCAGGGCATGACCGAGACTGGTCTCCTGCTTGCTTGAAGTGAGGTTGATGATCGTGCCGGCGCGCTGTATGCGGAGGTCTGCCTTGCGGGCCATTGCATCAGTCCTTTTGGATTAGATAGACATGCTCAGTGACCTGAGAGCTTCGGTTGTGCAGGTTCCGGCACCCTCGAAAAGTGGCGTGCGGCTGGCGCTGCTCAGTCACGCTTCCCACTTCGCCGAGTGCCGCTCGGATTTCGGCAGGAGACACAAACCCCTCATCGTTAAAGGACAGGATGACGAAGCGAGCATCGACGGCAGTCACGAGGTCCCGCAGGCGTGGAAGCGCCTTGCTCCTGACGTTGTAATCCGACCGTTGCCAATCTGTCGGGATGCCCGAGACACGGCTCATTGTCGATGGCTCGGCGTATTTGACGAGAAGATTCAGCATGAAGTAATTGGAACCGTAAGGGTGCTGGTTGTAGGGCGGGTCAAAGTATGCGACATCAAATGACCGCCCCTCCCGAACCAGTGAGTTGGCGTCCTCCTGGCGGACGAGATAGTCACATTCAAATCGGCTCAGTATCGGCGCTTGAAGCGTGATGGGCGCCGTGATGCGAGAAAGGGCATCGGCTCCGCTCCCACCGAACTTGCCGATGCCCGTCCCCTTGTCCTTGTAAAACCCCTTGAAGACGCCAGCGGTGTTGGCGTGGATAGACGCGGCGGACAGCAGGGGACCCATGAGCAGCCTCCTCACATCAGTCGGGAGCTCCTCTAGGAGCTGTCGATAGGCGTCCAGTCGGTAGGCGTTGTCGGGCGTGTAGAAGACACGCTCACCGGGGGTGATGTTGGAGGCATCTTTGGGTGCGTAAAGCCGTTGAATAAATCCGGAGGGGGCACGGCGTGCTTCCACCTCGCGATTGAGGTCAGCTACGGCTGCCGAAAGCGCCTCGGTCGGCATCCCTCCTCGATTGGATAGGTAGCATTCGCTGATTGCACGGGCGTAATCCTCAATGTCATTCACAACCAGCTCTGAGGCGTATTGCTTAAGCATCCGAGATACCACACCCGAGCCGGAAAACGCATCAAGGATCCGGAGCTTGTCGTGTCCGGTTTGGTCTCGCACCGTCCGGACGGCGCTCTCAATGAGAGTTAGCAGCGCCCGCTTGTTGCCGATGTACGTGACCAACTGGCGAGTCAGATAGTCCGACGACTCTTCCAAGAGGCCGAGCGGCAACTCGTCCTGAAGACCGAGCCGCAACGTCCGCTGTCCTGGCTCGGCGGCCTGACGGACCGCATTCATCGGGCCGTCGCTCAACGGAACCGAGGGGATGAGGTAGGACTCATACGGGAAATATGACGAGGATTGCGGACGTCAGGCTGACTCGAACGGCTCGCGGGGCGCCGCTACTGGAGTGCGGCCAGTTCGGCCAGGATGTGCGTGGTGGAAGAAAGCGGAGAGTGGAGGTAAGCCACCGGGCGGGGTGCGTTCTACCCGAGGGCGCTTCGCTCGAACCCCATATATGGTGAGGCTTTTGGGTTACGCGCCCGGCAAGATTCGAACTTGCGACCTCTCGCTCCGGAGGCGAGCGCTCTATCCACTGAGCTACGGGCGCAACGGATGACCCACGTCGGCATCCTTGCCAGCAGAGCTTATCGCTGTGTCGAGCGCCGATCGCTACCGTTGCCCCCATGGATCTCTCGCTCTTCTTCGCCGGCACCGGCGGCTCGATGCCGAGCCCCAGACGAGGGCTGCCCGCGATCCTGCTGCGACGGGGGAGCGACCGGCTCCTGTTCGACTGCGGCGAAGGGACCCAGCGTCAGTTGATGCGCTCTGTCGGCCTGGCCGACCTCGACTGCGTGTTCGTCACCCACTTTCACGCCGACCATTGGCTGGGCTTGCCCGGGATGCTCAAGTCCTTTGGCCTGCGCGAACGCGAGCAGCCGTTCGCCGTGTACGGGCCGAGGGGGCTGCTCCGAATCATGGAGGAGGCCCGCTTCATGTATGGGCGCCTGCCCTACGATTTGCGCGTAGCCGAGCTCGACCCGGGGGAGACCGTCGCGTTCGACGGCTTCGAGGTGGCGGCCGTACCGGTCGAGCACCGCAACAACAACGCCTATGGCTATGCGATCGTCGAGGAGTCTCGTCCCGGACATCTCGACCCCGCGCTCGCCGAGCGGCTGGGGGTCACGCCGGGCCCTGACTTCGGCAGGCTCACGCGCGGGGAGACGGTCGCCGGCGTCGCGCCCGAGCAGGTCATGGGTCCCACCCGCGAGGGCCGCAAGATCGTGATCTCGGGCGACACCTCGCCATCTGAGATGCTCACGATCGCCGCCCACCAAGCGGACGTGCTCGTGCACGAGTCGACCTTCGCGGAGGAGGAGATCGAGCGCGCCCGCCAGACCGGCCATTCCACCGCCCGCCAGGCAGCCACGGTCGCACGCGAAGCGCAGGCCCGGCTGCTGGCCCTGACCCATATCTCTACGCGCTATCCGGGCGGAGATCTGCGCGATGAGGCGCGCTCGGTGTTCGCCAACACGGAGGCCCCGCGCGACTTCGACACAATCGACGTGCCCTTCCCCGAGAAGGGATCGGCGGAGCTGATCCGCTGGTCGGATCGTCACCGCGATGCGCGTCTCACCTCTGGGCAGAGCTCAGAGGCCGAGTCCGTCGATGCGTCCGGAGACGCGCCCGCGGAGCTCGACACCCCGACAGAGCCCGTCGCCTCCCCTTGATACAGTCGCCCTGCTCCTTTAACCCGGTCCCGAGAGGCCTGGAAGGAAAACATGGATGACGCGAAGATCGTCCTCGCCGAGGACGAAGTGGCGCGGGCTCTGGTCCGCATCGCCCACGAGATAGCCGAGCGCAACGCGACCGCCTCCGAGGTCGCTCTGGTGGGCATCCACCGTCGCGGCGCCATCCTCGCCACACGCTTGCGGGCCCTGCTGTGTGAGCTGCTCGACACCGAGGTCCCCTTGGGCGATTTGGACATCGGCTTCTATCGCGACGACGTCGCTTCGCGCCCCGATGCGCCCGTCGTGCACGCGTCTCACATCGACTTCGACATCGCCGACCGCACGATCGTGATCGTTGACGACGTGCTCTACACGGGCCGCACGGTGAAGGCCGCTATCGAGGCTCTGTTCGACTATGGCCGCCCCGCCAAGGTCCAGTTGGCGGTCCTTGCCGACCGGGGCCATCGCGAGTTGCCGATCAGGCCCGACTACGTCGGCAAGAACCTGCCCACCTCGCGCGAGGAGCACGTGAGTGTGCGAGTCGCCGAGCTTGACGGCGTGGACGAGGTGGCGATCGAACGCGCTCCCGCGAGGGCCGCGACGTGAGCGTTCGGTCCCCTCACGCGAACCCGAGCCGCCGCACGAGCTCGAGAGCCTCCGCGTGAACCATCTCCTTTCGATCGAGGATCTCGACAGGGCCGCCATCGAGCGGATCGTCGAGCAGGCCGCTCGCTTCGCCGAGGTGTCCGACCGTGAGATCAAGAAGGTCCCGGCCTTGCGCGGGCGGATGGTCCTCAACCTGTTCTACGAGGCCTCCACCCGCACCCGCTCCTCCTTCGAGTTGGCCGCCAAGCGCCTCTCGGCGGACGTCGTGAACTTCGTCTCCAGTGGCTCCTCGGTGGAGAAGGGCGAGTCGCTGAAGGACACGGTGCTCACGCTCTCCGCCCACAAGCCCGACGCGATCGTGATTCGCACCCCTTGGGCCGGCGCGGCCGACTTGGTCTCCAGTTGGACGAGCGCGTCGATCGTCAACGCGGGGGACGGTAAGCACGAGCATCCGACGCAGGCCCTGCTCGATGTCTACACCTTGCAGCGACGCCTCGGCTCGCTCGACGGTTGCTCGATCTGGATCGTGGGCGACGTGGCCCACTCGCGGGTCGCGCGCTCGAACATCCTGGCCTTCCAGAAGATGGGCGCCACAGTGACGGTCGCCGGGCCCCCGACTTTGATCCCGCGAGGGATCGAGGCGCTCGGCTGCGAGACCCGCTTCAGCCTGGACGAATTGGGGAGCGCCGATGTGGTGTACGCGTTGAGGATGCAGCACGAGCGCATGAACGACGCCCTCGTTCCCTCGTTGCGCGAGTACGCCGCCTGCTTTCAGATCGGCGCGCGCCGGCTCTCCCCGCGTCAGGTCCTGATGCATCCGGGTCCCGTCAATCGGGGCGTGGAGCTCTCCGGCGAGGCGGTCGACTCGCCCCAGGCCTTGATCACAGCGCAGGTGGAGGCGGGCGTGGTGGTGCGCATGGCCGTCCTGTATGAGCTGTTGTCCGGCTCGCGCGCCTTCCGTCCCGTCCCCGAGCCCCAGCTGGCGTGATGGGAGCGCCCTCACTCGTGCACCACCCCTCGGGCGCTGCCCACCCCGGCGGCGGCGCCGGCGCGTCCGGCGAGCAGGACCTGTTGATC
>JBAURN010000234.1:0-3338 GCA_049581225.1 Solirubrobacteraceae bacterium
ACCAAAGCGTCGGCCAGCAGCTTCGCCGGGCCGGGCAGCGGGCGCGCAATCCAAGGCACGGGCGGACGCGGCGTGCCGGCGGGCTCCGGTGAGGCGTCGAACAAAACAGTTGTTATGTCAACCCCGGAGATCCCGTCGACGAGGGCGTGATGGGTCTTGGCTATCACGGCGAAGCGTTCGCCCGCCATGTGGGCCACCAGCCACAGCTCCCACAATGGCTTGGAGCGGTCCAGGCGCTGGGAGATGATGCGTCCCGCCAGCTGCTTGAGCTCGGTTTCGTCTTCGGGGCGTGGAAGCCCGGTGTGGCGGATGTGGTAGCGCGGGTTGAAGTGGGGATCGTCGGTCCACACCGGCCGGCCTTGGTCGAGCGGCACGTAGGCCAGGCGCTGGCGGTAGCGCGGAACGAGGTGCAGGCGCGAGAGGATGTGCTCGACCAGCTCGTCATAGCTGGGGGCCCGTCCTTCGAAGACCATCACCGACGCCACGTGCATGTGCGCGTTGCCGTGGTCCTCCAGGTGCAGGAAGGCCGAGTCCAGTCCGGTGAGGCGATCAGGATTTGACATCGGCTTCGATTGTCGCGTGTCTGAGGTCGGTCGTCAACGCGGATGCTCGATCGTCGCTCACGGAGCGCTCGCGAGAGCCGGTGGAAGGTTGGACAAGCAGCGTATTAGGGCCGACCTCGTCGATGCTCGCGTGCCCGGACAAGGCCATGTTGAGGTCCAGCTCGGCCAGGAACGCTCGCAGCACATCGATCACCCCCTGCTCGCCACCGAGCGCGAGCCCCCAAACATAAGGTCGCCCAAGGCACACGGCCCGCGCCCCCAGCGCCAACGCCTTCAAGGCGTCCGAGCCCGAGCGGATGCCGCTGTCGAACAGCACCTCGCACTGCTCGCCGACGGCCTCGACGACGCCGGGAAGCGCCTGCAGGGAGCCGATCGCGCCGTCCACCTGACGGCCACCGTGGTTGGAGACGATGATGCCCTCGATCCCGTGCTCCACCGCCAGCGAGGCGTCCTCGGCGCTCTGGATCCCCTTCAAGACGATCGGCAGGTCGGTGCACTCGCGCAGGAACGCCAGATCGTCCCACGTGACGGATGGGTTCGAGAACTGCCAGGCCCAATAGGCCACGGCGGTCGCCAAGTCCTCCTCGGGGGGCTTGGGCAGCGCGGCGCGAAAGACGGGGTCCGACAGGTAGTTGACGTTGCCCTCGCCGCGCAGGAATGGCAGGAAGCCCTCGGTCAGGTCGGCCGGGCGCCAGCCGAGCAGCCACGTGTCGAGCGTCACCACGATCGCCTTATAGCCCGCCTGCTCGGCTCGGGAGATGAAGCTGCGCGCCAGCTCGCGATCGCGCGGCCAGTAGAGCTGATACCAGCAGGGCTGCTCGCCCGCGGCCTCGGCGATCTGCTCGATCGTGTGCGAAGCGGCCGTGCTCGCGATCAGGGGCAACCCCACGTGGGCGCACGCGCGCGCGCTCGCCAGCTCCCCTTCGGGGTGGGCAACCGTCTGCACCCCTATCGGGGCCAACAGGACGGGAGCGGGCAGCTTCGTGCCGAGCACCGTGCGCTCCAAGCCGCGCTCGGACACGTCGCGCAACATGCGCGGCACGATCCGCCACTGGTCGAAGACCTCGCGGTTGGCCCTGATCGTGTGTCCGCGCCCGGCGCCGCCCTGAATGTAGCCGCGCGGCTCGCGCGCGAGCATCGCGTAGGCGTCGCGCTCCAGTGCGCGCCAGTCCAAGGGCCGCGCCGGCTTGCGCCCGGCGAGCATCGAGGCGGCGTAGATCTCGTGCTCGTAGTTGGAGAACGGGGGATCGAGTGGCATCGCCTTGGATGCTATTCGGCGATGGGGATCGGCGCTTCTGTGATTTCCTGTAGTCGTAGCGACGGGGACGCGAAAGACAGCGGGCACAGACCAACCAACCCTCAGGAGGCAGGGACATGGCATTCGACCAATCGAAGATCGGGCAGGTCGTAGCGGCGCAGATGGAGGCGCTCGAAGGACGCTATGGCGATGACTGTGAGATCGGCAACGTGTGCACGATCGTCGAGGTGATCGGCCCGCACGGCTCCGACGTGTCGGTGCGCTCCAGCGAAGCGCGCCCGCACACCACGATCGGCCTGCTGCGCATGGCCGAGGCCATGCTGCTCAACCGCCTCGGCTCCCCCCCGCGCGGAGACGAAGAGTAGCCCGCCACCGGCCCTTGACGCACGGGCACGGCGGCCAACGCCAAGCCATCGATTCTGCGGGTTTTTACGCAAATACGCACCGTTGATGAGGTTTAAGGATGTGTGCGCACGATCACAGTTTGCGCACAGAGGCCTCAACTAGCGTTTTCTGGACTGATTGATCTCTGCCGAGTCGTCTCCGTGGATGGAGGCGAGCGGGGGACCCACTGCCGGGCTCGAGGAGAGGGCCCGGATGGGGCGAATCGGCCGCCACAGGTGCGGCTGTAACGCCCGACTGGCGCACGTATGGACGCGTGCGACCGGCGGGCCGTGAGCCCGACAGCTAACCCCGTAGGCGGCTACCCAGGAGGACTCTTTGCTTCCCATGCTTGCGGGGATTCCCGCAACACCGGTCGCTGAACCGGTTGCCCAGCTGATCGACCCCGCGCCCCTGTCGGTCCCGCTCGCGCGGGTTAAGCTGCGGCTTCACAGGATCGACCTGGATGTGCTCGACGGCGCCACGGCGACCGTCGCCGGCACGCTGCGCGCGCTGCCCGTCGGCGCTTCCAGTTCGACGCTCGCCGATCGCGAGGTCGCGCTGCAACGTCTCGGACGCCACGGTTGGCGCGCCATCGCTCACACGGTGAGCGGGGCGAAGGGACGCTTCGTGTTGCGCTACAAGCCCCATCGCCTGCTCAGCGAGCGAGTCAGGGTCGTGTTCTCAGGCGACGCCCGCGATCGCGCCGTCAAGCGCTATCTCGGCCACCTGCGCTCTTACCGGCTCGCCGGCGCGTCCTGGTATGGAGGCGGAGGCAGCCTCGCCTGTGGTGGTGAGCTGACCAGCTACACGATGGGAGTCGCCAACAAGACGCTGCCATGCGGAACGGTCGTGACTTTGCGCTACGGCGGGCGCGAAGTGAGCGTGCCCGTGGTCGATCGCGGACCCTATGTGGCGGGTCGCGAATTCGATCTCACCGAAGCGACCAAGCGCGCGCTCGGCTTCGAAGGCGTGGGCGAGGTTTGGAGTACCCGCTAGCCTGAGGGGCAGAGATGAGCAAGTTGGCAAAACAGCAGCAGCGAGGCGGCCGTCGGGCGAAGCGCAAGCCGGCCCACCCGGCGCGCCGCAAAGTCGTGGCGGCGGCCCTCGTCGCGGTGCGTTTTGCGCGCATGGCG
>JBAURN010000235.1:0-1965 GCA_049581225.1 Solirubrobacteraceae bacterium
CCCGACACGCGCCCAAAGCCGTTGGCCCCAAAGATCAGCGAAAACCACGAGTTGTCGGTCGTGTCACCCACCCAAGGCCTGCCCGGGATCAGCATCATCGTCCCATACCAAGCGAAGCTCACCGCCACCATCGCGGCCCCGCCGGCCAGCAACTGTCCTATGCGGCGCCTCACGCCGCCCTGCCCGGCGATCAGCAACGTCGCCGCCAGGGCCGGCACGATCAGATAGGCCTGCAGCATCTTCACGTTGAAGGCCAGCCCCACCAGCACGCCGCAAAGCACCACCGCGCGTGTGCGCCCTCCCCGCAAAGCCCGCACCAGAGCCCACGCCGCCGTCACCTCAAGCAGAACCAGCAGCGCGTCCGGGTTGTTGTAGCGGCTCATCGCGACAAAGATCGGCGTCAGCGCCAGCATCGCCGCCGCCAAGATCGCCGCCCTGTGCCCGAGTGTGCGCTTGACCGTGTTGTGCAACACCAGCACAGCCCCAACGCCGCAAAGCGCCTCCGGCAGCAACATGCTGAAGCTGGAGAAGCCCAGCAGCCTGCCCGACAGCCCCATCAGCATGTTCGACAACGGCCCCTTGTCCAGGCTCTCCGTGCCGCTCGAGTCGAGCGCGTTCGTCAACCACGCGGTCCAGTTGCGGCTCGCCGCCTGCGCCGCCTCCGCGTAATAGGTGTTCGCGTACCCACTTCTCGTCAAGCCCCACAGCGTCAGCACGCCCGCCAGCAGCCCCACCAGCCACAGCGCCGGCCGCGACCACACCGGATCGGCCTCGTTCCCGCGCACCAGGCGACGTGCTCTCGCCCGCGCGCGGCTGGTCGAGGTGTGCAGATCGGTGGGAATGCGTGTCGGGGCGCTGATAGATGGAGTTGACATGCGGATGTCCCTTTCAGTGAGACTGGTTGTCTTCGGGCCGGCCTTCCCTGTCTCGGGCCGGCCTTGGCCTCGATACGCGAGCCAGGATCGGTTCGTTCACGCGATCAGCATCGAGCCCGACTCCAAGAGCGGGCTATGAGCCGCATAAGGCCAACGTAGGAGTTCTCCGCAATCGCTGCCCCACGCGTCAGAATCGCCTCATGAGGATTCTTGTCGTGGAGGACGATCGTGCCGTTCGTGAAGCTTTGCGGCGAGCGCTCACGCTCGGCGGCTACGAAATCCAGCTCGCCGAGGACGGCGAGCGGGCGCTCGAGATGGTCGTCCAAAGCTTGCCCGACGCCGTGGTTTTGGACGTGGGCCTGCCCGGGATCGACGGCCTCGAGGTGTGCCGCCGGCTGCGCCTGCTCGGCAACCGCGTCGCGATCCTCATCCTCACCGCGCGCGACGTCGTCAGCGACCGCATCGACGGGCTCGACGCCGGCGCCGACGACTACCTCGTCAAGCCGTTCGACGTGGACGAGCTGAAGGCCCGTCTGCGTGCGTTGCTGCGGCGTACAAGCGCCCAGGGCGACCCGGACTCCCTGTCGTTCGCTGAGCTCTACCTCGACAGCGCCCGTCACGGCGCCTCCGTCGAGGGCAACTTCGTCGAGCTCACCCGCACCGAGTACCAGCTGTTGGAGCTGTTGATGCTCAACCCCAACCGGGTCCTCCCCCACAGCCTCATCTACGACCGTGTCTGGGGCTATGACTTCGGCCCCGCCTCCAACGCGTTGCGGGTGTATGTGGGCTATCTGCGGCGCAAGCTCGAGGCGGCGGGCGCGCGTCCTCTGATTCACACCGTCAGGGGCGTCGGTTACGTGTTGCGCGAGCCATGAGCCGGTGTGTTTGTGTTTGCGCCAGGGGGTGCCCCGCGCGCGCGGGTACAAGTGTGGAGCCGAGATGACGTTGCGCGCGCGCATCGCCGCCGCAGCCGGTCTCGCGGTCGCCATCGCCGTGCTCATCGCCGCTATCAGCCTGTATGTGGCGGTGCGCTCGGACCTGCGCTCCGAAGTAGACACGTCCCTGGCCCAGCGCGCCCAAGCGTTCGTCC
>JBAURN010000236.1:0-5431 GCA_049581225.1 Solirubrobacteraceae bacterium
GCGCAGGAGCTGGCGGGCGAGCTGCTCAGCCTGTACGCCGAGCGCCGCCGCCGCGCCGGTCACGCCTTCGAGCCCGACTCCGATTGGCAGCGCGAGTTCGAGGAGCGCTTCCCGTTCACCGAGACCGCCGACCAGCTGGAGGCGATCGAACTGGTCAAGGCCGACATGGAAGCACCGCGGCCGATGGATCGCCTGGTGTGCGGGGACGTTGGCTACGGCAAGACCGAGGTGGCCTTGCGCGCCGCCTTCAAGGCCGCCAGCCAAGGCAAGCAGGTGTTGATGCTGGTGCCGACCACGATCCTCGCCCAACAGCACTACGGCACGTTCTCAGAGCGCCTGGCCGACTACCCGATCACGCTCGAGCACGTCTCGCGGTTTCGCTCGGCCGCCGAGCAGAAGACGGCGCTCGCGGGCTTCTCAAGCGGCGCGGTGGACATCCTGATCGGCACCCACCGGGTGCTCTCGCGTGACGTGCGCGCCAAGGACCTGGGGCTTTTGATCGTGGATGAGGAGCAGCGCTTCGGGGTCAAGCAGAAGGAGCTTCTGCGCCAGCTCAAGCTGAAGGTGGACGTGATCGCGATGTCCGCCACCCCGATACCCCGCACCCTGCAGATGTCCCTGGCCGGGCTGCGCGAGATCTCCGTGATCGAGACGCCCCCCGAAGGCCGGCGGCCGGTCAAGACTTATGTGGGCGAGTATGAGGAGGAGCTGGTCAAGCGCGCGATCCTGCGCGAGCACGGCCGCGGAGGGCAGGCGTTCTTCATGCACAACCGGGTCGACTCGATCGAGGAGACCGCTGAGCGTTTGCGGGCGATGTGCCCCGGTGTGCGCTTCGCGGTGGCCCACGGCCAGATGGGCGAGGGCGAGCTGGAGGCGGTCATGATGGACTACCTGCAGGGCGGCGCCGACGTGCTCGTGTGCACTTCGATCATCGAGTCGGGCATCGACATTCCCCAGGCCAACACGTTGATCGTGGAGCACGCCGACGCCTTCGGCTTGGCCCAGCTCTACCAGATCAGGGGACGGGTGGGACGCAGCCGCGAACGCGCTTACGCCTATCTGCTGTACGACTCGGCGGGCGCGCTCACGCCCGAGGCCGCCCAGCGCCTGTCGGCTCTGTCCGACTACACCGAGCTGGGCGCGGGCTTCAAGGTGGCGATGCGCGACCTGGAGATCCGCGGCGCCGGCAACCTGTTGGGCGACGAGCAGTCCGGTCACGTGGCCGCGCTCGGCTTCGAGCTTTACATGCAGATGCTCGACGAAGCCGTCCGTCAGGCCGGTCCGGGTGAGGGAGAGGGCGAGCAAGCCGAGGAGCTGCCCGAGCCCGTGCGCCTGGATGTCAACGTCAACGCCTACGTACCGGCCGACTACGTGCCCTACGAGCAGGCCAAGATCGAGGTGCACCGGCGCGTCGCTTCGGCTTTCGAGGTGGCCGACGTGGAACGCCTGCGCGAGGAGCTGGAGGACCGCTTCGGTCCGGTTCCCGAGCCGCTCGCCAACCTTTTGGCCCTGCAGCGGGCGCGCATCAAGTTCGGCCAGGCCGGCGCCCGGGCCGTCAGCTTCAGGGGAGATCGTCTCGCCGTCACGCCGATCGAGCTCGACTCGGTGCGCGCCAAGCGGCTGCGCGAGGAGCTGCCCGAGGCGCTGTACGAGTCGGGTCGCTCCCAGGTCTCGGTGCGCGTTCCCAAGGAGGGCGCCGAGCGCTTCCCCAGCGTGGTGCGCGCCGCCGACGTGCTCTTGGCGGTCACGCGCGAGGCCGCTTAGGGATGCGACTTAGCCACCTTTAAGGAACTCGTTAAGCACGCCTTGGGATGTTTCCGCTAGAGTGCCCGCGTCGTGTCCAAACTATCGGGTCAAATTTCGGCGCTGGGCGCCGTTTTGCTTGCAGGGGTAACGCTCGCCGCGTGCGGCAGCAGCGGCATCCCGGGCAACGCCGTGGTCAGCGTCAACGGTACGCCGATCACGATGGAAACGTTCAACCACTGGATGAACGTGGCCGCCAGCTCCAGCGCCGCTTCTTCGACAGCGTCCGGTCAGACCGCTCCCAAGGCAGTGGTTCCGGACCCCCCCACCTACAAAAACTGCATCGCTCACCTTGAAGCGACCGCGCCGAAGCCGGCCAAGGGTCAGGCCAAGCCGACGGCCGCCGCGCTCAAGAGCCAGTGTGAACAGCAGTACACCGCGCTCAAGCAGCAGGTTCTCGCTTACCTGATCTCCGCCAACTGGGTGATCAAGGAGGCCGAAGAACGCGGTATCAAAGTGTCCGACGCCGAAGTCAAGAAGCAGTTCAACCAGATCAAGGCCCAGCAGTTCCCCAAGGAAGCCGACTTCCAGAAATTCCTGGCCAGCACCGGCTACACCGTCTCCGACCTGCTGCTGCGGGTGAAGCTCAACTCGCTCTCCTCGAAGATCCAGCAGAAGGTGAGCAAGGAAGCGGGCAAGAAGCCCGACCAGAAAGAAATTCAGGCCTACTACGAACAGCACAAGACCCAGTACGGCCAGCCCGAAAAGCGCAACATCTTGATCATCCTGACAAAGACTCAGGCGCAGGCCGAACAGGCCAAGAAAGAAATCGAATCGGGTAAGAGCTTTGCCAGCGTCGCCAAGAGCAGCTCGATCGACCCGGTTAGCAAGGCCGCCGGTGGATCGCTGCCGGGCGTGGTCAAAGGCCAAGAGGAGAAGGCGCTCGACGAAGCCATCTTCAAAGCTCAGGTGAGCGTGCTCGGCGGCCCGATCAAGACTCCTTTCGGCTACTACATCTACGAAGTGAAGAAGACGATTCCGGGCAGCCAGCAGGCGCTCTCCAAGGTGCAGTCCACGATCTCACAGCAGATCATGGCCGAAAAGCAGCAGAAGTCGCTGTCTGAATTCATCAAGAACTTCCGCAAGAAGTGGGAAGGTCGCACCGAATGCCGCGCCGAATACTCGGTCAAGGACTGCAAGGGCTACAAAGCCCCGGCGACCTCGACCCTGCCGAGCACGGCCACGCCGACGACCGGCACGCCCACGACCAGCACCGGCACCACCACCAAGTAGTGCCGGCCCACGTGGCGCCGGGTTGGGTCCCCGGCAGCGGAGCGCAACGATGAGTCAGATCGAGAAAGTCCACGCCCGCCAGATCCTCGACAGCCGTGGCAACCCCACGGTCGAGGCCGAGGTCTCGCTGCGCTCTGGCGCCCACGGCCATGCGGCGGTACCGTCCGGGGCGTCGACCGGCGAGTTCGAGGCGACCGAGCTGCGCGACGGCGGCGAGCGCTGGTCGGGCAAGGGGGTCACGCGGGCCGTGGCCAACGTCAACGGCGAGATCGCCGGCGCGGTGGTCGGTATGGATGCAAGCGATCAGCGAGCTCTCGACGAGGCTCTTGTAGCGCTGGACGGGACCCCCAACAAGTCGCGTCTCGGCGCCAATGCGATCCTGGGCGTGTCGCTGGCCGTGGCCCACGCCCAGGCCGCCGAGGAGGGGATGCCCCTGTGGCGCTATCTCGGCGGCGAGGCCGCACGGGTGCTGCCGGTGCCGATGATGAACGTGCTCAACGGCGGCGCCCACGCCGACAACAAGGTGGACTTCCAGGAGTTCATGGTCGTGCCCTGTGGGGCCTCCAGCTTCTCCGAATGCTTGCGCGTGGGGGTGGAGGTGTTCCACGCGCTCAAGCGCACCCTGCATGCCCGCGGCCTGTCGACCGCGGGCGGCGACGAGGGTGGGTTCGCGCCGGACCTGGGCTCCAACGAGGAGGCTCTGGAGATGCTTGTGGCCGGTATCGAAGCCGCCGGCTATCGGCCGGGCACGGACGTGGCGATCGCGCTGGATCCGGCCACCAGCGAGCTGTATCGGGACGGGGCCTACGTGCTCGAGCACGAGGGTCGCACGCTCAGCGCGGCCGAGCTGGCCGACTACTGGGCCACGCTGGCCGGCCGCTACCCGATCGTGTCGATCGAGGACGGCATGGACGAGCAGGACTGGGACGGGTGGAAGACGCTCACCGAGCGCGTGGGCTCTCAAGTGCAGCTGGTCGGGGACGACCTGTTCGTGACCAACACAGACCGCCTGTCCCGCGGGATCGAGCTGGGCGTGGCCAACTCGATCCTGATCAAGGTCAACCAGATCGGCACCCTCACCGAGACCTTGGCGGCCATCGCGATGGCGCGCGAGGCCGGCTATACGGCCGTCATGAGCCACCGCTCGGGCGAGACCGAGGATGTCACCATCGCCGACCTCGCGGTCGCCACCGGGTGCGGACAGATCAAGACTGGCGCCCCTTCGCGCTCGGACCGGGTCGCCAAGTACAACCAGCTGCTGCGCATCGAGGAGCAATTGGGGGCCGACGCGGAGTTTCCGGGCCGCTCGGTGTTCAGGAGCTGAGCGACACCGGGCTCTTCCCGATCGCCTGCGCTTGCGTCTCAAGCCGGCGTGGCGCCTAACTTGCAGGAGCTTTGTCGGTGGGGGCGAATGCGACTTTATGTCGATTGTTCAAGTGCGCTGGGATCGTGTTGGCCGGATCGCGATGTTGGGCGTGATGGTGGCGATCGCGTACCTCTATATGAGCGCCGGTCTGCGCCTGTTCTCGGCGTGGGGGGAGTCAAAGCGCGACATCGCCCAGACACGTGTCTTGGAAGGTCAGAACCGGGTTCTGCGCCACCAGCACGCCGCGCTCGCCAGCCCCGCGACCGTTCAAGCCGAGGCGCGCCGTCTTGGCATGATCCACGCCGGCGAGCAGGCCTACATCGTCAGCGGCCTTCCTTCAAACTGAGGGGGCGCTCGGGCGCGCTGCTAGCCTCGGCCCCGTGCCCGGTTTCGACAACGCCCTATACCAGTGGCGGCAGGGCGAGCGCCGCCTCTCCCAGGCGCCCTCCGAGCGGCGTCCCCGGCTGCAGGGGATCGTGGACAGGCTCGTCGCGGAGCTGCGCAAACGCCTGGGTGGGCGCTTCACGGCAGACGAACTGGCGGAGCTTTACGAACGGGGCACCTCGTGGTGCCTGCAGCTGGTGATGGATGCCGCGCCCGACGATCCTTGGGCGTGGGACTCGGTGGTGGTCATCGACGCGGCCTTCGCGCGCTATCTGCGCGAGGCGACCGACTACGCGGGTGGGCGCCTGGTCCTAGCGGACGACTAATCCTGCTCTCTAGACGTCCGAGCCTGCGCGGCGGATCACGATTCGATCCTCCTCGACCGTAACCTCGACGGGTCGGTGGCCGGCCCAATGCTCCGCATAGACGGGGTTGTCCTGGATTGCGGGATCCAACCACAGGCCGTAGCCCTCTTCACCGTGGTCGAAGGTCCCCTCAAGGGGATCTCCGGCGCGAGTCGAGGAGCGCCGTCCGCGACGACTGCGCCTGCGACGTGACGGCGCGGGGGCCCCGTCTCCGTCTCCGTCCTCGTCATCCTCACCTTCGCCGGCAGCGGCCCGCTCCGCCGCTTCGGCGGCCTCGGCC
>JBAURN010000237.1:0-2505 GCA_049581225.1 Solirubrobacteraceae bacterium
CTCCGGTAGTCGCTCCAGGCGCTCCCACGCGTCGAGCAGGTTGTCAATGCCCATGCGCGGCACGAGTCGTCGCACGCAGACAGCCACGAAGGCTGAAGGCTCCAAGCCCAGCCGGCGACGAGCGGCCTCGCGACCCTCGGGCGTGAACCTGTCGAGATCCACGCCCGGCGGATACACATGAATATTCCAGGGATCGACTCGGTAGCGCTCGACCAGCAACCTCCGAAACGCGCCTGAGAGCACCACATGTGCATCGGCGCGGTGCAGCGCGGCACGCTCAAGCGTCCGCCGCGCATGGAAACCCGCGCGCGACCTGCGCCCGGCGGCACGGCTCTCCTGGGCCCAAGGTCCGTGAAAGTGAAACACCGAGGGGATCGAGCGCAGCCTGCCGAGCAGCAGCGGCGCGAAGGCATAGAGGGCAAAGTGGGCGTCCACGATCTCTGTCCCCCGGCCGGCACGCTGGGCTGCGCGCCAGAAGCCGGCCAGGCGGAGCGCCAGGGGCTGGGCGTCGTGTCCAACCACCTCGATCCTGGCGGGAGCGTCGGGCGCCGGCCCGATCGCGATCCCGCGCGCCTCGGGAAGCTGCTCGAACAGAGAGCGGTAGTAACGATCGAGACCGCCCAACGTCGCCGGAAACCAGCCCATCCCGAGCATGAGCACGGTGGGTCGGGCGTCGGTCCTCCCGGCCGGCTGAGTGGCATGCCACATGAATTGGTGTGCTGCTTTTCTGTCGTCCGTTTTGGGGGCCGGCTCCCCGGCGTTCGCCTGCCGTCGCCGGCTCAGCTTCGTGGCGATTTTGGTGAATTAACGGTGTTTGCGCTGAGCGGGCGCGGAGTGAACGATTACGCCTCGGCTTGAGCCGGGCGCGTGGCTGTTGTCGGAGACCTTGACGAAGGCTCTGTAGAGCCCCCCGTGATTGTGAGGTATGAAGATCACCGCGGAGAAGCTCGCCGAGGTGGCGCTGCCCTTCTTGACGACAGTGCCGCCAACCGTCAGCGGTCCGCGCCCCGCTCTGAGCAGCTGGAAGGCAACGGGCGCGCCGGCGACAGCCGGGTTGACGGTCCCGTACAGTCGCACATAGCCCTTGCGTGCGGTCTTGTGAGCGTGCAGCGTGACGCGCACTCCCACGCGCACCGTCACCACGGGGCTGCGAATCGGTCGCGGGTCCAGCGTCGCTACGCGTATTTGCGTGTTCTGAGAGAGCCCGGCCACCTGAAAGGCGAATTGACCCGCCGAGTTCGTGGCCTGAGGTGTGCCGACGTTCACGAAACCGCCCACGAACGGGAACTGGTTGGCCTGCAGCACGACCTCGTGGCCTGCCGCGGCGCTGCCGGTCAAGCTTCCCGTAATGGATACGGGAGTCCCGAACAGCGTCAGCCTCGGCGTCCGCGGAAGTTCGAATTTGAGCGGCACACTCCTGGTCGTGAACGCGCGATCGCGACCTGTCGTTGTGCCGGAGGAGCTGCCGGCGACGACCCGGTAGTGGTAGGTGACGCCAGTGGCCAGGCCCGAGATCGCCTGGCTGACCGGCACGCTCACGGCGCCGCCGCCGACGGCCACTGTGGCGGTCTGCGCACCGTAGGCAGTCGTGGCTCCGTACTGAAAGTAGTAGGTCGTTTCGCTGCCGTGGGGATTGATCGTCGCGTTGAGCGTGGCCGAGGAGTAGCTCAGCTGAGCCGTTCCGCCCGTGGAGGCGCTCGGCGGCTTTGGCGCGGGGGTGCCTTTGCTCGCCTGCGAGGCCAGCGGCGTCGCCAGCGAGGCGCTCGTCATGACTGCCAGTCCCAGGAGCGTGCCCTTGTACATTCTCAGTCGCCTCATCGTCTATCCCTCGCTGTCCTTTTCATTCCGCCGAGTGCTCGCCCGAGGGCGCCTGTGCTTACTCTGAAACAAGCCCCCGCCGCTCCGATCGATGCGGAGCTTGAGGGCAATCGTGTCGCCGGCCGAGGGTCGAGTCAACGCGATGCGCCAGGCTAGCCGAGTCGATCGCGAGTACACGTCAACCTGCTGTGACTATCTTGATAACAAATCGTGAATAGTTGCTAGCCCGTTCACCCTCCGGCTACGATAAGCCCGCTCCGGCTGGCTAGGATACGGGTCCGATGAACCGGGCAGCGACGGACAAGTACGAGCCGACTAAACCCTCTTTCACAAAATCGTTACGAATGAGAGGATGCGAGGGTGGAGTATCCCAGCGTGACCGAGCCTGCCGGCGCAGCTGAGCCGTCCTCGGCTGTGACCCAGCCGATAACGCCCGTGTCGGGCGAGCAGTGCGCCCAATGTTCCGCGCCGCTGGCGCCCGACCAGCGCTACTGCCTGCAATGCGGCGAGCCACGATCTCATCTCACGGGCCCGCCCGGTGCGCTCACGCCAGCGGGGGAGACGCCCTCCTCGCCTCCCCGCACCCCTCCAGGCGTCACACCGGCCGGCTCGCCGACTCCCGCGCGCAACAACAGCCTCGCGTTGCTGGCCGGGATCGGGGTCCTGCTGCTGGCGATGGGTGTCGGC
>JBAURN010000238.1:0-9101 GCA_049581225.1 Solirubrobacteraceae bacterium
GAGCGGCAGCGAGCGGGCGATCTGGGTCGCGGGCGTGCCCCACGAGGCGGCGCCGGTGCGCTTCGCGGCGGACCTGCGCTCGATCGTCGCCGAGGATGGTTCAGAGCTGCGCTTTGCGCCGGAGGCGGAGCGCAGCCGCAAAGAGAACTTGGGGCTCGTGCGCAGCGACTACAGGGCTCCCTTTGGGACCTTTACGGGCACGCTGCCGGGCGGCATCGAGCTGGAGCACGCTCTCGGCGTGGTCGAGCACCATCGCGCGCGCTGGTAGGCCCGGGGCTTGACCGGCACGGCTTGGAGCCTCAGGCGGGCGAGGCCGGCGGCGCGCACTCAAGGCCCCCGCACACGGTCTCGACGACCATCTGCTTGGCCCGCTCGAACTCATCGTCGCCTTGAGGCAACAGGCCGAAGATCCAACCGGTCAAGACCTGCTCGATCGCCCCGTAGAACGTCATGGCGGCGAACTCGGCGTCGATCTCCTGCTTGAAGATCCCTTCGGCCTGGGCCTTGGTCACGATCTCGCCGATCAGGCGATAGGCCTCCCTGATCTGGCCGAGATGGGTCTGGCCGAACGAGTTGGCGGCACGCGTGACCTCGACGATGATCACCTTCATCATGTCGGGGTCATGGCGATAGCTGTCCACGATGAACGAGGCGATCGCGCCCAGCTTCTCGCGCACCGGCTTGGGCTCGCGATCGACCTCGCGGATCATCTCCAACATCACACCCCAACGCTCCAAGAACAGCGTGCTCAGCACGTCGTCCTTGGAGGGGAAGTAGTGGTAAAGCAGGCCGTAGGCCACGCCCGCCTCATCCGCGATGTCAGACACTCGACAGGCGTGAAAGCCCTGGCGCGCAAACACGCGGATGGCCGCGTCGAGGATCGCGCGGCGGCGGTCGGGGACGGCCTTGGCCTTGGGCGTGCTCATGCGGCCGCTCCTTTGTGAGTCTGTGCGGAGGAGCGGTGATACAGCTTGGGGCGACGATGCTCCAGCAAAGGTATGCGCTTGCGGACGTCGTCCTGGTGGGCGTAGTCGAGCTCGGCGAGGATGTACCCAGTCGTCTCACCGTCCGCGCTCGCGAGCACTGTGCCCCAAGGATCGACGATCATCGAGCGGCCGCCCGAGTGGTGGCCGCCGGGGTGCTCGCCCACCTGATTGGCGGCAACCATGAAAACCTGGTCCTCGATCGCGCGGGCGCGCACAAGCGGCTCCCAGTTGTCGCGCGTCGTGGGGAGCGTGAAGGCGGCGGGCAGCGAGACCACGCGCGCGCCGCGAAGCGCGAGCACGCGGAACAGCTCGGGGAAGCGCAGGTCGTAGCAGATCGCCATGCCCAGGTTGGAGCCGTCGGCCAGCTCGCTGGAGACGACTTCATCGCCCGGCTCATCGGTGTCGGACTCGCAATAACGCTTGCCCTCGATCTCGACGTCGAACATGTGCAGCTTGCGATAGACGGCCTTGATCTCGCCGTCGGGGCCCACGTGGACGGACGCGTTCCCCAACTTCTCGCGGCCCTCGACCCGCTCGGCGATCGAGCCGGCAACCAGGTCGAGCTTTTGCTCGCGCGCCGTCTCGCGGGCCCACGAAATCGCGGAGCCGTCGAGCGTCTGCGCACCGGCGCGCAGATCCTCGGGGCTGCCCATCACCGTCCACTTCTCGGGCAGCACGATCAGCGTGGCGCCCTCGGCTGCGGCCGCTCGCACAAGTCGGTCGGCGGCGGCGATGTTCGCCTCGACGTCCGCACCGGAATTGAGCTGGATTGCAGCGGCCTTTGGATAGATTGACTGGTCAGTCAATCATCCAACAATAGCGATCCTCGCGACGGTTTGTGACCTACGCAAGGACCTTCTCGGCGCCGGCGAGCGTCGCATGGATCGCCTCGCCTCGCTCGGTCAGCCACCAGGCGTTCGGCTCGCCGCGGGTGTGGCCTTCGCCGAGGTTCTCGATCAGGCCGGCGTCGCGCAGGCGTCGCAACAGGCGCGAGGTCTGGCCTTCGTCGCTGATGCCAGCGCTGTCGGCGATCATGCGGTTGGAGGCGCCCGAGTCCTCGGCGATCGTGGCGAGCACGCGGGCGGTGCGGTAAGTGAAGCGGATCGAGAGGCCCTTGAACGGATCCTTCCCGCCGTCGGCGACGGCGCGCCTCGGCTTCGGGACGGGGCGCTCCAGCTCGCGACGCGCCGCAGCCGGGCCGATATAGGGCTGCACGATCATCGCGGTGAGCGGGTTGACCAACTCCGCCAAGGGGCCGTGCTCCGCTTCGAGCAGGCGAGCGTGGACGACCGCAAGCGCCCCACCTACGACACCCTCGGCCGTGAGCGGCAGGGGGCCCTGCTCCTGTCGGGCCTCGGAGCGCCCTTCGTCGACGGCCGCCGCCAGGGACCCCAGCACCCGGCGGCGCCGCTCCAACACCTCCGGTCCCGCCCTGAGCGTCTCGATCACGCACATACGGGCGACCCCGGGATGCGCGTCGAAATGCTCGAGCAGAGCCGCCAGCGCCGCGCGAACGCGAGCACTCCATTTGCCCGCGGACTCATAAGCCGGTGTGACTTCCGCCGCGATCCGCTCGACCGCCCGATCAAACGCCGCCAGAAAACACTCCTCGCGGTCCTCGAAGACCTCGTAGAACGTCCGCCGCGACACACCCGCGCGTTTTGAGATGCGTCCCACCGTGGCATCCTCCACACCGACGTCGGCAAGCAGCTCGCCGATCGCCAGCAGCAGCCGCCGCCGTTGCATCTCAACTACGTGACCACCCTGGCGGCGGGCCTCCTCCGCGTTGGCCTGCTTACGGATACGCACGCTCCACCTCGATCGCCGGCATGTTCGATGCACCTCTCTATTTCTTGGTTTTGTTTTTGTGGGTGTTGTTTGTTTTGTGTGTTGTCTTTTTCTTGGTTGTCTTCTTGGTGCAGCCGGTGATGTTGATTGGTGTGTTTTGTTTGATGTTGGCGTTGTTTTGGGCGGTGAATGCGGTTGGCATCTTTAGTGTTTGGCCGCATAGGTTTTTGGGTGCGGCGAGTGCGCTGTTAGATCCCTCGGGTAGCTTGAGCGTGAATATGCCGATGGGCACATCGGGGACGGTGCGGAAGGTGCTGCTGGTGATGCCTGTTTTGCTGATGAAGGTTTCGCCGTGCAGCTCGACGGTGATGCCTTGCCCGGCGAGTACGATGACCAGTTCGGGGAACTTCGCGCCACCATGCGATACGAAATATGCGGGTCCTGAGAGTGTTGCTTCGAGGATCGGTGTTGTCGCGGTCGCCGTGCCGACCCTGGACGCTGCGGGGCAGCTCGCGGGGTTCGCGTTGAACGTGATGTCTGGACAGGCTTTCTGTAGTGTCGTGAGTCGTGAGGGCAGTTGCTTTGGCAGGTCTACCTTCACGCTCTTGATGTTCGCCTGGCTACCGAACGCTGCTTTGGGGTAGGACAGTTTGACGCTGAGGCTGGCGCCGTTTGCGCGTGAGGTTTTGCCTTGCGTGGAGACGCTGAACACTGGTTTGAAGGCGAGCGCCGCGCAGTCTGTGACTTGGAACGGCGCCGTGAAGTTGCTTGTTGCTCCTGGTTGGGTGGCGTAGCCGACGTTACCCGCGAGTGTGCGTGGCGATCCCAACGGGGAGCCGGTGATGTTCCCGTTGAATGCGAGCTTTGAGCAGTTTGTGGGGTTGAACGTGAATCCTGGCCGGTCTAGCGTGACGTCGACTCTGCGCAGGCGTAGTGGGATGCCGTGGATGATTGTGGGGAATGGGTCTGAGACGTCTGTGACTTGAGAGGTGATCGGGTCGATCCTGATCGATTGGCGCACGATCACGGTGCCGAAGTTGAAGGGGCCGGCGATCGCGGGGACGATCGCGGCGAGACCGTAGGGACCACCGTTGTAGGGGCCGGTGAGATAGGCCTTGCCGGTCACCTGCAACGGGTTTGGACCGGGACCGACGCTCGTCAATACCGTCCCGACCTGCGAGGCGGCTGGGCACGTCCCGGCGCTCGCGTCGGAATTCGAGCACAGTGGCAGGCCGCTGAGGTTGGCTAGCATTCCGGGTGGTAGCGTCACGCTCAACCCGGCCAGTTCCTGGTCTGTGTCAGAGCGCGAGAAGGAAACGATGAATGGCGTGTACGCGCCGGCTTGCACGTTCGTGCTGAGTGCCGCGAAGTTGGGGTTGAACGCGCCGGTGGGGCACGCTTCGTCGATCGGGAACTCGTCGGTTGGATTGCCTGAACCGGAGTCTGGTGCTGACCACGGTTCCAGTTCGCTCATGGCTGTGAATGTGCCGCATGCCTCTGGTGTGGCTAGCTCGGCGCGGGGACCGCCGAAGAAGTGCAGCTTCAGGTCGCTGAACGGCAGGTTCGGGTTTTCGGCGAAGATCGCCGTCAGGCGGCCTGTTGCGGGGTCGGGAAGGAACTCTCCCGCGATCTTTATCACGACGCCCGTGATCGGATCGTGCACGACCACATACGCGGCTAGCGTGGTGTGGTAGGGGTTTTCGTCTTGGGAGGCCAGGAACATTTCGCCGGTGAGGCTATGCGGCACCAGCGGCGTTTCCAGTTCCAACGATCCGATCTTTGACGCTTCCGGGCATTCCGGACGGTTCGCGTTGAACTTCATCGGACCGGACGCGCCTTCTTCCCAACCGATCTGCTGCTCAGAGCACGCCCCGAGACCATCGCCCGCGGAAGGATCGACGGTATAGCCTTCGGGTAGCGTGACTACGACCTTCTTCAACGTCGGTGTGGCAAGCACACCATTCTGCTCGATCTGAGGGACTTTCAACTCGAATTCCATGCCTGAGGGCTTGTCCGCTTCATGCGTCGTGGGTTGCACTCCCAGTTCTGGAGTGAACTGCAACGCGTTGCAACCAGACACCGGTGGTGATTGTGATTCGGCGGTGACCCAGCCGGCTTCGTTCAGGTTTACGGGTGTGCCGTTGGGGTTGACGCGGTCGGGGTGTTGCCAGGAGTCCATGTAGATGGTGGCCGTCGGGTTTTCACCCGAACAGTCCGTCGGGTTCGTGAAGAACGGGACCTGCGCATTACCGGAATCGTCGCGCAGCGCCGGATCGCCCCAGAACGTCGTGACGATCTTCGTCAACGTTATCTGCGGAATATCGTTGCCCGTCGTCTGAAGCACATAACCCTTCGCGGTCGGTACGACGTGTGAGAAGAGCACGTGCGTGTCGTGGAGCGCATCGACGTAGGCGAACTCGGCAGGCACACCATGTTCGGGAGTCATGTTGAAAATATAACTGTGTATCGCAGACCCGCTCGACTGCGGGAACGTGAGTAGTTCCCCGATCCGCGTATCAGCCGGACACAGATAGGGCGTGGTCAGTGCTTCAAACGGGCATTGCGGCGCCGCGAGGATGCTACCGACAAACCCCACCGGCAGATCGACGACGATATCCTTCACGTCCTCGGTGCCCGTCGTTTCGATCGACTTCTCCGGCGATCGTCTGATCTCGTTGTTCAAGTCGGTCGTTACCGTCAACTCGTACGGATGATCGCCCGCCTGTGTATCGCGCATACCGTCAGGGCGCGAAGCGACAAACTGGAACCCGGAAAGACCGAACGGTGCCGGCGTTTCCCCGACACTGCTTGGAACCTGTCCGCTGACGGCGCTCGCGCCACCACCTGACACCGACGCGACACTCACCGGCAACACCCCCGACACAGTGCTTTCCGCAACATCGACCTCTATCGTCATTACGAGCTTCCAGTCGGGTTGGACGACACCACTCCCTTCGCAACGCACGAGACGACCAGTCACTTCACAACCACCGAACCCTTCGGTGACGTTAACCGAGCCTTCTTCAGAGGACGCTTCGAGACCCACAAGTTCCATTGTTGCTTGACCCACCGTCAGACCGGCCGGCACTTCATAGCTCATTACGATCGGGCTGATCGAACCTTCCGCGGGGCTCGCACCGGAGTTGGTCGCGCTCACCTGATAGGAGTCGCACGTGAACACCGATTCGCAACTCGCGCCACGCACAAAGACCGTCGGCGCCGCCAGCGTATCCAAACTCCACCCCGGCGTCGCGGGCACATACCCGTCCGCCGTACCAACACCAACCATGAGCGCCAGCAGGCACGCGGCGAGCAGTGCCCGCAAACAAATAGACAGCCTCATCGCCCGCCCCTCCCCCTATAGTTGGCTCGCTTCGCTCTAGCCTTCGCCTTTTTGACTCTCACGCACCGACCGTGCTTCCTTGTGAACCCTTTACGGCACTTCACCGGTTTCGCGCGTCGCTTGCTCACCACCTTCACACTCGACCCGCTGAGGTTGCCCAGTCCGTTGAGCGTCAACGAGCCTCCCGTCGGCGTCAAACGCTGTTCGGCGGGTATCCCATGACACACTTCACCCAAACACGGCGGCAACGCTTCCGCCGCGTGCACACACGGTTCGCTTGCAGAGCAAATATGAGCATCGTAAAAATCGCGCTCGGTGTCGGTGTCCTGGCCCACCAACTGATCACTGCTCGTGAAGAACACGTTCGCGCCCGAAACGTCGCTACCCAACAATTCCACGCTACCTATTTTCCCGGTTTCCGCGACGTCTTTGCCGTCGGAGATCAAGAACACACAGCCCGTCGGTTCAGAGCACGAAACGCTGCCGTTGACCTGGATACCGGGCGCCTCCCACTCATACACGTTTCGAGCGTCACGACCGTTCCTGCCCGACGGCAGGTCGTTCAACGCATGCGGCGTCAACCCATTGGTGCTTTCGAAGAAAACGAAATCGCCGTCGTTGGACATCGTCGGATCAGTTCGCAAAGGCTCAATTTTCGAACTGAGCGTATTGCTGGCCGGCACGATCGCGGAGTTGCCGGTTCCTTCGTTGCCGTCGTCGGCGAAACCCTTCGCGCCAATAGACACACGCAACAACGTTTCCGTTTCAGAGTCGTAGCGATATATTTGCGCTGGACCGAGCGGCCGAGTATCGTCAGCTGTCAGCGCCGCGTTGCTGTGGAACACGAGAAACCGACCGTCAGGCGTCACATTTGCCGCACCCACACCAGGGCCTGCGAGCCACAAACTTTCGTCTTCGACGCTGGCCGAAAGCTTCGCGATAAAGGCGAGATGCCCTTCGGGGAAACGCGCGTCGCGCTCATACGCATAAAGATTGGGCCCTCCCGCCACCGGCGCATGACCTTCACTGTTAGCACCGGTCAAGACTCCCTGCGCGGCGAAATACACATGCGAACCATCCCCCGATATCGCGACCACACCAAGCACACGCGGACCCTCACCAGACGTATCACCCGCCGAGATAGCCACCAACCGCCGCTCCGACGGATTCTTACAACGATCAGGGCATTCAGACTCATACAAGTTACAACCAGTCAAGCCGGCAGGCGTTTCAGTACAACCAGGTTCGAATCCACCCCGTAGCGGAGGTTCTTCGGTGTCCTCGCTCGCACGATCGGTCAACCTGTGCGGATCGATAAAGAACACGCGCGACCCATCATTGGACGCGCCTTCAAACAACGCGGTGCCCTGCGGCTCAGACTGACACGCCGCATCGCACGCTTCACCACCGGCAGGCGGTTCGCCGCTCGGCGCCGAACCTGAAACAAGTTCACTACGTGTATGTTCATAACGCACATACACCGTTTGCGCCCTCACAACGTGTTCGTCGTTCAATTCAGCAGGACAAGCGAGGGCTGTGAAATATACGGTTTCGCCATCTTCCGACAACGCACCTTGCTGGAAGTCATTGCCTCCTTGCCTTCCCCCGCCTATGACCGCGCCGCATCTGCTGACGAGTTCATTGCTCCCGGGGGCTATCGCCACCAGCCGCGGGCTCGTATTGCCCGGGCCTTCATATTCGTAAACTGCGGGAGCTTCGACGAGGGTTGGGTCAAATGCCCAATACTGATATTTACTTTCGAGGTTATACAAAATATGACTAAGATTTGCTGTGGCCAACTCGCCCACTTTGAATACTTTCGCTTCAGATTCCGCAAGTGGTCCAATACGAAAGAACTTACTGTTCGGTGTACGCCCATACCAGTCGCTTAGGCTGTTACTTCCCGCGACTGGAACTTCAAAAAGCTCCATGCCCACAGTCGCGTTCGCCGCCGCAAGTGAGTCGCCTTCGAATTCCGTCGCCGGAGGCGTAAGCGGTTCGCTCGCCCAACCGGAGGATGTCCGCGCAAGCCCGACGGGCAGGCTGGCACCGCGTCCGCTGTTGAACAGCCCGCACGATTCAGCGCCAGGCAAACACTGCAGGCTCGAAGTGAAGACACGCGCGCCGTTTTCAGCGATCTGCGTCAGAAGGCCACCAAAGTGCCCCCCAACAACCGCGCCGTTCTTCTGCGGCGGGCTGACCATTTCATACTCACGCCCATCCGGCAGACCGACGTTGCCGGTCGAATACACGAACGTATGGTCCACGCTCACAGTCGTGCCCGCGGTATTGGCGGCCGTGAGGCGCCAGTGATACTCGGTGTTTTCTGCGAGTTTCGCCAGCTGCTCTGTGACGAGGACTTCAGAGCTTCCCGCTTCGAGCTTCCCGTCTGGTATCGGGATCTTCGTGCCGTACGCGGTGCTCGTGCCGTATTCGAACTGGTAGCTCGTTTCTTCGCCACCAGGATTGACCTCGGCTTCCAGCTGAGCCGTGGTCCGCGTTTCGCCGCTCGATTTGGCGCTCACGATCATCGGCGCTTCAGCGGCCAACGCCACGCCAATACCAGGCACAACACCCAACAGGCCGAAAACCACAACCAGGCTCAAAGCGCCCACACCCCGCACCAACATCACCCAAGCACGCATCAGCAACCCCTCCTAAAGCGATCCACACGAAAAGACCCGCGGGACCGCGCCACCAAGGGCACGGGCGGGCGAAGCACCAACATGAGCGCCCCTCCGGGGCACGAGTACACCCAACCGGGCGCAAGCCCCAAAGGGCACGAAACTCCAAGCCGGACGCCACGCCCGGCGAGACGACGGAACCGACCAGGCTTTAGCTGGTGAGCAGCCCGACCAGAGAGAGAGAGAGAGAGAGAGACGCGTCAGCGACGCTGACGCGTCCTATTACGGACCCGCCAGTGACACACGGACTCTCAAGCACATGATCCCCAAACGAACGCACGCGAAATACAACTCCCTCTC
>JBAURN010000239.1:0-1793 GCA_049581225.1 Solirubrobacteraceae bacterium
GCACTGCGCGACGCCGTCGAAATCGATATTGCTCTCCAGTACAACGACGCGTATTCAGAGACTGTGTTCAGCTTCGCTAACAACATCAACACTGTCGACGGCGGCTCGCATCTCTCCGGCTTCCGCGCCGCGCTCACGCGCACCATCAACTTTGTCGGCCAGCAAATGGGCCTGTTCAAAGACATGAAAGAGTCGCTAAGCGGCGACGACGTGCGCGAAGGCCTCGTCGCCGTCGTCAGCGTCAAGCTGTCGCAGCCCCAGTTCGAAGGCCAGACCAAGGGCAAGCTCAACTCCGACATTGCCGGCACCGTGCAGGCCTTCGTAAACGAGCGTCTCGGAATGTTTCTCGAGCAGAATCCTCCCGTCGCCCGCAAGATCATCAACAAAGCAATTGAAGCGGCCCGCGCGCGCGAAGCAGCCCGCAAGGCCCGCGACCTTACGCGGCGCAAGGGAGCTATGGACGGCGGCGGCCTTCCCGGCAAGCTCGCCGACTGCAGCGAGCGCAACCCCGAGCGCTGCGAGCTTTACCTGGTCGAGGGCGAGAGCGCCGGCGGCACCGCCAAGCAGGGCCGCGATCGCAAGTTCCAGGCCATCCTTCCGCTCAAGGGCAAGATCCTCAACGTCGAAAAGGCGCGCTACGACAAGATGCTCGGCCACGAAGAAATCCGCGCCATGATTACCGCTCTCGGTTGCGGCATCGGCAAAGACGACTTCGACGCCGCCAAGGTTCGCTACGGCAAAAATCATTCTCATGACCGACGCCGATGTCGACGGCTCGCACATTCGCACGCTGTTGCTCACCTTCTTCTTCCGCCACATGACGGATCTCATCAAGCGCGATCATGTCTACATCGCGCAGCCGCCGCTCTACAAAATCAAGAAGGGCCGCTTCGAGCAGTACATCAAAGACGACCGCGAATTTGTAAAGGTGATGGTCAACCGCGCCGCTGAAGGCATGATCGTCCGCCACGGCGAGGCTGCGGGAAAAATCGAAGGCGCCGACCTCACGCGCTTCATGTCCACGCTCAACGAGTATTTAGGATTTGTAGAAAAAGTCGACAAGCGCATCCGCAATGAAAAGCTCACCGAGATGCTGGCTCGCGCGGAACTGACTCAGCGCGCCGACTTTGCCTCGAAAGAAAGCAAGGGAGCTCCGGAAAAAATCACCGCTCTCTATAAGCGGCTCGTTGAGCTTGCCGATGACTTTCAGTTCAAGCGGGTTGACAAGCCCCTCGAAGACGAGGAGCACCACACCTGGTCGATCAAGGTCGTCGACTCTCAGGGCGCCGAACGCAACATCAATTGGGAGTTGGCTTCCAGCCCCGAGTTCCGCCAGATGATGGCCAAGTATTCGCTCATCAAAGAATTTTTGGAACCGCCGTTTCTCGTCGAGTTCGCGCCCAGGGGCACAGCCGCTTCTGCCGAGGACGAAGAAGAAGAAGCCGCCGAAGCCGCAGAAGGTGCCGCTTCGCCGGGCACTGCCGAGGCCAAAGCCGAATCTAAATCAAAAGCCCGCGCGCGCGCCCTTCGCGAGCCGGTTGAGAAGCAGACCGCCCGCGATCTCTTCGCCTACATCGTCGAGCAGGGCAAAAAAGACTATCAAGTCCAGCGCTACAAAGGCCTCGGAGAAATGACGGCCTCGCAGCTCTGGGAAACCACGATGGATCCCGAGCGCCGCACCTTACTCGTCGTCAAGCTTGAGGACATCGCCGAGACCGAGGCCATCTTCACCACGCTGATGGGCGAAGACGTCGAGGCCCGCCGCAAATTTATCGAAGACAACGCCCTCGACG
>JBAURN010000240.1:0-13771 GCA_049581225.1 Solirubrobacteraceae bacterium
AAGCGGGCACCCCGAACCGCAACGCTCGAGCGTGATGGACGATGCGCGCGAGGTCGCGGCCAGGCGCAAGCGTCAGCTGGGTTGGGGGCCCGAGCAGCCGGACGCGGGGAGGAGGGCGTGAGCGCGGTATCGCTGGCCGAAGGGTCTGGGTCGGGTGCTTGGCGCGGTGGCGCGGCGCATCGAGTGGGTCGCGGCCTGGCTCTGCGCGTGCGAATACTTGGCGCCCTCGCGCTGCTGCTGGTCGTGGGCGGTCTGGCGGTGGCGATTGCTTGCGCGGCTTTGCTCGGCGCCACGATGGACCTGGCAGCGAGTTCCGCAACGGCGGGCTCCGACGCGTATGCGGTGTCGGCGCGAGCGCGCGCGGAAATCCCGACGGAATACCTACGGTTGTACATGCAAGCCGCCTCTCGCTACAGCTTGGACTGGGCGGTCCTGGCGGGCATCGGCAAGGTGGAGTGCGATCACGGGCGCGATCCTGACCCGTCTTGTACAAAGGAGGGTGCCGTCAACTCGGCCGGGGCGGGCGGACCGGCTCAATTCTTGGCGTCAACCTGGCAGCAGTATGGAGTGGACGGCGACGGCGACGGACGGGCCGATCGCTGGGATCCGGCCGACGCGATCTTCTCGATGGCCAATTACCTGCGGGCCGCGGGCGCCCCGGGCGATTATCGCAAGGCGATCTTCGCCTACAACCACGCCGATTGGTACGTGAGCGAGGTGGAGCACTGGGCCTCGCTCTATCGCGGCCCCTCAGGGGCAAGCGTGGCGGGCGCGCCGGAAGTGTCGATCGCCGAATGGCCGGGGGTAGGTCAGGTCGAATTCACCTCGGGCGAGCGTGCTGTGCTCTCGCCGCACAACGGACACGTCGCTCTGATACCAGAACAGGCGCCGTCCGTGGTTCAGGCAATGGTGATCGCGGGCAACGAGTTGCAGGATCTGCCGTACGGTCCGGACGGCCATCCGGACCCGAGGGGCGCGATCGACGAGGACTGCTCGAGCACGGTCAATTATGTGCTCTACCGCTCTGGGGTGCGCCCGATCGGGGAAATCGTCCGCGAGAACCCGCTTGCCCAGGATTATGTGCCTTGGGGTGATCCGGGGCCGGGCCGTTGGGTCACTATCTACGCCACCGACGCTCCCACCCCACATGTCTTCATGACGATCGCGGGATTGCGCTTGGACACCTCCCATGACGGCACCGACGTGGGTCCCAATCGCGACGAAGACGGTCCGCGCTGGCGCATCCTCGACAGCATCCCGACGTGGGCGCGCTGGTCGGTGAGGCATCCGCCGGGGTTGTAAGGTTGCGAGATGAGCACGCGGGAGGTGGAGTTCCTGTTGATCGGTGGCGGTCTCGCTTGCGCCAACTGCGCGCGCTGGCTGCGGGAGTCCGGCGCGGAGGGGGAGATCGTGCTGGTGGGACGCGAGCCCGACTCGCCCTATAACCGGCCTGAGTGCTCGAAGGGCTATCTGCGCGGCGAGGAGAGCAGGGAGGAGCCGCTGTTTCGCCCAGAGGAGTGGTGGCAGGAGCAGAAGGTCGAGCTGGTGAGGCGCACCAGCGTGATGTCCTTGGACCTCGAGGGGCGCACCGCCAAGCTGTCTGACAAGCAGGAGTTGCGTTTCGACAAGGCTCTGATCGCGACCGGCGCGAACGTGCGCCGTCTGAACGTGCCCGGGTGTGAGCTCGAGCAGATCCACTATCTGCGCACGCTCGGCAACGCCGACGCGATCCGCGAGGGTGTGGCAGATGCCGAGCGGGTCGTGTTGATCGGCGGCTCCTACATCGGCTGCGAGGTGGCCGCCTCGCTCACCATGATGGGCAAGCAGGCCACGATCGTGATGCAGGAGCAGGCGACCTTGGAACGCGGCTTCGGTAGGCGGGTCGGGCGCTTCGTTCAGGAGCTGCTCGAATCGCATGGGGTCGAGGTGCATGCGTCGGACGAGTTGGAGCGCTTCGAGGGCGACGAGCGTCCCGGTAGGGAGGGGCGTGTGGGCAAGGTCGTGACTACCGCCGGCCTTGAATTGGCGGCCGACGCGGTGGTCGTGGGCGCCGGGGTCACGCCGGATGTCGCTTTGGCCAAGCGCGCGGGTCTTGAGATCGGCGAGCGGGGCGGCGTGGTCTGCTCTTCGCGCCTTGAGAGTTCCGTGCCGGGGGTGTTCGCGGCCGGTGACATCGCCGAGTACGACTCGCCCATCCACGACACGCATGTGCGCATCGAGCACTGGGACGTGGCCTTCAACCACGGCAAGACCGCCGCTTTGAACATGCTCGGCGGGGACGTGCCGCACGAGGTCGTGCCCTACTTCTACTCGGTGCTCGGCGACTGGGGTGAACTCGAGTACGTCGGTCCAGCTTACGAGTGGAACGAGGAGATCGTGCGCGGCTCCTACGAGGACGGCAAGTTCACCACCTTCTATCTGCGGGATGGGCGCGTACGCGCTGCGCTCACGTTCGGGCGCTCGGACGACCTGGAGCACGCTCGCCGTTTGATTGTCGCCAAGACCACGCTTGACGATGCCCAGCGCGCCAGGTTGGGAAGCCTGGAGGTCGACTTGGAGTCCGTCGGCCGCTGAGCTGCCGGCCAAACAGCGTTCACATTGGTATACGTCAGAAGTCCCGTATAGCAACCCTGGACAACCTAGATACTAGGTGTATGATTACGTTTCTTCGGCCCATCCCTTGTGGACCGTCGAAAAGTCGTCTGAAGGGGGAGATTTCGTGCGGTTTGACAAGGCGCGAGATACGGCGTCGACCATTGCGATGACCGTCGACCGCGGTAGCGATGTTCTCGACGGCGCAATGGTCCTTATGGGACACGACCACGAACAGGCGATGGCGTTCGTCGAGCGCGAGCTTGGTCCGATCGAAGCGCTGGGCGGACGCGCCGAGCGTCTATTGGGGACGCTGGAGCTGTTTCTCAAGCACGGTCAACGCGTCGCCAACGCGAGCGCGATTTCAGGACGCCACCGTGACACGGTGCACCGTCACCTGCGTGAAGTCGAGGAGTTGCTCGGCTGCAAGATCGAAGAACGCAGCGCCGATCTGCTCTGGGCGCTGCGACTGCGTCGCGTCTTCCGCGGTTCTGCCGAGAGATCAAACGCGTCCGTTTAGCCGCGGCCGGGCATCGGCTGAAACCCGGCATATTGCTTAAATCCGGCATTTTGCTGTTTGCAAGCGACGTTGCTACCGATAAGTTCGAGCCGCACATAGGCGGATGAACGTCGGCTCTAAACGCTGGCTGAGGAGGAACAAATGCGTCGGATAACGGGGAACATTTGGATTGCCGTGTTCGCGGCGATCGTGGCGTCGATTTCGCTTGTCACCGTCCTCGATACCAGCGGTCAGGCCGCGCCAACGAATCTGTCCGGATCGGTCGCGGGTTCGCTGCTGGGCAATCCGCTCGTGATGCCGGGCGCTGAATCCTTCGTGACCGGCCAACTCGAGGCGGCCGAAGAAGCGAGGCGCGCGAATCCTGTTGCCGTCGCAGCGCGCGAACGCTCACGGACCGCTTATGCGCATCTGTCTCCAGCGCGTATCGGCAGCCTGCTGGCGGGCGCTTTTCCCTCAGTAGTCGAGCGACAGGCCGATGGGCTGCCCGAACTGCCCAAGGGTGCGCGTGTATTGGGCTATCGAGCAGCCAACGCGGTCGCGATCACGCTCCCCGGCCGACGGCTTGGTGTGGTCGAATCGACTACGCCACTCGCAAAGCGCGTGCGCCATGGTGTCTACGCGCCGATGGATCTCTCCCTCGCCGCGTCCGGCGCGGGCTACGTTCCGGTCCGCTCCGATCTAGACGTTCGAATACCCAAGCAGATATCGGCCGGCGTAAGTACGCCTGGGAACGGGATCAGCTTGACGCCTGTCGACGCTCGCGGACGACCTCTCTCAGGAGTGGGGACAGTCGATCATTCAAGCGTCGTGTACTCCAACACGCAGCCGGCGACCGACACCCTCGTAAAGCCCACCCCGGTCGGCTTTCAGGTGGATGACGTCCTACGGTCGGCCGGCAGCCCACAACGGCTCTTCTTCAAAGTCGGCGCTCCGTCGAACGCGACTTTTGCGCAGGATCCCCGCACCGGCGTGGTTTATGTGAACGAGGGAGGCACGGCGCTGGCGACGATCCCGAAGCCAGGCGCAACCGATGCGGCCGGCACGGCTGTGCCCGTCTCGACTGAAGTCGCTGGGCACACGCTGGTTGTGACAGTTGCGCACACGGCCGGAAGCTATCTCTATCCAATTGAGGTGGACCCCGAAGTAAATGACAGTCAACTCGCGACTACGGGCACTGGCAAGGCGACCAACTGGGAATTTTACAGCAGCAACAGCGCTCGGTTCGGTCACAGCGAAGTGTATGAAGGCGCCGGCAAAGAACACCTCGAAACGAAAGGCACGGCTGAATACGCCGCCGCCGAATGGGCGTATTGGGGCTATGAAACCAAAGGCAACTCAAAAATCTACGAGCTAAAAGCCAAGACTTCCGCCAAAAACAAAGCGGCCAAGATAGAAAGCTTTCTCGAATTTCAATACAAAGAACCAAGCAAACCGCTGGAAGCACACCCTGAATCGAAGAAGTTGCTCTCGACCGAAGGCTCGGAACCCGAATACATCGAAAAGGCGACGACGATCTGCGCCTGGAATGCATCCAAAGTCGAAGAATGTCTGCCGGCCGCCGGTAAAGAAAAAAACGCGGTGCACTTCGAGCAGTCGGCGACAGCGTCGCCTGGCGGCAACTACGGCTTTCTGGACTCGATGAGCGAAGGCATCGTCTCGATCTCTGAGCCGGCGGGAACACACTCCACTACCAGCTACAACACAGGCAGCGCCGAACTGGAATTCGAAGTCGAAAAAGCGATGCTGAAACGCAAGAACGCCCTGTACGGCACGGGCAACTGGCTGAGCAAAGTCGAAGGAGCGATCCAGGCCAACTCGGCAGATCCGGGCATCGGCGTCGCAACGACCATGCTCGAATATGAAAAAAGCGTTGGGTCGTGGACGTCGCTGGGACGCCACGAATACCTCGAAAAAGAAAAAGGCTGCAAAGGGGTGCAGTGCTACTCAAGCCACAGCGAATTCTGGACGCTTCCCTCAGCCCTGCCAAACGGCGAAGACAAAATTCGCTACCGTGCCGAAGAGGCGATGCCTGGCACGACGTCGCTCGAATCCGAAGGCCAGGCGACGGTAAAGGTCGATTCCGCCGCGCCGCACGGGCTGGCGCTGCGGGGCCTGCCATATGGTGACGAATTGAGCGAACGCCCATATGCGCTGACGGCCGAAGCCACCGATGGCGAAGGCTCGAGCATCGCAAGTTCTGGCATCCGCTCGCTTGCCCTCTATGTCGACGGTGCGCAGTTCGGCACGTCCGGCGGCTCCTGCAGCGTGGCCAAAGGCGAATGCACCGGTACCCGCACCTGGACGATCAACGGCGCGGAACTGGGGGCCGGCCACCACGCGATCGTGCTCATCGTCTTCGATAACGCCGGCAATGAAAAGCGGCTCGAACAGACGATAACGATCAAGCATTCCACTCCCGTGCCAATCGGACCGGGCTCGGTCGATCTGCAGTCGGGCGACTTCACGCTGTCGGCCACCGATGTATCGCTCGGGTCGGGCTTGGAAGTGACTCGCTCGTACAGCTCGCGCGCGGTCAATGGCCCAACAGGCGCCACTTTCGGCCCGCAATGGGGCATCGGCGTCAGCACGACCGAGTCTCTTGTCGAAATGGTCGATCACGCCATGTTGCTTACGTCAGCCAACGGCAGCCAGTCGATATTTGCCAGCCTAGGCGGCAATGAATACGAATCTCCTCAGGGCGACTCCAACCTGACCTTGAAGTCAGAAGAAAACCCAAGCAAAGGAAAGGTCGCTTACTACCTGATCGACGCGGCGAAACACAGCTCGGTAAAGTTCACTCAGCCGGTGCACGGGTCGGCATGGGTGCCTACGGCACAGGAAGGCACGGTGGCGAGTGACACTGTTACTTACACCTACGGGAAGAGGTTCGAACCGATCGCGAAACACCCGATCGCGGCGGAAGGCAGTCCTGTGGGTATGACCGCTGGGCCCAACAAAGAACCGACAATGTGGTACACAAACTCCAAAGAAGCCAAGATCGGTCGAATGACGACCGGTGGGGCGGTCACAGAATATGCGGCGGCGAGTGGGAGTTATCCCGTCAGTATCGTCGTCGGTCCTGACAACAACCTCTGGTTCACGGAGGCCGAAGGCACCAAGATCGGCAAGATAACCACTGCCGGGGCACGGACCGAATACTCGGTCGGCGGCAATACGCGGGGTCTTGCGGTCGGGTCGGACGGCAACATCTGGTTCACGAAGGGCGGCAAGATTTGTAAGATCACGACGTCAGGCACGGGCTTGACCGAATACTCGTTGCTAAAAGAAGCGGAATTGAACTACGGTCTCACGGCCGGACCCGATGGCAACATATGGTTTGTCGAGCGTGGCACGAGCGGCAAGGTCGGAAAGATCACTACATCAGGTGTAGTCACCGAATACGCGGTTCCCGCGAACAGCGAAGAGTCCGCGATAGCGGCTGGTCCCGACGGAAACATCTGGTTTACCCGCTTCGATCGGACCAACAACCTCGGAAAGATCGTCAAGATGTCGACCTCGGGATCCGTCCTCGGCGAATATACCGAGGGTGAAAACACCATCGCATCGTCGATCGTGCCCGGTAAAGAAGGAAACTTGTGGTTTGCTTCCTTCGATGGGAAACGGATCGGGAAGATCACTACGTCTGGGGCAATTTCCGAACACCTCATGCCCAGCGGATCGACGGACGAATTGATCGCCATCGGTCCTGACGAAAACCCTTGGTTCACCGAAGGAAAAGAATTGTCAGAGCTGGACGCCAACACCGGGACGATCCCCGAGCCGACCGAAGTGTCCGCTCTCAAGCCGGCCGGCGTCTCTTGCAGCCCGGAACTGAAAGCCGGGTGTCGTGCTCTGAAGCTCAGCTATACGGAACTATCGGAATACCGTCCGCGACTCAGCAAAGTCACGCTCGACGCCTACGACCCATCCAGCAAAGCGATGAAAGAAACGGCGGTCGCCCAGTATGAATACGACGCGTCCGGTCGGCTGATCCGTGAGTGGGACCCGCGAGTCGGCAAACAGTCCGCGATTGCCTACGGCTATGACAGCGAAGGCCATATCACGGCCTTGACCCCCGCCGGCCAGGAGTCTTGGGCGTTCACCTACGGGACGATCTCAGGGGATGCCGGGACCGGACGACTGCTCGGTATTGCCAGAGCACCCGCATCGCAAAGCCTGTGGACCGGCGGAAGCGTCGCCAACACTGCCCTTCCGGCGATCACCGGCACACCTGCGGTCGGCGTTACGATGGCGGTCTCCAACGGCTCCTGGTCTGGAAGCCCGGTTGCCTACGGCTACCAGTGGGAGGATTGCAACAGCGCCGGCGAAGGATGCCACACGATACTTGGAGCCGTTAGCGCGAATTACAAGCCTGTGGCCGAAGACATCGGACACACGTTGCGTGCGGTCGTCAGCGCGACGAACGGTGGCGGAACCGTTACGGCTGCCTCGGCCGCCTCGATAGAAGTCACGCAAAGTGAATATGTGATTCCAGAAGGAATACCGCGAGGAATCGCCGTCGGCATAGAAAATGCGTGGGTGGGCGACAGCAATGGCGCCGTCGAGGAGATCAAGCCTAACGGCACGGTCACCAAGTACACGGTCAAAGAAGCAAACAGCGCCGTGGGCGGCATAAATCTTAGCCACGGCGAAACCGAAGTATGGTTCACCGACAGCTATAAAAACAAGATTGACGTGCTTAATACCGAAAGCGGGGTGATAACTCCTCACAGCTTGCCCTCCGGAAGCTTCCCAAATGGCATCACAGAAGGATCAGACGGGAATCGATGGTTCACCGACTATGGGACCAGCAAGATAGGCAAGATCACCCCGTCTGGCGTTATCACCGAATATGCGCTTCCGGCGGGCAGCCAACCGGAGGGCATCACGCCGGGTACCGATGGAAACTTGTGGTTCACGGACTACGGGACGAGCAAGGTAGGCAAGGTCACCACGTCTGGAACGGTGACGGAATATGCGCTGCCGTCCGGCAGCGAGCCGACCAGCATTACAGTGGCTCCGGGTGGGAACTTGTGGTTCACGGATTACGGGACGAGCAAGATCGGCGTGATCACTGCATCGGGGACGGTGACCGAATACGCTTTGCCTGCAGGCAGTGGTCCCGAGGGAATCACCTATGACGCCTATGACTCCAACAAAACCATGTCGTTTACCCTCAGTAGTATGAGCAAGCTCGGAAGGATCGCCATGACGACGGGCGCGATAGAAGAATTCTCGCTGACGGCTCGTGCCCATCCGGAGTACATCGCGGACATGTGGGGCGACAAGCTGTGGTTCACCGAGCCAGGCAACAAAGGAATCGTCGGGAGGTTGCCGGTTAGTGTGACTGCGGGCGCGACTCAGACCCCGAGCGCGGAGACGACGATCGAATACGGTGTATCGCTGGAAGGCTCGGAACCCAAAGAAAGTCCGGGACGGCCGAGTATGACGTCGACATCGGTGGCGAAATGGGGTCAGATGGATGCTCCGATTGAAGCGACGGCGGTCCAGCCTTCCGACGCGCGTCAAGGGTGGCCCGCGTCGAGTTACACGCGAGCCACGATCTACTACTTGGATGCGGCCGGACGATTGGTCAACATGTCCAGGCCCAGCACCGCGTCGCACGGCTCGATATCGACGACCGAATACAACGAAACGAACGATGTCGTGCGGACACTCTCGGCGGATAACCGTCAGACGGCGCTGGAAGCGGGCTCAAAATCGGCGGAAGTCGCAAAATCGCTGAGCAGCTACTTCAGCTACCGGGAAGAGTGCAGCAAGGAATCCGAAAACAAACACGAAGCCGAAGGTCTGCCGGGTGCACGGCTGTGTGATATCGAAGGGCCGCAGCACGAGATCAAGTACATGGCAGGCAAAGAACAACGCGAATCGCTCGCACGCCTGCACACCAAGTACTTCTACGACGAAAGTTCGTTTGAAGGCAAGACTTATAACCTGCAGACGAAGAGCGTGACCCTGGCGGAACTGAGCAACGAAGCCAAAGAAGAAGTCGAAGGGCGAGTGACCAAAACCTCGTATTCGGGCCAGAGCAACGTGGGCTGGAAATTGCGGGCGCCGACGTCCGTTACCGTAGATCCAGAAGGCAAGAAACTCACCACGACCACGCTGTACAACGAAATCACCGGGCAGGTCACCGAAACCCGCGCGCCTGCGGGTGCGGCGGGTGGTACAGCGCATGACACGAAGTTCATCTACTACACGGCCGAAGCGAACACCGAAGGCTATTCGAGCTGTGGGGTGCATCCGGAATGGTCGGGGCTGTTGTGCGAGAAGCTCCCGGCAAAACAGCCGAGCACCGGTCCAAAGCTACCCGTCGTAACCACGACATACAACATGTTCAATGAGCCTCTGACGGTCACTGAAACGTTCGGATCCACGGTCCGTACAAGGACGATGACCTACGACGAAGCTGGTCGCATGGCGACGAGCGAAACCAGTTCGACCGCGGATGCGGCGTTGCCCAAGGTCACATACGAATACAACTCGACCACTGGCGTGCTCGAAAAGCAGAGCACGACGGTAAGTGGCAAAACACACACGATCGCCAGCGTGTACGACAAGCTCGGTCATCTTGTGGAATACACCGACGCTGATGGCAATATCACCAAATACCGTTTTGGGGGCCCGGAAAGCGACTATGTGCTCGAAGAAGTCGCGGATGGCAGCAACGGCGGCACCGGTAAACAGACATTTACCTACAATGAAACCACCAAGGTGCCGGAAGAAATGACAGATTCGGCCGCCGGCGTGTTCAAGGCCTCCTACGACGCCGAAGGCAAGATGGTGAGCGAGGTGTATCCGAACGCGATGTGTGCGAACTCTCAGTACAACAGCACTGGTGAAGCGACGCGCATCGAATACCTGAAGACGAGCAATTGCTTGGAAGCGGGGGCGCCTGTGTGGTACAGCGAAACGCGCTCGCCCGCGGTGCGCGGCGAAACGCTCAGTCGCAGCAGCACCCTGGCCGGTGAGAGCTACGCCTACGACACCGTTGGGCGTCTCGTAGAAGCCCAGGAAACCCCGAGCGGTGAAGGCTGCACGGTGCGACTGTACGGCTACGACGAAGAATCCGACAGGACGAGTCAGACCACGCGCACGCCCGGCGGTGGCGGCAAATGTGCCACAGAAGGCGGAACTGTGGTCGAACACACCTACGACGAAGGCGACCACATTGCCGATACGGGAGTCGGCTACGACAGCTTTGGCAACATCACGAACCTGCCCGCGGGCGACGCCGAAGGACACGAACTCGCCACGAGCTTCTACGTGGACGGAGCGGTTGCATCGCAAAGCCAGAATGGCGTGAGCAGCAGCTACGCTCTCGACCCTGAAGGACGAGTCCGCGAAACGGTTTCAGGCGCAAGCACCATCGTCACGCACTACGACGGTCCCGGTCAGGCAGTCGCTTGGACCGGCGAAGCCGTAGGGAAATCGACGCGCAACATTCCCGGCATCGACGGTTCGCTGGCGGCGACGCAGACCAACGGCGCAGAAGCGGTCCTGCAACTGCACGACCTCGATGGGGACGTGGTGGCGACCGCGTCGCTGAACGCTTCAGCCACAAAAGTCCTATCTACGTACAACAGCACCGAATTCGGCGTGCCGAATGCAGGCAAAGAACCGCCGAAGTTCGCCTGGCTCGGCGCTGCGGGCATCGCGAGCTCGCTGCCGTCCGGAGTCATCACCTACGGCGCGACGTCCTATGTTCCGCAGATCGGCCGGTCGCTCCAGGGCGAACAAGTGGCGCCCCCGGGTCTGCCTGAAGGTTCCGGCGCCGGTGCTCCGTACACAGCTCAGGAGGAACCGTGGAACATGCAGGGCGCCGCGCGCGAGGCGGCTGAAGCGCCTGGGCTCGAAGCGGCGAGGGAACAAGCCGCCGCCGAAGAAGCGCTCAGGGCGGCATATGCCGCGGGGGGAGTCGACCCACATTTGTATCTCGGCCAGAAAAAAGCGCTGGAACTGGGCGAAAAACTCAACTCGCTCAAAGATTGGGGTGAAATCTGGAGCGGTGTGGACACGGCTTTTGGTATAACCGATCCGGTGGGAGCCGCCATTGGCGCGCTGGTGGGAGTGTTGACGCTCGAACAGATGCTGGATTGGCTTCACAACACCGGCGGCAAGCTCGAACAATGTGGAAAGAACCGCGAAAAATGGGTAGTTGGATGCGAACTGAAATATGAAACCGCCGCCGGGCTGGTCGATTTCTACAGCACGTCGGAAGTAGAAAAGTGCGGAACGTACGTGTGGTACGAAAAATTCATGTCTAAAGAGGCGTGGGAGTGCAGGAGGCTCAATCAGGCTCCGGGACCGGCCTGAACACCGCGTCAGCCGTTAGCTGGGTCGGTGGAGTCAGCGACCGATTCATAAGCCGCTCCGAGTGTTGTGACTCGGAGCGGCCCGGTCAAGCGCGTATCGCGACGATCCGGTAGGATCTACGCGTCCATAAGGTCGGTGGAAAGGGAAGCCGGTGCGAATCCGGCGCGGACCCGCCACTGTGACTGGGGATGCCAACCGTGGCGCGCCGTGTGCGTGCAGCCACTGACCGCTCCGTACGGGGGGTCGGGAAGGCGCGGAGGGTAGGCCCGGGAGCCAGGAGACCTGCCTCCGACCACAAGCCCACAAAGCCCTCGTGGAAAGGGGTTGGCTCATGCTTACTTATCGTCGTATTTCCATGGCGCTCGGCGTCATGCTGCTTCTGTCTCTCTCTTTCGTCCCCTCGGTCTTGGCCAACCAGCCGAGTACCGTCACCGTACGTGTCGTGGGGCTCACCGGCACGACGCTGCTACCGCAGACCTCGGTCACGACGACTGCCGCGCCGATCGAACCTGAAACGGGCCATGCCTGCAGCGGCACAAGCGCTGGCGGGGCGCTTTACGATGCCATTCACGGGAACTGGGTCGTTAAGTACGAATCCTTCGGCTACGCGATCGACGGGATACAGGGTCTAAACTTCCCGGCTTTCTCGCCCAGTTCGCCCCCGGACGCGTACTGGTCGTTCTGGCTAAACGACATGCCGGCCACCGAAGGTGCCTGTGGGCAGGAGCTCGAATCGGGCGACGACATTGTGTTTTTCGCGCAATGCATCGAACTGGGCACAGATTGTCCAGCGAGCGCCACCGCTCCGCAGCACTTCTTGACCGAGACGGCGCCTGCCGCGAGCAGCGTGCAGGTCGGTACGCCGCTGGCGGTGACCGTGGGTTCGCAGAGCACTGAAAGCGGGGCCAAAGAGTCACTGCCGAGCGGCGTCACAGTCAGCGCCGGTTCGATTAGTGCCACTCCGAACGCGCAGGGTGTTGCGACGTTGACCTTTCCGAGCCCAGGCACCTACACGCTCGAAGCCTCCGCGCCCGACTCAGTGCCATCCGACCCTCATACCGTCTGTGTCCACAACGGCCCCGACGGGACCTGTGGCACCCAGGTTCTCACGGCCTGTGCGACCGAGTCCTCTCCAGCCGGCGGATGCGGAGGACCGGGAATCGTGCCGCCCCCGCCGGCCACCGTGACAACTGTTGCAGCGGGGGTGAAGCCAGGGCACGTGTACCCGAAGCGAAAAGCGCCGAGGATCCTGAAGGGCTCGGTCAACGTGCCGGCTGGCGGCACACTCAAGGAAGTGCGCATCGGTTTGCTGCGGCGCACCGGCAAGCGGTGCTTTGCCTTCAACGGCTCCAAGGAGCGTTTCGTCAAGAGTCGCTGTGGAGCCGCGAAGTTCTTCTCGGTGGGCGACACCGAGTCGTTCAGCTACCTGCTGCCGGCGGCGCTACCAAGAGGACGCTACGTTTATGACGTTGAGGCGGTCGATGCTTCAGGCCATGTGACCAAGCTCGTCCCCGGCGTGAGCCATGTCCTTTTTTATGTCAAGTAACAGACCCGCTGGGCCGCGCGGCCTCTTCGGCCTGGGCAAGTGGAGTCTGATCGGCTTGTTCGTCGTGGCTCTCGCAGGCTGCGGTCTTGGCCCGGGAGCCACACCTGGCGCGATCCACCTGACGGTCACCGAAGACTTCGGCGCCAAGCCGGTCGGCGGGCAGGGGCCGCCGAAGGTGCGCGGTCAGGAGACGGTCTTGAGCTTGCTGATGCGCAACCACAGGGTCACGACTCGCTTTGGGGGCGGCTTCGTGCAGAGCATCGAAGGTCAGGCCGGCACGACGCGTGGTGGGGAACCGGTCGATTGGTTCTATTACGTCAACGGCATCGAGGCCCCCAAGGGAGGGGCAAGCACACAGGTGCACGCGGGCGATCACGTCTGGTGGGACCTGCACGATTGGAGTCAAACCGAGGACATTCCCGCTGTCGTGGGCGCTTTTCCCGAGCCCTTTTTGAATGGCAGCGAAGGCAAGCGCTTGCCGGTGCGCGTGGAATGCGCCGAAGTGGGCGGCAACGCTTGCGGCATGGTGGTCTCGCGCTTGCGCAGCGAGGGAGTGCCGGCCGCGATCGCGGCTATTGGGCCTGGGGATGAGCCGGAAACATTGAGGGTGCTCGTGGGGCCTTGGCCGGCGGTGAGGGGGACGCCCGCCAGCGAGGCGATCGAGAGGGGGCCGGGCGCAAGCGGCGTGTATGCGCGCTTTGCGGGCGATGGGCGGTCGCTGGGTCTGCTCGACGCGCAGGGGCGCACGACCAAGACGCTTGGCGCGGGCGCGGGGC
>JBAURN010000241.1:0-2552 GCA_049581225.1 Solirubrobacteraceae bacterium
GCGCAGGGCGGCTCTGGCGGCGTTCGCGGCGATGGCGGCCAACCTCACCTACCAGTACGCGCTGCAGGGCAACATCAAGGAGATCGGGCTGCTCGCGATCCTGTGCGCGGGCGTCGCGCTCGGGCGAGAGGCAATCGAGCTGGGCCGCGGCTACGCCGGGGCCGTGCTGATGGCGGTCGTGGCGGCTGCCGCGATGGCCGCCTATAACGCCGTCGCCGTTCCCTTTCTGGGCTCGCTCGCGCTCTTCTTGGGGTTGGGATTGTTGCTCGTGCGTCACTCGCGCCCAAGCCGCTCGTGGATCGGGCCGCTGCTCGTCGGTCTGGGCCTGGCCGGATTGTTGGCGATCCCGTCGCTGCTCTCGTTCAAGACGTTCTTCAGCGTGGCCTCCACCGGCCAGAGCGCGGGCGGCGCCGCGGGCGTCCCGATCCAGCTCGGCCAGTTGCTGCGTCCGCTGCCGCTCAGTCAGCTCAGCGGCGTGTGGCTTTCCGGCGAATATCGAGCCGCGATCGCTTCCCACCACGCGGGGCTGCTGACGAGCGTTGCGACGGTCGCGATCCTTGTGGCGATCGTGCCCTGCGTGGCGTGGGCTTTGCGGCGTCGCGCGGTCGCCGTGCCGGCGGCGATCGGCATGGTGGGGCTTGTCCTGCTGATCGTGTTCCCGCGCGTGAGCCCTTACGCGCAGGGCAAGCTCCTGGCGATGTGCGGTCCGCTGGTGGTGCTCGCCGGGATGGCCGGATTGCTGTACCCGCGCGGGCGGCGTTGGCGGGTGCTCGGGCTGGTGCTGGTGGCCGGCGCTACGCTCGCGATCCTCGCCTCCGACCTGTTGGCCTACAACCACGACCGCGTCGCGCCGACCGCGCGCATGGAAGCGATCCGGCAGACGGGCGACCATTTCGCCGGACGGGGCCTGGTCCTGTGGAACGAGTTTGAGGAGTTCGCGAAGTACTTCGCGCGCGCGGCCAAGATCAGCGTGCCGTTCGAGGCGCTCACTCCCCAGCAGGTCGAACTGCGCCACCCCACCTATTTCTATGGCCACTACTTCGACCTCGACGAAGAGCTGCTCTCGTTTATCGAGCGATACCCGATCATCGTGACGCGGCGCTCGCCCGCGGCGAGCCGTCCGCCCGCCAACTACAAGCTCGTCTACGAGAACGCTTACTACCTCGGCTGGGAAAGGACGAGCAAGCCCGAAGTGCTCGAACACATGCCCTTGCAGGGGCTCTACAGCCCCACGTTCCCGGTGGACTGCCCCACATTGGCGGCAATGGTGGCGAAGGCCCCGCGCACGGCCCACCTGATCGAGGCTCAGTCTCCGGAAGTAGTTTCGTACGAACCTCAACCCAATCCAAAACGTCCCGCACGCTGGCTCCCGGACCCAGGACAGGCCGGCTCGGTGTACACCGCCGGTCCCGGACGCATCGAAGGCACGCTCACCGTCAAGCATCCGGGCTCCTACCGGGTGTGGGTGCAAGGCGATTTTCCTCGGCCTCTGCACGTGCGCGTGGACGGGCGCGCAGTGGGGAGCGTGTCGGGCTCGAACACGCCCCTGCAATGGTTGCGGGCGGCCACGGTGCACCTGGCTGCGGGCCCTCACCGTGTCGAAGTCGAAAAGGCTCCGGGCCGCGACCATCTTGGCCCCGGCGAATGGGCGGTCGGAACGTTTGGCGCGGTCGCCCTCCAGAGCGAGGAGCCCGAGCGGATGGTGGCTCTGCCCTTGTCCGCGTGGCACAGTCTTTGCGGCAAGGAAGCCGACTGGGTTGAGGTGGTCCGCGGATGAGCGTGACCGTGGCGATCCCGGTGCGCAACGGCGGTCTCCTGTTCGCGGGGGTACTCGATGCGCTCGCGCGCCAGAGCGTGGAGCACGAGCTGCTCGTGTGCGACTCCGGGTCGCTTGACGATTCCGCCGCGCTCGCACGTGCGCACGGAGCGCGTGTGCTCGAGATCGAGCCGGCCGAGTTCTCCCACGGGGGAACCCGCAACCTGCTCGTGGGCGAGGCCCGCGGGGAGCACGTAGCGCTGCTGACCCAGGACGCCGAGCCGGCGGATGAGCGGTGGCTCGAGCGCCTGCTCGGCGGTTTCGAGCTGGCGCCGGACGTGGGTCTCGTGTACGGCCCCTACCGCCCGCACCCCGACGCCTCGCCGGCGGTGAGGGTCGAACTGGAGAGTTGGTTTGCGTCGCTTGCCCCCGACGGCCTGCCAAGCGCGGAGCGCCTGGGCGAGGCCGGGCGCTCGCGGCCGGTCGTGGGCCTGATCGGGCGCAGGGGCTTCTTCACCGACGCCAACGCGTGCCTCTCGCGTGCCGCGTGGGAGCGGGTTCCGTTTCGCGAGGTCGCCTACGCCGAGGACCGGGTCCTCGCGATCGACATGCTGCGCGCAGGCTACGCCAAGGCCTATGTGCCCGAGGCCGCCGTGCTCCACTCCCACGAGTACTCCTCTTCCGAGCAGCTGCGCCGCTGCTTTGACGAGTGGCGCGGGTTGCGCGAGGTGTACGACTTCAAGGAGCCCGCCTCGCCCGGCCACGTGGTCCGCAAGCTGCGAGGTGAGATCGGCGC
>JBAURN010000242.1:0-4737 GCA_049581225.1 Solirubrobacteraceae bacterium
CGCGATAGCCAAGCGCGGACCCTGCCGGTCGCGTATCTCGAGCTGCGCGAGCCGGCCACCGCCAAACCAGAACTGGCCGGCTAGCCAAATGCGTCGGGTCGCGCTAGGCTCAAGTCCCCAAACGCAAACTCCCCTGAAGCACCCCGCCCGATCCCCATCGGACGCCCCCCAAGACGAACAGGAACGGAGCCCCACCGTGAACAGCATCCTGGAGAACCGTCGACTCATGCAGCAACTTCCCCCCGGCCCCAAAGTCCCGGCCAGTATGCAGATGGCCGGCTCGTGGCTGCGTCCCACGAGCGTAGTGCTGCTGGCGCGCAAGCGCTACGGCAAGCGCTTCTCGGTGCGGCTGCTCGGGCAGCGGCCGTTCGTCGTCCTCTCAGATCCCGATGAGATCAAGGAAGTCTTTCAAGCGTCCCCAGAGGTGCTGCATCCCGGTGAGGGCGCGCGCATCCTCGAGCCGATCGTCGGCCCCAACTCGGTGATCCTGCTCGACGAGAAGCCACACCTGAGCCAGCGCAAGCTGATGCTCCCGGCTTTCCACGGCGACGCGATGCTGAGCCTCGCCGAGCTGATGAGCGAGCTGACCGAGCGCGAGATCGCGACCTGGCCGCAAGACGAGCCGGTTGCGCTGCACCCGCGCCTGCAGCAGCTGACGCTTGAGATCGTGCTGCGCGCGGTCTTCGGGCTGGAGCAGGGCGCACAGCTTGACCGTCTGCGTGAACTGCTCACGCGGGTGCTCGAGTTCGCCGAGAACCCGATCTCGCTGTTGCCGTTCGCGCAGCGTGCGCTGGCCGGACGCGGCCCGATGGGCCGCCTGGAAAGACTCGGCGAGGAGACCGACAAGCTGATCTTCGAGCTGATCGAGCAGCGTCGCAGCGAAGACGCACAGGGCCCCGACGTGCTCACGCTCCTGCTGGGCGCCGAACACGAGGACGGCTCGCCGATGAGCCCCCCCGAGCTGCGCGACGAGCTCGTGACGGCCCTGGTCGCGGGCCACGAGACGACGGCTTCGCAGCTGGCCTGGGGCTTTGAGCTGCTGGCGCGCAGCCCGAGGGTGGCGAGGCGCCTGGCGAGCGAGCTCGACGACGATCCGGACAGCCCCTATCTGACCGCCACGATCCACGAGATCATGCGGATGCGCCCGGTGTTGATGAACGCCGAGCCGCGCCTGGTCAAGCAACGGGTGGAGATCGGCGGCGTCAGCTACCCGCCAGGCGTGGTGCTGATCGCAAGCGCCTACCTCGTGCACCACGACCCCGACATCTATCCCCAGGCAAATGCCTTCTGTCCCGAGCGGTTCCTTGAGAGCGAGGGCGGCAAAGCGCCGGGCACGTACACGTGGCTGCCATTCGGCGGTGGCCGCCGCCGCTGCCTCGGCGCGAGTTTCGCGATGCTCGAGATGAAGATCGTGCTGCGAGAGCTCCTTGGGCGCAACCTCGTGCTGCCGGTCGGCGATCGCGCCGAGAGCGCCCGGCGACGCTCGATCACGATCAGCCCAGCGCGTGGTTGCGAAGTGATCTTGCGAGCCCGGCCTGAAGAGACCCCCAAGTCAGAGCCGGCGGCGGTTGCCCAAGAGAGGGTCGCCGCGCTCGCCTGACGTCGGCTGGTTGACAAAAAGACTCATATTCGTTTGATCGCGCATCCGCCCGGGTAGCACTGCTAGATCGGTCCGGGGCGGGCGCGGGGATCGCCTACCCGGCAAAGCCATGTAGCAGGGAGGCAGAGATGGTCAGTCGGCTTCGATTCTACGTCCGCTCGCACGCGTGTATCGCCGTGCTCGCGGCGATCTTCGCAACGATGGGGCTGGCCTCGGCGGCCGGTGCGTCCCAGGGAGCGCACGGAGCGCGCCACGCCGGCTACCAGAGAGGGCGTATCCACCATGTGGTGGGTAAAGGGGGTCCCGCGTCTGGTCATCCGGGGATCGGCCACGGCCCCGGCTCCAGCCGGCAGTCCAGCTACCTGGCGCTCGGCGACTCGCTTGCCTTCGGCTATTCGCAGGCGAAGTTCGAAAGCCTGTTGCCGAGCGAGCCCGCCTCGGCATACAACACCGGCTATGTGGACGACTTTGCCCACCTCCTGAAATTGGGCAACCCAAAGCTCGAAGTCATCAACGACGGCTGCCCTGGCGAGACAACCGAATCGTTCATCAAGGGACCGTGCGAATATCAGCTGGCCTATCCCCTGCACCACCCATATGTGGGCGGGCCGACGAGTTCCCAGCTGTCTGACGCGCTCACCTACCTGCAGGCCAACCCCAACACAAATCCGATCACGCTGGACATCGGCGCCAACGATGCGCTCGGTGTGATCGAGCACACGTGTGAAAAGAAAGTGGAATGCGTCATCAAAGAAGCCCCGGCTTTGTTTGCCCACATAGCCGCGAACCTCGGCCTGATCCTGGCCGACCTGCGCGGAGCCGACCCGCACGCCACGATCATCGTGCTCGGCCTGTACAACCCGTTCGGCGAAAAGCTGCCCGGAGGTAACGCGCTGACGGCTCAGCTCAACGAAGTCATGGAAAAAGTCGCGTCAGCCGTGGGCGCTCGCTTTGCCGATCCACTGCCGATCTTCAACCCGCCGGGCGCGCTTGAAGAACCGACGATCTGCCTGTTGACGAACATGTGCAAAACACCGGAAGACATTCACCCGACGGACTTGGGCTACGGGGTGTTGGCGGGGCTGATTGCTAAGGAGTACTACTTCTAGGAGAACCTTGATGGCGGACCCGCTCGCGCATGTCCGCGTAGCGGGTCACCTCGTAGACGATCAGGAGAGTCAACACCGCGGCGAGGATCGCCAGTGTCAGGAGCGAGGAGGTTTTCAGCGCCAGCGTGATCGGGATGAGGGCCAGCAGCACGAGCGCACACACCAGCCGCCGGACGCTGAGCGAGCGGATGTTGCGCAGGCGGAAGGCGACGTGCGCGAGCAGATATGCGGCGCCGCCACCGAGCAGCGCAACCGTGGGCACAAGCTTCAACGGATCGTTGCCATCGTGCTCGATCGTCACCTTGAAGCCGACGGCGAGCAAAGCGATGCCGGCGACCATCGGGAAGTGCAGGTAGGAATAGGAGTCGCGCGCCATCTCGTTGCGCTCGCGTCCTTCCTCGGTGTTTGCCAGACGCCGCTCGGCAACAAGCGCGGTCACGTCGAAGTACACCCACCACAACGTCGCGGCGACGATCACACCGAGCACGGCGGCAAGCACGATGTCGGTGTCGATCACCGTGCGCGCACCGACGCCAAGCGCAACGATCGACTCACCGAGAGCGATCAGCACGATCAGGCCGTGACGCTCGGCGAAGTGGCCGGGCACGAGCTTCCAGCCATCGGCGCCGAACAGGAACGGACCACCCATGTCGAGCACCAGCGCCACACCCCACAGTCCGAGCTGCAGCGCACCGCTCGTGGCTGCCGCGACGAACAGCAGCCCCGCCGCGATCGCGGTGCTGTACGCGAGGCCGGCGACGGAATGTCTGAGCGCCGGGTCCTCGCGGCTTGCGATCGTGAACAGCGCGATGTGGGCGCCGCGCACGACCGCATAGGCACATGCGAACAGCAGCGCCTCGCTTGCGAACGCGCCGGGCACGCACAGAGCCGCCACGAGCATGGCCGCCATCGCCGTGAAGATCACCAGGCGCACGCTGCCCTCCTCGGGGTCGACGACGCTCGTCAGCCACGCGTATCCGGTCCACGCCCACCACAGCATCCCGAGCGCGAGCACGCCTTTGAGCAGTCCGATCCAGGTGGGCGAGCGCGCGATCAGCGTTGTGCATTGGGTCAAGGCCAGCACGAACACCAGGTCGAAGAACAGCTCCAGGGGTGTGACGCGCTCGCCTTCGCGCATGACTGCGGTGAGGCGGGGGGTGCGCTCCTGCGAGGCGGTGCTCACTCGCCCATCTTGGCAAGCCACAGCCGGTGGACCCGCCAACGTGGCGAGGAGGTGCTTGCGGTGGTCTCGCGCCGAGGACGGGACCGCCTAGTGTGGGAGTGTGGATCTGACCGGCAAGACGGCGCTCGTGACCGGAGCCAACCGAGGTATCGGCCGCGCGCTCGTCGAGCGACTCTCGCGACTGCCCATGCGATCGATACTGGCGGGGGTGCGCGATGTCGAGGGGTTCCAGGCGCTTGCCATCCCGGCCGGTGCGGCAGGGGAGCTTCGCGGCGTCCACGTCGACCTGTCCTCGCAAGCGAGCATCGAGCGATCCTGCGTGGAGCTCGGGGATGAGATCGGCAGGGTCGACCTGCTTCTCAACAACGCGGGGCTGATGACCGGCGGGCTGCTTGAGGAGCAGTCGATCGAGGACATATACGCCATGTTCCAGGTGAACCTGGTCGGGGTCATCGACCTGACGCGGCGGGTGCTTCCCGGGATGCTCGCCCGGCGGGAGGGAACGATCGTCAACAACGCGTCCATCAGTGGCTATGCCCACTTCCCCGCGGCGAGCACCTACGCCGCTTCGAAGTCGGGCATCGTGGGCTTCACCGAATCGCTGCGTCGCGAGCTGCGCGGGACCGGCGTGCACGCCATGCACCTCGTCACACCCGGGGTGGCGACCGACATGCTGAAGGACACCGACGAGGTCTATGGACGCCACATGGACACTTCTGGCTGGGACCGGGTTCCGCCGGCGCAGTGGGCCGAGAAGGTGGTGGGCGCGATCGAAGCCGACAAGCGCGTGCTCGGGCCGGGCGGACGCTCGGGCCTGGCGATGCTCGCCGCACACGGTCCCACGT